>NZ_JBHZAL010000039.1:0-60202 GCF_042754245.1 Nocardia sp. NPDC059228 | reverse complement strand
AAGCAAACCCTGGCCCGGCTCACCGCCACCCACCTGGAAGAACTGCAACGACTGGCACCCCTGGTCGACGCGCTGGCCGACCCGGCTACCGCAACACCGCAGGTAGGGTAGACGATCGGCCGATCCGACGATGGGTCCAGCACCGCGCGTAGCCATCGCGACGTCGCGCATAGACCGACCGCGCGCCCTCGTGGCGCCGCACCCGGATCCGGGGAGGGTCGGCTCGATCATTCGGGTGGCCTGGCGGTCCCTCCACCTCAGCCTGGAAGGCCTACAGTTTCGTGTTCGGCGGAGCTTGGCTCATCCCGGCACGCTCGATGCGCAGCCCCACTCCCGTGCGATCCTTCTGTGACGTCGGCCTGACTGTTTCCTTGTTCGTGCACCGTCAGGTCGTGCCGTCGCTGTGGCCGGACAACTGCCAGCGGCCGGGCCTGAAGTCGGTGAGCGCCGCGACGAACTGTTCGGGCGTCGACGTCATCGGCGGCAACTACAGCGACGCGACCGCCAAGTTCGGCGTGGCCAAGGCGCACATGATGGATGTAGCCGACGTCCTCAACCAGGGCATCATCACCCGGTTCCCGGACAAATTCTGAAATTCCCCGGTCCGGCGGGCAGCTCTTCGTATCGGCACGAGGCGGAGGGATATGACTCAGTCCTCACCCGATATCGACCTGGTCGTATCAGCGGCATCCATGCATCACCTCCCGCCCGGCCTCGCGTCCGGGCCATCGCCGAAGCCACCCGTGTCGGGACGAGATTCCTCGTCCTCGACGTGATGACGCCGCCAGCCGTCGAACGGTCACTTCACCGGCCGCATGCTTTCGGTGGCCAACCGCCACTGGGTTGCTGTAGAAGTCAGAAAGGCGAGAAGGTGTTCGGATTCGTCAGATGATCGTTTTCCTTTTTTCGAACGACCGAGGAGCGCGGAAACCCCGCGAATTGATTGTCGGTGGGTGTTGCCCGCCCCCGGCGTGTGCGTCGAGCGCGCAGGTCCGGACAGGGCGGGCGGGCAACACGCTATATCGGGTGTTTTCGGCTTGGGGCCGAATGGACTCCGACATCGGTCGGCTACCCGCTGAGGGGCCCGTCAATCGCTGGCTCGTGGCCGGGATGCCCAACCGCGCAGGCGGGCCGTACGTGCAAGGCCGGTAGATGGTCGAACGGGCGGTGACCGGCGATCATCGTTGTCGGGCATCGGCCGGTTGGCATTCTTCGCGGATATCGAATTCTGCTGCCAGTCCTACTGCTTCGAGTATCCGTGTGACGCAGTAGGAGCCCTGGATGTATATCGCGCAGTGCCGCCGGTCGGCGAAGTCGCGGGCTGCGAGCAGGGCGCGGATGCCGGCCACGCCGAAGAACGTCACCGCCCTCATGTCGACGCGGGTCGATTCGGCGATGTCGACACTGTCGCACAGCGCCTGCTGGAACGTGGGGGCGGTCAGCACGTCGATCTCGCCGCAGACGGTGCAGACGTGGGTGTTGTCGAGCGTGGTCGTGGCCGAGGTGGTCATGAGGACAGGTTCGGTTTGGTGATTAATCACCATCACCTGGTTTCGGGGCGCGCAGGCTAAAAGCCGTTTGCGGTCAGCGCCCTGCACAGCCGCGAGTGACCAGGCTTTTTTATGAACCCGAATCAATAGTACCCCCGCAAGCCACCCGCTACGCCCTTGCGCACGGCAGCCAACCGGACTCACCAAACCTGATCATCGGGTGTAACCAGGCGGAGCATCCGTAGTAGGTAGCGGATGGTGTTGTCGGCGATGGTGTTTCACATTGAAGGCGAGACGGCCGCGGCGCAAGCGGCCATCGTCCGGGCCCAGGCCCGGACGCCCATCCCACAGCGTCCGGGCTGCCCAGCTTCACCCCTCATCGGGGGATCATCGGCCGGCTCGAACGTAGCCTGCCGTTGGCTTTGAACGCCTACTCTGGCGCGTCGGCCCCTCTGTGGTGGCGCAGACCCCTCGGCATTGCCCTTGGGCGTTCGTGGCATTGCTCGCGCGCGGTCGACCTCGGCGTACACCGCCGCCGCGAGTTGAGAATCCAGCCCGCCCCGGTGAGACCGGGCGTCGGGCAAGGGATTTCGGAGGTGCGCCATGACAGCAACCCCACGCGAACCACGCGGTGACAGGTTCGTTCGCCGGCGAGGAAAGCGGCATACGACCGCACCCGCCATCACCAGCGGTTCCGATGACGATGTGCGAGTGGTGCGCTGGCCGGAGCCGAGTCGGCTCGAATCGTGGTGGCACGCCGTCATGCACCCTGCCGCCGAGCCACCCACACCCACATGAGCGGGACTCGGTACGACGAACTGCGCGATCCATGCATTCTCGGTGACTCGTCGGCCGCCGCCTACGCCGGCAAGGAAGTGCCAGAACCGTTGTGCCACACCGGTGTCGCCGCATGGTGCCGTCGAGCCCAGCGGTTCGGTTCGTTTCGATTCCCCGCCAATCTGGGCGTCCCAGCAAATTATTTGCGTACGCTTATGCGCTGGATCGATGACGAACGAAGGCGTCGCTGAACCAACCGGCAGAGGAGACGGTCACCCAGCCTGCGCTGCGACTGGCAGGTGCTCCGCTGAACATCGGACATCCCTGGGCGTTTGAGTTCCTCAGCTGACGCGGTGGTGGATTTGTAGGGGGCGTCTTGGGACAAGACCCGACACCGCGCGACCCGGCGCAGGTCGGCGTCCAACCGGCCCGCGGTGAATCGATCCGGATCCAGTTTCGTCGTGGAGATGGCGGGTACGTCTCGGCTGTGAGGTGACTGGTTCATGAGCGAGGAAAGGCAACCGTCCTCTTCGGCGGCGTTGGGGCAAGCATCGAAAAAGCCGTGGCAGAGAAGACCACGGTGGAGAGCGGAGACCAAACCCGTCAACCTGGCGACGCACCCCCGCGCGGTCGGCCTCGACCACAATCGGCTAGCGGCTCGGCGAGGTGAGCGATGGTCCCAGGTCTGCTGACCAGGCTGCCCGAGATGGGGTTCGACCTCGCGCTGGCGGCGCCGGCCGGAGTGTTTCGCCGGGTTTTTCCGACAGCTGGTGCCCCGATCCGGGTGGCCGCTAGTGCGGTGAATGTTGGCGTGCGCACGGCTGTGCGCGCAGAGGCGGCGGTCTCCGCGACCGCTGTACGTGTAGGCCGGGTCGGTGTGAATGCGGCGACGCCGAGTCGGGGGTACTGGCGGGCCGGATCGCGGGTGCAGCTGCCGTTGCGGCCCGCCGCGGGGGCCACGGTGCGGAGCATGGAGACGGCGGCCAGACGGGTGGCGACCGCCCTGGCCAAACGTCCGGACGTCCTCGCCGCGTACTGGGATGGCGGGCTGGCCCGGCTGGTCGTGCAGATGACGCAGGACGCGGTCACCGAGCAGGTGGTGGATCGCGCGACCGAGCTGGCGGCCGGGCAGAAGCTGGAACGTCCGGACGAGGATGTTCTCGAAGCCGTCCACCCCGGTCACACCGGAGGCGTCCGCTCCGGGGCGCTCGCCTTGGCCTGCGACGCGATGGGTGTCACCGCGGCGCTGGCCGCCCGGACGGTGCGGCTGCGGAGTGCGCCGCCTCTGATCACAGCCGGGGTGACGCTATTGCGCGAGGATCCGCGCATACGGAGGATGCTGCGGCGCCGGCTGGGACGGTCGGCGACCGATCTGCTGTTGGCCGCGGCCAATGCCGCAGTGCAAGCCATCGGGCAGTCGCCCACCGCTCTGGCACTGGATGCCGCGCTGCGGGCGAGCCAGTTGGCCGAGGCCGTCGCCAGGGCGGCGGCCTTCGACGCTGCGCACGACACGCTCTGCGCGCCGGAGCGATTGAGCCTTGCCGACCAGCAGGCTGCCCGCCCGGCGCTGCGTCGGTATCCGGGCGAATGGTTCCGGGAGCAGGCGGTCACCGGAACCGCATCCGGTGCGGCCGCAGCATTGCTGGTCACCCGAGATATGCAGGAGGCGGCGGAGGCGCTGCTGGCCGGGAACCCGAAGGCTGCCCGCTACGGCCCGGCGGTCTTCGCCGCCACCGTGTACACCGAGCTGGCCCGGGAAGGTGTCCTGGTGCGCAACCTCGACCGGCTGAGGCAGCTGGAGCTGGTCGACACCGTGGTGCTGCACCCGGAGGCTCTGCGAAGCACCCGGCGGACGGTGCTCGATGTGAACACGAACGTTCCCGACTGGGAACACGACACGTTGTGGCAGGCCGCGACGGCGGCGTTGCAGACGGGTGGGGAACTCGACTTGCGGCCGGTACCCGACCAGGGCCGGTTCGCCGAGACCGGTTTGATGATTGCGTCCGATCGCGGCAGAGACATCGGCTCCGTCCTCGTCGGCTGGGAGATCGACCCGCTGGCCGAGGCCGCGCTGGACGCGGCCCGCCGGGCGGGGCTGTACGTCGTGGTTCAGGACGACGGCACGCTCGGTGACTTCGGTGCGCTGGCCGACGAACTCGTGGGCGCCGGACGGCCGTTGGCCGACGTGGTGCGGGAGCTGCAGGGCAGTGGACGGGTCGTTCTGACGGTGGCTCACGTTCCCGCCGGCGAGGCCGGGACGCGGCGGCAACTGGGTCCTGAGGGCGCCGATGTGCTGGCAGGACTGATGCGCAGTGACATCGCCGTCTCGCTCACCGACGAGCGCAGCGCGGTGGTGTGGGGTGCGGACGTGCTGTTGCTGCACGGCCTCACCGGGGCGTGGCGGATTCTGGCGGCGATCCCCGCCGCGCGCAGAGTCGCGAACCACGCCAGGATCTTCGCCGAGGCGGGCGCGGCGCTCGCCGGGCTGATGGTGGTGACCCGGGGAGCCCGTTCCAAACGCCTCACCTTCCCGCTCGGTGTTCGGCTCTCTCCGGTGAATGCCGCGGCCGCCGCCGCTCTCGTCTCGGGCTGGCGCGCCGCGGTCCAGGTCAGTACCGACCGCGCACCACACCCGCCGCCGCGGATCCCGTGGCACTCTCTGCAGCCCCAGGAGGCGCTGGCCCGGTTGCGAGTCGTCCGTGCCACTGAGCCTGCCGCGCTGGTTGATGCACGCAATTTCGTCCGCCGGATCGCGCGCCTGCCCGTGTTCACCCCGGCGCGCCTGACCATCGGCCTGATCAGCGCGATCCGCTCTGAACTGCACGATCCGCTCACGCCGTTGCTCCTGGTCGGCGCGACGGCCTCGGCACTGTTGGGGTCCACTGTGGACGCGCTGATGGTGCTCGGCGCGTTGGGTGTAACCGCCCTGATCGGCGGGGTGCAGCGGTTCCGGGCCGAGCGGGCGCTGTCCGGGTTGAAGCGGGAGCAGCGTCGGAAAGCCCGCAGAGTGGCTGACTTCGGCCAGGGCGAAACCCGCACGATCGAAGCGGAAAAGCTGACCCCCGGTGAGGTGATCGAACTCTACACCGGCGACGTGGTACCGGCCGATGCCCGACTGCTGGCGGCCGACGATCTGGAGGTCGACGAGTCCTCGCTGACCGGGGAGTCGCTGCCGACCCCCAAGCAGGTGGACGCCACACCCCAGGTACCGGTAGCCGACCGCCACTGCATGACGTACCAGGGCACCACGGTGGTCGCCGGCCACGGCCGCGCCGTCGTGGTGGGAATCGGCGATCAGACCGAGACCGGCCGGGCCGAGCATCTGGCTTCCCGCACCCCGCCGGCACCCGGCGTGCAGGCCCGCCTGCACAAGCTGACCAGCGCCGTACTTCCGTTCACCTTGCTCGGCGGTGCAGCCGTGACCGGCTTGTCGCTGCTGCGCGGTCGGCCGATTCGCGAAGCCGTCCGGGGTGGGCTGGCAGTCGCGGTGGCTGCCGTCCCGGAGGGCCTGCCGCTGGTCGCGACCGTCGCGCAACTGGCCGCGGCCCGACGCCTCAGCCGTATCGGCATCCTGGTCCGCACCCCGCGCGCCCTGGAGGCGCTCGGCCGGATGGACACCATCTGTTTCGACAAGACCGGCACGCTCACCGAGAACCGCCTGCACGTGGTGCGCCTGGCCACCCCGGACGGGATCGAGCACCCAGCCGACTCCACCGACGCGGCCATGCTGCTCCACGCCGCCGCGCTGTCCTGCCGCACCCCCGACCACGAGGCGGGCATCCACGCCCACGCCACCGACGAGGCGATCATCGCCGCGACCCCGCCCGGATCACCTTGGACGCCCGTGGAGGTCCAGCCCTTCGAAGCCAGCCGCGGGTACGCCGCCGCCGTCGCGGTCGATGTGACGGGCGCCCGGATACTGCTGGCGAAAGGCGCGCCGGAAGTCATCCTGCCCGCCTGTGAAGACACTGCCGACGACACGAAAGCGCAATCCCTGGCCAGCAGCGGCCTGCGGGTGCTGGCCGTGGCCGGCCGACGGCTGGCGCGCGGTAACGAGGCCGCCGATGTGCTCGCACAACCACTGGCCGACCTGGACCTGCTGGGCTTCCTCGCCCTGGCCGACACCCCGCGCCGCAGCTCCGCACCGCTGGTGACCGATCTGCGCCGGGCGGGCATCCGGCCCGTCATGCTGACCGGCGACCACCCGCAGACCGCCCGCGCGGTCGCGGTCCAGCTCGGCTGGCCAGACGATGTCACGGTGGTCACCGGCGATGAGCTGGCTGCCCAGGACCGGGCCGGCCGGGCGCGACTGCTGCGAAACAGCGACGTGGTGGCCCGCGTCGCACCCGAGCAGAAGCTCCACGTGATCGAGGGACTCCGGGAAGCCGGGCGCGTGGTGGCCATGGTCGGCGACGGCGCCAACGACGCCGCCGCCATCCGCACCGCCGACATCGGTATCGGCGTCGCCGTCCACGGCTCTGCGGCGGCGCGGAACGCGGCCGACCTGGTGATCACCAGCGATGAGCTGACCGTGCTGGTCGATGCCGTCGCCGAAGGGCGGGCGCTGTGGCGCAGCGTCGCGGACGCGATCAGTGTGCTGATCGGCGGCAATGCCGGCGAGATCGGCTTCTCCGTGCTCGGCACACTGCTCTCCGGCGCGTCGCCGTTGTCCACCCGCCAGATTCTGCTGGTCAACCTGCTGACCGACATGTTCCCGGCGATGGCGCTCTCGGTCACCCCGAGAGATGAGACAGACCAGGACGAAGTTACCGTCGACAGCGGCCGCGTCGGCATCGCGGAACTCGGCGACCCCTTGACCCGTCAGATCCGCCGCCGCGGGATCACCACGACGCTCGCCGCCACGACGGCCTGGCTGATCGGCACCCTCACCCCGGGCTCTGCGCGTCGAACCAGCACGATGGCCCTGTGCGGGGTCGTCGGTGCTCAGCTCATCCAGACCGCGACCGGACGACGACGCAGCCCGCTCGTCCTGATCACGGTCATCGGCTCGGCCACTGTCCTGGCCGCCCTGATCGAGACACCGCTGGTCAGCCAGTTCTTCGGCTGCACCCCGCTCGGCCCGCTCGCCTGGGCCGGGGTCACCGCCGCAATGGGCATCGCCACACTCGGACCGCGCCTGAACCCGATGTTGGAACAGCTGGCACGATCACTCACTCCGCAACAGAGCTGACCTATCGACACCAAGACAACGACCCGCCAGAAGTTCGATGCGCCACACGGATTTCCTGGATCAGGCGTGATCAGGGTTCGGTAGCAACGACCAGGAAGCAATGAATCTAGGTTTGACCAGCAGCGATAGTGCAATCCGCTCCGAGTTCGGTTACTACCCGTCTGTCGTTGGTGAGACTCGGGCAGTGCTCAAGCAGGCCGCACACCAGTCGTCGTCGCTGCCGCAGCCGGCCGCTGGTTGCGGTTGGGCGATCCGGGCCCAGGACACCCTCGATGTGGCACGACGGGCAGTGGAGGTAGGTGGCGGCGACGGGATGCTGTCCGGGTCGAGTAGTTCCGATTCCTGGTGGCTGCTGGCGTGATCGTCGCTGTGGCCGGTGGCAGCGCTGTGGCTGTGCGCGATCTCTGCCGTCCGGTCCACACGCTCTCCGGCGTGGGCGTGGCCGATCGGGAGGAACGGCAGCGGGGTCGGGTCTGCGGGCCGATGGGATTCGATGACACCGAGATAGCGGGTGAGATCGGCCAGGCTGGTGAGCTGGGGGTGCCCATGCCTGGTGCCGACGAGCAGGATTTCGACCTGGCAGTTGGAGACGGCGTCGCTCGGATGGAAGCGGTCCAAGACGACCACGATCGTGGTGGCGGGTTCCAACCCTCGGCTCAGGTTGGCGAGGCCGACTTCGGAGGGTGGGTAGCCGAAGGTGAGTTGTTGCGGGCCGGAGTGTTCCCGGATGAAGCTCCAGCCGCGGGCGCGCAGCAGAATGTCCAATCCCGCAAACGTCCGCATGTCGGCTTCGGGCACCGGATGGCCGTATTCGGTGCCCAGGGCCTGCGTGACGCTGGCTGGTGGGTAGAGGCGGTGCCAGATCTCGGCTTGCAGTGCCGTGGCGAACTCGGCTTGCGATTCCGACGTGGTCGGTCGGGCACCTGGCGTGGATCGCCGGACACGCCAGCGTGTCGCCTTCTTGCCTGCCTTCTTCCCTTTCCCCATGGACATGGCTGTCCATGCTCGCAGTCCGAACACACGAGCCGTGGGCTGACACGCCCGGCGAATTTGGTGAAGCTTGGTGACCGGGTGTACCGCACGTGCCACGCGTGCGACCGCCCGGCCCGGTAGATCCGGTCAGAACTCCTGCCTCATGCCGCGCGACCGAGTCCGGCGTGCGGCAAGCGAAGCACGAGGACGTGAGACACCGCAGACCCTGACCGTCGTTGCGCTCGGCTCACCTCCGATATAGCGGGGGTTCATGCTCGGCGGCCAGCGCGTTCACGACGTCCGCGCCCAGGTGCGTGGTCCTGGATCTGTCCGGTCGGAACATGAGCGCGGCGAGCGCCTTCCTTGATCGGCACGCCCTCCGCCCGATGCAACCGACGGTTCTCGACATAGCAATCACTCCGTAAAAGTCAACCCACTACGACGTTTCAACGGCAACACATGGGCAAAAGCCATAGGGCAGATTCCGGCAAATGTGAAGGGGTTGGGCACGATGTCACTAGGGACCCTTCTCGCGATCGTCGTCCCCCTGGTCGTGGTGGCGATCCTGATCGCGGCAGCAGCTTTGCTTCTCGTCCGCCGTCGTCACCTTCGAGAACGCTTCGGCCCGGAGTACGAACGGACCGTCGAGGGCGCCGACAGCCGATTGGCCGGCGAGCGCGAGCTCAGGACGCGCGAGAAACGCCATGACTCGCTGGATATCCGGCCGCTGCAGAGCAGCGTCCGTGATCGGTACAGCCGGGACTGGACGAACGTGCAAGGGGAATTCGTGGACCGGCCGGAGGATGCCGTGCATGACGCGGACCGCCTGGTGACGTCCCTGATGCGCGAATGCGGCTACCCGACCGAGGGCTTCGAGCAACAGCTCGAGGACCTCTCGGTGGAGCACGGCCGCACGCTCGAGCACTACCGGGCCGCCCACGACATCGAGGCGCTCAGTACCCGACACAAGGCGACCACCGAGCAGCTGCGGGGTGCCATGGTGCATTACCGAGCTCTGTTCGACGAGCTGCTCTCGGACGGCGGCCAAGCCCGTCACGCCCGGGCTTGAGCGGCCCAGATCCCCGGCATGCCAAGGCAATCAGAGACGGAGGAGACATGCAACGCGACCACGTATCGGACTCGACCGAGGACGGTCTGTCCACCGAAGACCTTGCCCAGCCCCGCGGCCGGGCGACAGACGAAGCGTCCGAACCGCAGTCCGAGGCCCCCGCCTTCCCGGGCGAGAGCACCCCGACGAGTGGCTCCGCTGAACCCGAATCCCAGGCAGCGGAGACAGCCGGGCCGACCGACGCGCCGACCGAGGAGGAAGCTCCACAGCTCCTCACGACGGAGGACGAGGAAGGCTTCCGCGTGCGGTGGCAGGAGATCCAGAACAAGTTCGTCGACGACCCCCGTGACGCTGTGCACGCGGCCGACACTCTGGTCGCAAACGTCATGCAGACGCTGGCCACGACGTTCGCCGAACACAAACAAGAGCTCGAAGGGCAATGGAATCGCGGTGAGCAGGCGGACACCGAGGATCTGCGTATGGCCCTGCGTCGCTACCGATCGTTCTTCAACCGCCTGCTCACGACCTGACTCTTTCCGCAGTTCAGGCCACCCGGCCGATCTGCGGGGGAACCCCGGCAGGTCGATGCCCGGATGGCGAGGACCTCGACCGCCGGTACCGAGGCCCGGAGCGTCTATCGGAGGCCGTGGACCTCGGGCCAGGCTTGCAGCGGGTCGCGGGAGTACCAGTGCCCGTCCCATTCGCGCCCTGCGTCGCAGGCGGCGTGGAAGTCCTCGTCGTCGGGCAGCTCGGGGAAATAGGCACTCAGCACGGGCCTGTCGGTGTGGAAGCGGCGGGCTCGTTCCACGCACCGTGCGGCTTGCTCGGCCTGATGTGCCCGCTTGAGGATCCGCTCCTCATCGCCGTAACCGTCGTCGAGGGGATAGTGCAGCTGAAAGTAGAACCGAGCGATCTCGGGGTTGCGGTCATGGACCCAGTGGATCCACGCCGGGACCGCCGGCGTCGCCAGGGCCCGTTCGGCGAATCCGCTGCATGTGGTCGAACCCTCCGGGTCCCGCCGCGCGGCCTCGCTGACCCCGGTCACCGAAGCACCGCCCATGGCCACCCGCTTACGCCGATTCCATTTCATAGCGAGCGACTCTAAACAGTCATGGCGTGCATGAAGCGGTGCGACACTACCGCGACGCAACCGTGCGAACACATCCGTGCGATCCTCGGCCTGTTCGTTCAGTTCCGAATCAGGAGACGTGCCAAGGTCATTCGTCGGTATTGCGTGGTTCCGGACCGGTGAAGTCGCGTATTCGGCTGTCTCCGATTGTGGTGTATCGCCCGGGCCTCAGGAGGTCCGGTCGAGGCTGCCTTCCGAGTTCTGTCGTCGGTAGCCATCCACTCGGCGGTGCCCGATGGCGAGATCGGATCAGCCCGAGAGGCGAGCGGCCGCAGCCTGGGTCAGGGCGTGTCCAAGGCGGTTGCGGGGACGCCGTAGGGCAGGAACCGCACGCGACGGCGTTCATCGGTGTTGTCGCGATGCGCACGCAAGGCCTCGAGCTCACTCGGAAAAACCTGCTCGACCCTGGCCTCGCCGGCGTCGTCGATGCTGTAGATGACCCACACTCCGCTGCCGGTCTCGCCGGTGGTCTCGCCCTCCGGCTGCGGTGGCCGCGTCCGCTCCGGCTGACCGAACTGACCGAGCAGCGACGCCAGCGTATTCACACCTGTGCGATCGATGTACTCGCCGGCCTTTCCGAGCAGGTCGCGGAATTCGATCCCCACCTCCCGTAACGCGCGCTCGAATTCTTCTGGATCGATCCCGAAAGGTCTGTCGGCTGCCATCACATTGCTCCTGGATACGAATTCGGCGGTACGTCTTCAGTGTCCTCGCGCACCCCCGGGTTCGCCACGCCTGGCCCGACGTGGCGAACTCGTCTCACGGGATCGGCTGTGCCAGACCGCGTGTCTGCAGGGGAAGGAATGCACCGCGCCACGACCTCCGTCCAGCTGGCCGCGCTCATGGTGACGAGCGAACGGCTCGGTCAGTCGATCCGCATGTTTTCGTTCGAATGCGCCGGGTAGGCAGGGATTGGAAGCACCCGAGCGAGGAGGTCCCATGAGCACCGTTACCGCGTCGGCCGATGTGCACGTACCGCTGCACACCGCCTACAACCAGTGGACACAATTCGAATCGTTTCCCCAGTTCATGGACGGTGTGGAACGCATCGATCAACTCGACGCCACCCACACCCACTGGAAGGTGAAATTCGGCCCGGTGGAACGAGAATTCGACGCGACCATCACCGAACAACACCCCGACGAGCGCATCGCGTGGCACTCCGACAGCGGCCCTTGCCATGCCGGCGTGGTCACCTTCCACCGCATCGACGACCGCACCACCCGCATCATCACCCAGATGGACCTCGACCCTGAAGGATTCATCGAAAACGTCGGCGACAAAACCGGCCTGCTCGACCACCGAGTCAAAGGAGACTTGCGCCGATTCAAGGAATTCATCGAAAACCAGCCGCACGAGACCGGTGCCTGGCGCGGAGACGTCCCCAGACCCGGTAACTGAAACTTCTTACCGATCTGACATTGCTTCGCCCCGGCGCGCGCCGGTGATCGCGGTCGCGCGCCGGATGGCCTCCTGACAGCTTGGGTGCGTCGGTTTACGGCATGAGAAGCGGAGAACATCGTCAGGCGCGATCTGATCACATGAACCGCCGAACCTCCGCGGAATGCTTCCGCAGTGCCTGGGCTGCACGCTGTTTCGCTGACCGATTGCCGGGGTAGGGCGCAGATGCGTGTGTCGTCGAGGAAGGGACCGGATCGTCATGGGTTTCATCGAGCAACAGCAGTCGCCGCCAGGCTCTCAGCAGCAGATGCGTCCGGCACCGGATTGCGGTGAGCGGACCTACCGGGGTTCGGGCAAGCTGACCGGCAAGGTCGCGGTGATCACTGGTGCCGACAGCGGTATCGGGCGGGCGGTGGCCATCGCCTTCGCTCGTGAGGGCGCCGATGTGGTCTTGTCCTACCTCGACGAGCACGAGGACGCCGAACAGGTGCGTAAGCTGGTCGAAGACGCCGGCCGGCGCGCTGTGCTCGTGCCGGGTGACCTGTCCCAGCCCCAGGCCTGCCACACCGTGATCGACAGTGCGGCAAGGGAATTCGGACGTATCGACATCCTCGTCAGCAACGCCGCCTTCCAGATGACCCACACCGACTTGGAAGAGATCAGCGACGAGGAGTTCGACTACACCTTCAAGCTCAACGTCGGCGCCTACTTCACGCTGGTGAAAGCAGCCTTGCCGCACATGAGTGCGGGCGCCTCGGTCATCGGCAGCTCTTCGGTCAACTCCGATATGCCTTCGCCTACTCTTGCCCCGTACGCCGCGACCAAAGCGGCCATCGCCAATCTCTCCGCCAGCCTGGCCCAGCTGCTCGGACCGCGCGGCATCCGCGTCAACAGCGTTGCCCCGGGGCCGATCTGGACGCCACTGATCCCCTCCACCATGCCGCCGGAGAAGGTCGCCGGATTCGGCGATGACACACCGCTGGGACGTGCCGGCCAGCCGGCCGAACTCGCTCCCGCCTACGTCCTGCTGGCCAGCGACGACGGAAGCTACATCTCCGGCGCCCGTTTGGCCGTGACCGGCGGACGGCCCATCCTCTGACGCCGCGAACCTGGGCGTGCATCGAACGCCGCCTTACCCAGATTGTCTGCGCTACAACGTAACTGGGCGGGGATAGGCCGCGAATAGCCCACGTGCGCTCACCTCGTCCTCACCATCGGTACCAGTGTCTGTGGGCTTCGACGTCATCGGCGCTGGGGAAGACGAACCCGAAGATCCAGAGCACCAGGACGGCGACCGCAACCCACCACAAAGCCTTCATCGCGAAACCTGCTGCGAACAGAAGCAATGCGAGCAGGAGCACAAGCAGTGCAATAACCATTCTTTTGCCACCTCCTGCCGACCGCTTACCCGATTACACCCCTCGCTAACAATCGGGCAATCCGTCCTGGAAGCCTGTGGTCTCGAAGGTGTCACGTCTCGAGCGGCGGCCCTGGCAGACGTAGCACTGGATCTGTCTAGGAAGGCTCAGGTGCAGGTCGAGCGAATCGGATCTGGATGGTTGGCGGCACGGGCCGCGCTGAGACCAGAGGATGCCTCGACCGCGGTGGGTGTTCCCGAGGCGACCTCCTGCTGGAACCGGGATCCGCGGTCGGTCGCGGCGTCGACCGGCGCGTGAGCAGGCCGGCTCTGTGTCGTGTCGATCTCGGCGTCGACGATCGCGTGAGCCCGATGTGTGTTGAGCCTCGGAAGCGTTGGCATGCAAGCCATCGAGGGCATGCGCCCAGCCATGGTGGGTGGGCGGAGTCGGTAACAAGTTCGCCATTGGTCGGCCACGATCGGGCACCGACCGGTTATGCCAGTGGCCTGTTGGGTGTGTGCTGAGGTGTCGGCGCAGCACGCGACCCGAGTGTCCGAGCCGATACGAGGGTCGCGCCCCACGTGCACTTCCGCGACGCTGGGGCGAGACCCTTGTCCATCTGATCGCGATGGTTGGTTATGGGGATCGAATCCAGGAAGGCTTCGCTCGTGCGTCGGTGGCGGGCGGTGTATGGCGGCGTTCGCGTGTTGTTGGCGGCGCCGGACGACAACAGCCGCTGGCACAGCGATCGAGCCGGTCGCCCGGTCCATGACGGATGGACGCGCCGCAGCACGCACCGCCGAGAGCGGTGAGCAGGGGCTGGCGACCGGTCTGCGGGCAGAGAGTCGGTGGCGGTCTGGTCAGCCGAGGTCTCCGGCGGCGGCGCGTTCGGCACGGTAGGCCAGCAGGTGGTCGAGGAATGGGTGGGGGTGTTGTCGCCGTAGTGCTGCCAGGGACGGGGTGTCGGTGGTGTGGTCGGGGGTGGCGGGCAGGGCGAGTTCCTCGAACAGGACTTGTTGGAGTTCGCGTTCGGAGTAGAGGTCGACTTCGTGGCCGGCGAGCTGCCAGGCCGCGTGCTGATGACGGGTGCCGGTCTCATGCTCGGGCGGTGTGGGCGGCCAGGTGGAGGCTGACCGTGTCACGCTGTCGGAATCGGTCATGACCGACATCATGGTCGCGCCCGGGCCTGGCTGGGGTCTGGACACGCCGTGCGGGACCGTTTGTGCTGGTGGTCGTATCCTCGACGGGTCTACCGTTGGCTCGATGGCGAGCAGGGACATCGTGGTGAGGGTGGGCGAGGACGACTGGCTGGCGCTCGACGATGCGGCCGAGTGTGCGGGGATGAGCGTGGAGGCCTATGTCTGCTGGGGAGTGCGGTTGCTGGCGCTGCAGGCACGGCCCGGCGGCGCGAAGCGGGAGGCCGCTGCCGGTGGCCCGAGAACGGGGCGGCGTGCATCCGTGCGTCCCGAGGAATCGGAGTCGGCTGTGTGGGCCGAAAGCTTCGCGCAGCGTTTGTCGGGTCGCGCCGACCGGTGTTCCCCGGATACCGAGTTGTGGCTGTAGCGCCACCGTGTCGATGCCGATGGTGCGTGCTGTGATCAGCTGTGGTGAGGGACGTGGTGGGTTGCCTGTGCCAGACGCCGGCCCCGGCTTCGGCAATCGGGTGGCAACGGCGGTAGGCGGTGGCCCTCGACATCGGTGCTGAACCGGTGTCCCCGACCGCAGGCGCATTCGTAGATGCCGCTGACCGGGGTCTTCTGACCGGGGTGAAGGAGCTGCGTTTTCTCGTCCACGATCAGGGCATACCCGGGACGTACCGCTTTTACCGACCCTTGCCGCGCACGCTGCTCGCGCGCGGACTACTTCCGAAATCGGAGGTGCCGTCATGTCGATGGACCCTGACCCCGCCCGTATCCCCGACCTCGAGCCCGGTGGTGGTGTGGCACCGGGATCGACACCACCGGAGACACCGCAAACATCGGGGTTGTCCGCGCCCGAGCCACGCACCCGGAACCACTTCCCGCCCACCGGGATCGCTGTCATCGCGGTCGTGGCCGTGCTGGTGATCGTGTTCGTCATCGTCGCGGTGTCCGTGCTGGCGTGAGAAGAAACCGTCGGCTATAGCCGCCCCGCTCCCGTGACCGGGGTGGCGGCTGTCGCAGCCAGGTCAGGATCCAGCCTGTCTCCATCGCGGCATCGAGGAGGTAGGTTTTCGCGATCCGGCCCTGTGGCGCTAGACCAGGTCGATGGCCAGCAGCCACGACGCGGTCGTCAGACCCAGCAGCCGAGCATGATGCACGCCCTCGGGGGTATGGCTGGCCGGGCATTGCACCAGGCCGTTGCCCACGAGCAAGCCGGCGACGGTGTACATCGGCCAGCGCCCCTCTTGGCGCCGAAGATCGCCTCGAAGCTGCCGGTGTACCAGCGACCACGCACCGCCGGCGACCTTGCAGGCGCCGTCCTCCTTGGAGATCGCTTGGATGGTCTCGCCGGCTGCTTGGTGGTTCAGGGTTCGTGCGATGTCGGCTTGAGCTGCACGCAGCAGATCGATCACGTCGGTGCCGGTGTGGTCGGCCATCGCGGCCTCATCGGTTCTGATGTGATCGCTGGCGCTGCTCATCGACTTCTGCTGTCGCGCGTTCCTTCTCGGCCTGAGCCTCCTTCTTGGCGGCCTCGCGCTGCGAATCCGCCTTGTCCTGCTGGGCGCGGCCTTCCTCACGCAGGTCCTCGTGAACGGTAACGATCCCCGCGATTTCCTTGGCTTTGCCTTTGACACCTTCCACGGCACCTTCGAAGCCTTCTTGAGTTCCACTCTTGTGAGGCTCGGACATGGGGGTTTACTCCTCCGGGTCGAGGTACAGGTCAACTCGGACCTACCCGCGACTTCACCGACAAAACGGGCGCCCGCGACAGCTCGAGCGATTCCAGACCCCGCATCCCGCGCCGCATATCTGCCACGTTTGCCCGCCTCGCGCGACGTGCCGGCAAGATCGCACCGTTCAGGATGAGAGCGTGCGCTTTTCCACTGCGTCGAGCAGCATGGCGAGCGCGACCGCGACGGTGGCCTCCAGCACCGCGGCGGGCTCCCCGCCGAATTGCTCATGGCGGGCCCACTGCCCGGTGCCGGTATCGATCGCCAGCCACACCGACCCTGCCGGTTCGCCGTCCTGAGCGCCGGGACCGCCGACACCGGTCACCGCCACAGCGACGTCGGCTCCGAGCAGCGTCCGCACCGCTCCGGCCATCGCACGTGCAGCGGTCTGCGAGACGGCAGGCACCTCGGGAACTCCGAGCAGCTGACGTTTGACCTGTGTGCTGTAGGCCACGACCGCGCCGCGCAACCAGCGCGCGGACTCCGGTGCCGCGCCCAACGTCGACGACAACTTGCCACAGGTCAACGACTCCGCGATCGCCACCGTGCAGTCCGAGCGGGCCGCGGCGGCGGATAGGCGTTGCACGAGGACACCGATCTCAGCCATCACCGCACCAGTCCTCTCGTGTGCAAGGCGGCCGGATCAGCGTCTGGCTCACGACGGTGGCCCAAGCCGTCGATACCGCTCACCGGACCGCCGTGATGCAGCCTCTGACGGGTATGTTTCGGCATCGGCGCACTCCTCGGCGGCGGAATGTAGCTGTGGATCGGCTACCCGTGCAGCGCGTCGCCCATCACCGTAGCGACCGGCTGGGGATCCGCCGTCATAACCGCCGACGGGGTTGGTCGGTCCGACCGCGGCCTCGTGGTTGACGAGCAACCCGCCCGTCAATGCCCTTCCGGATCAGTTGGTTTGCAGGTTCCCTGCGTTTGGTCCGCCCGCCGTGCGAACCCGTAATCAGCCGCGCCGATGCGAGCGCCACGCCAACGATGCCGAGGCCGAAAACGAATGAGACCCGGCCAGTTCCGCGAATCCACGATGGATGCACCCGGATAGGAGCGCTGTCAATTCCCCTCTTCGGTGCTTGTTCGGCGCCCTTCGTAGGGCGGTACGGCCGGTTCCGCATCTTCTGGAGGAAGGGTCCCGGTCGAGCCGACGTTTTCTTCCGTCGGGTTGTGGTCGCGTGTTGAAGTGACTTCTTCTTCGTCGATTGTGCCAGCCGGGCGATCTGCCGATCCGCCACCCGGCGTATCCGACCCGGTGTCTCGCGAGCCTTTGACTCCGGGTTCCGATTGGGGCTCTTCAGGTGGATGTTCGCTGGACATAGCTGCATCGTCTCCTTCAATAGATTCAATAGGCCGGCAGCAGAACCAGAAACAATATGGCTATCTCCACTACCTCCTGTCTGCCGCTTACCCACATGCATGAATCCCTAACGCGGCACACGCACAAGACGGCACCCGGGCCGTTATGCCAACGGGCGTATTCGCTCTCGCTGACCGCGCCATCGAGATGCGACGCCGTTGGCCGAACGCCTCCGACTGCCCGGATCGGCGAACACCGGATCGGCGCACATCACCCGACCCCGCGGGGCAGTTCATCGCCTGCGTGCGGTGGATCGGCAGTCAGGTGAATAACCGGATGGACTCCGGGTACGCGAGCCAAGTCAGGCCGGTTGTTTCGGCGCCGGTGGGATCGACGGAGCACGCGATGTGCGGAGCCGGATCGAGGAGGACGGATGAAAGCCGTGACATGGCAGGGATTTCGCAAGATATCGGTCGAGAACGTGCCCGATCCGCGTATCGAGGAGCCGACCGACGCCGTCATCCGGGTGACGTCGACCGGTATCTGCGGCTCGGATCTGCACCTGTACGAGGTACTCGGCAGCTACATGAGTGCCGGCGATGTTCTCGGGCACGAATCGATCGGCATCGTGGAAGAGGTCGGCTCGGCGGTCACGAATCTGGCCGCTGGGGATCGGGTGGTGATTCCTTTCCAGATCAGCTGTGGTCACTGCTTCATGTGTGACCAGGGTCTGTTCACACAGTGTGAGACCACGCAGGTTCGTGAATATGGTTGCGGTGCGGCGCTGTTCGGCTATTCGAAGCTCTACGGCCGGGTTCCCGGCGGGCAGGCCGAGTATCTGCGGGTACCGCATGCCGAGGCCACCCACATCACGGTGTCGCCCGACCCCGACGACTCCCGCTATCTGTATATGTCGGATGTGCTGCCGACGGCGTGGCAGGCGGTGGAATACGCCGCAGTGCCCGACGGCGGCTCCGTCACCGTGCTGGGGCTGGGTCCCATAGGTGACATGGCCTGCCGGATCGCCTCGCACCGGGGGTACCGGGTGATCGGAGTCGACCGTGTGCCCGAACGGTTACGCCGGGTATCGGAGCGCGGCATCGAATGCATCGATCTCTCGACCGCGGATCGATCGGTCGGCGCGATCATCCGTGACCTCACCGACGGCCGCGGCACTGACTCGGTGATCGACGCGGTCGGTATGGAAGCACACGGGTCGCCGCTGACGGAGCTGGCACAACGTTCAGCAGCGTTCCTGCCGGATTCACTGGCGCAGAAGGTGATCGACACCGCCGGCATCGATCGGCTGGCGGCATTGCAGACCGCGATCGATGTGGTCCGGCGAGGCGGGACTATCTCGCTGTCCGGTGTGTACGGCGGCATGGTCGACCCGATTCCGATGCGGATCTTGTTCGACAAGCAGATCCAGTTGCGCATGGGCCAGGCCAATGTCCGACGCTGGGTACCGGACCTGCTGCCGTTGCTCGATGACGACGATCCGCTCGGAGTCGAAAACTTCGCTACGCATCGGCTTCCGCTGAGCGCCGCGGCCGACGCCTACCAGATGTTCCAGCACAAGTCCGATGGCGCGGTGAAGATCGTGCTCGATCCCACTTCGGCGCTGGTGTCACCTTGAACGCCGACGCGAACCCGTGCCCGCCCGGGCCAGGATCGGCACCGACCATCTCGACGGCAACACCAGGCTGTGCGCCGCGCGTAGCGGATAGCCCTGAACCAGTCGTTCGGCTGTGACGACCAGCCGGCTCCTATACCGATATCGCCGGCGTCATAGCCCTCGGCGGTCACGATCCCGCCGAAATCCGGAGTGTGCTCTGCTCACGCATGCTCGACCGGCTCGCCGGATCCAATTCTCCGGCGCTGATCTGGGTCGACCGCGCCTGAAACCGGTCGCGCGGGCGGCCACCGTATATCTCGCGCCGCTGGCCGGCCCGGGACTGTACAAACAAAGGGCCTGACTCACTTCCGGTGGTGACGGAGAGCCTCTGACTGCACGATATTGCGCTGGCTGAGAACCATGGAGGCGCGACCCGCTAGATCGCCTCTACCAGGGGATATTCCCGAACTTCGTTGGATTCTCGCCAATTGCTACGGGCACCCCAGATAAAGTCGGCGATCAATTGCTCGGAAGAATCTGCCGGGGTTATCGTTATGGCGATGCCTGAGCTATTCGCCGTGCCGCGGATGTATCGGCCCTTATTTCCACCGCTGATCGATAGCAGTTGACCGAGTAATCTTCCACGCACGTTGCGCGGGGATAGCCATGGGGCGATCGAGTTGAATGGACCACCAGAAGGATCAGCAATGTTCGCAATGACCAGGCAAACGGTGGCTCGGGCCGTCCTCGCCGGTGCGATCGCGGTGGCTCCGGTCACCGCCGTGACCGTGCCGGCCCAGGCCGATGTGGTCACCAACCACACCCCCACCCCTGTCGATCAGCACTGGGACCACGGCTGGGAGAGTAAGCACTTCTTCCCGCCAGGCTGGGGGTTCTTCCCTCCGGGCTGGGGAATCCCTCCGGGATGGTTCCACCATCTACTGCCGTTCGAATTCTTCGATTGGGACTAGATCGGCGGTATCGAAGGCCGCGCACTCGCTCGGCGAGCGGATGTACCGCGGTGGGTTCCCGACGATATCGAAACCGAACCGCGGTGTGCCCTTGTGCGCGGCGGGAAGGAAAGGGGGCCGGATGGGCCCGCAAGCATGCTGCTGGGCCCACCCGCCTCCGGAAGGGATCGTGAAAATTCGGGGGTTTCGCCGCCCGGGGTTGGACCCGGACCGGTCGAAGTCAGAGGAGCTTCAGCAGGTGCAGGTCGTCGACGTACTTGTGGACAAGCGCGGGGGAAAGGTGGGGGATGTCGGCGTCGGGGCCGAGATTGGCCTGCTGCACGGCGACACGGAAGAGGCCGGCGGGGAGGACGGAGCCTCGGGTGGGTTCGGCGGGAGTGCGGTAGGCGTCCAGCAGCGGGAGGACGGATTGCTGGCGTTGCTGCTGGGGTAGGGCCAGCAGGGCGCTCTCGAAGCGGGACAGCCATTCGCCGTAGTCGTCGAAGCGCTGGACCGGGTGGCCCTCGTCGATGAGCCAGTCGACGAACTGGTCCAGGGAGATGCCGTCGTCATAGGGGTTCAGCACATCGAAGCTCTGATATCCGCTGGTGGCGCGGCCGCCGAGGGTGACGATCGCGTCGGCGGTGAAGTCGGCGGGCAGGCCGTCGTAGTGCGCCCGCTGCCGATGGCCGCCGGAGTCGGTGCGGTAGAACGACTTCGGCGCCATGCCGGTCACCAGGATGCTGAGCAGCAGCCGGGTGAACATGTCGGTCACGTTGAGCTGCCCGGCGTAATAGCTGTGCGCGAGGATCATGTCGGAGCGGAACACCGCCACCGGCAGCCCGAACCGCTCCTGCGCGTCCCGTAGTAACACCTCGCCGGCCCATTTGCTGTTGCCGTAGCCGTTGGCGTAGCTGTTGTCGAGTATCCGTTCCGGGCTCATCTCGCGGATGTCGCCGTCCTCGGTGAACCTCCCGGGCGGCACCTGGCCGGCCACCGCCACCGAGGACAGGTACGTGACCGGCTTGCGCGTGCCGGTCAGGGCCAGCCGGATCACCTCCGCGGTGCCGACGACGTTGGGGCCGAACAGCTGGTCGTAGGGCAGCACGTGGTTCACCAGCGCGGCGGGATGCACTACCATGTCGGCGGTTTCGGCCAGCCGCTGCCAATCCTGTTCCGTCAGACCGAGATTCGGGTAGCCGATGTCGCCGGGTAGCACCTGCAGCCGGCGTTCGGACAGCTCCTGGTAGTGCCGCAACAGCGCCGGATCGCCCGAGTCGAACACCGAGTCCAGCCGTGCGTGCGCCGCGTCCGCGTCCTTGCCGCGGATGATGCAGATCAGGGAGCCGTCGACGGCGTCCAGCCGCTCCAGCCAGCGCAGGCACAGGAACCGGCCCAGGTATCCGTTGGCGCCGGTGAGCAGCACGGTCCGCGGCGTCGTGGCCGCCGCCGGCAGCGCGGGCGCGGCCTCGAGCGTGCCGGCGTCGATGAACTTCTCCAGTGTCAGGTCGGCGGCGCGGATCCGATCGCCGGTGCCGTGCACCGAGACCGCGGTCGCGCGCCGCCCCGCGGTAATCTGCTCCTCCTCGATGTATCCGGCCAGCTGTTGCAGGTCGACCGCGGGACTGACGATCACGCCGACGGGCACCTGTATCCCGAAGATCTCCTGCAGCAGGTTCGACAGCGACAGTGCCGACAGCGAATCGCCGCCGAGATCGCCGAAGTGCGAGTCGGGCCGGATATCGGCGTCGGCGCAGCCCAGTAGCGCCCGCACCGCCCGGTGCACGATCTCCGGCACCGGCCGGTCACCGATCCCGCTTCGCAACGCGGTCAATTCGTCGGTCTGCTGCCGCTCCAGCTCCCGGTAGAGTTCCTCCAGCCGGTCCCCGTAGCGCTGCTTCAGCTTGGGCCGCAACAGTTTTCCGACACCGGACAGTAGCCCTTCGGCGCGGGTGAACGGGTGCGTCTCGATGATGATGTCACGCGGTATCTCGTAGGAGGCCAGCCCGGCATTCTGCGCGATCTTCTGCAGCGACTGCAGGACGGCGGCCTTCAGATCGTCCGGATGCGCATGCAGCGCCTCGTCGGTGGGCACCACCACCGCGAGCACGTAGGCGCGCTCGCTGGAGCCGTACACGTAGATCTGCCGCACCAGCGCGCTGATCGCGTATACGGCCTCCAGCTGGGACACGGCGACGAATTCGCCCTGCGAGAGCTTCAGCACGTTGTTCCGCCGGTCCACGTACACCAGTTCGTCGGGGCTGATCTCGGCCATGATGTCGCCGGTGCGGTAGAAGCCATCGGCGTCGAACATCTCCGCGCTGAGCTCGGGCCGCTTGTAGTACCCGGGGAACATCGTCATCGTCTTCACCAGCAACTCGCCGCGCGGATGCGGCCGGTCGTCGTGGTGGTAGCCGAGTTCGGGCACTTCGGCGAGCTTGTAGTCCAGCACCTGGGGTCGGCGAATGTGGTTGTCCCGCATGATGATTCCGGCCTCGGTGGAACCGTACCCGTCGTGCAGCGGCAGTTCGAACACGGACTCGATGAAGGCCCGTGTCTCCGCGGACAGCGGCGCGGTCCCGCAACTCATCGCCAGCACGCGGCCACCGAACTGCCGCTCCCGCAGGTCGATTCGCACCTCACGCTCGGCGGTGGTGCGGTCGGCGCCGTCCGCGACGCGCTGTTCCACGTCGCTGACGAATTCCTGGAACACCAGATCGCAGACCCGCGGCACGAAGGACACCTCGGTGGGCCGCACCAGCGCGAAATCGTCGAACAGGGTGGACATGTGGCTACCGGCGGTGAAATACGCGGTGCCACCACGCATCAGCGTGCTGACCACCTGCATCCGCCCCGCCAGGTGGCTCTGCGGCATGTAGTTGAGCTCGATCGCGGGCAGCGAAATGCTATCGGTGCCGATGCGGCTACGCCACATCGCGGCCAGCATCTGCTCGGTATACATCGCGCCTTTCGGGGTGCCGGTGCTGCCGGAGGTATAGATGAGCGTGGACAGCGGATTCTCGCCGGCGGCGGGCACGAACAACGGGGCGGGAGACAGGCTGCTGCCTCGGTCGAGCACGGTGTTCAGCTCGGCCACCACGATGGGACTGTCGGCCTGCGCCAGGCGGTGGCGGGCGCCCTCCATGGCGGCACGGTCGCTGTCGTCCTCGGGGTGGTAGTCGAAGACCAGCAGTTGCTGCGGAGCGGCGGTTCCGGCGAGCACCGCGTCCACGGCCCCGTCGAGCATCTCCAGGCTGCTGGCGAGCACCCGCGGGGTGGTCTCGGCGAGGATCGCCGCCCACTGCGCGGGCGTCGCGCTCACCTGCAGTGGCACCGATACCGCGCCCTGCCGGGTGCAGGCGAAGTCGACCGTGATGTAGCCGGGGCTGGTGAACCCGAGGATCGCGACGAAGTCACCGGCACGCACCGGATGCTGCGGGTCTCGGTGCCATGCGGCGGCCAGCGCGCCCACCCGCGACCACAGCTCCCGGTAGGTCATGGTGTCGAAGCGCGGCAACAGCCGACGGACCCGGCGCCCGGCGGCGTCGGTGCCGAGTTCGCTACCGCGCATGCCCAGGGCCGGCCTGTCGGCATACCCGGCCGCGACGGTGTCGACCATCTGGGCCAGTCGCAGGCCGGGCCGCGCGGCGGCGGCGATGACCTCCTCCGACGGCATGGCATCGCGCACCTGCTGGTCGGTGAAGACCTGGTCGATGCGGTGCTGCTGTTCGGTTTCCCACGTATGCGTCGCCATGGCCGGTCTCCCTGGGTCGTTCGACGGACTACAACAAGAGAAAACCTCTGGCAAATTCGAAGTCTAGTTCCGTGCCTCCGGCGCACGCCACGATCACGGTGGACTGGCGGATACGCGGCGACATCGCGGGCTGGTGGTAACCGATGCAATCACGGGTACGTGGCGACGCCGCACTCCGTCGGCATCACCACCCGACACCTGGGCATCGCGAGCATCAAGGCACGGTTCGCCGACGCAATTTGGGGGTCGGTTACGCAAGGCTCCGTGCGTACCCCGGACCGGACGAGCTTCAACGATCTCCCACTGAATCCGCTGCCCGCCAATGCATTTCGAAATTGCGTTCATCTGCGAACAGTGGCCGCTGGCGGCCAAATCTATAGCCGTACAAGTCTTTTCGATGCCTCTTGACAGCAGTCCCCAGTGTCGAGCAGCGGTATTTTGTTCCAATCTCGAGGGAGAAGGTTTGGTTTGCGTGCCCAACGAGCTGTTGTCTCGTTTGGCCGGGTGTCGTCTGTTGTCGTTCGTGTTCGTCATGGACTCCGTGCAGCTGTGCTTCGACTACTCGTACATCTCCGAGGACGGGCCGATCCTCACGTGCGACGTCTTTCCGGTGGTCCACACGGAAAATTGCCCAACTTCTGGAGGGCGAGGTCGGTTACGGGGACGCGCTGCGGTCGTTCATTTCCGAGCAAGTTGTCGCGACGGCCGAAGCGTTCGAAGCCGGTCTGCGAGTGGTATTTCCGCGTGGGGCGATGACGCTGCGGCCGACCTACGACGAACTTGCCGGCCCGGAGATCGCCACTCTATGCGGGTTCGTCGACAGAGCCCGGATGTGTTGGCGACCGGGCGAGGATGCCTTCGAGTACTTTCGCTGAAGCACATGGATTGCCCCAACGGGTGAGTTGAGGGCCCGTCCCCTTCGGAATGGCTTTCGGGTTGCGGAAAGCAGCCACAAGGCGATCGGATCGACAGGCAGACAAGACTTTTCGATCGCGCTTGACAGTGATCCGGAGCGAATCGAACATGCGATCCAGGGATTAGAACAGAGCAGCGCCGACCGACGCTACTGCCGCCACATGGTCGCCCTGGCTGCGCACCAGGACTAAAATTTGGCAGGAGGCGGAGGGATATGACTCAATACCCACCTGATATCGAGATGATCGCCGCGATGCCTCGTGGCGGTCCGGATGCGTCTTGGCTCGACCGGCGACTACAGACCGGAAGGCTCGAATACCTCGACAGATATGACGTGCCCGAGCAGCGCAAGCGCAGGATCGTTACGTTCCTCGATCGAGTCGGCAACGTGTTCGGCGACCACGACCACAACGCGCAGTTGGTCGTCGGACGGCTCGACGGCCTCCGCAATCCGCGGGTGCTCGAATTAGGCGCCGGCCACGGCGAGCTGGCGGCACGAGTGCTCGACCTGCACGACACCGCGACGGTGACGGTGACCGACCTGGACCCGAAATCGGTTGCCGCGATCGAAGCAGGTCCCCTCGGCACCCACCCTCGTGCCACCGCCAGGGTCGCCGACGCGACCGCCATCGACGCACCTGACCGTAGCTACGACCTGGTCGTACTGGTGGCGTCCCTGCATCACTTCCCGCCGGGCCTCGCGTACCGGGCCATCGCCGAGGCCACCCGTGTCGGGAGGAGATTCCTCGTCCTGGACGTGATGCGGCCGCCGGCGATTACCTTGGCCGTGGTGCCCGTGCTCACCCTCATCCCCGTGATCTTGATCGTGATGGCCTGCTCCTCGCCGTTCGCGGTCGCCCCGGTCCTGCACGACGCGTACATCAGCCTGTTGCGCTCCTACAGCACCTCGGCGTTCATCGCACTCGGCAGCGCGGCCGACCCCACGATCACTGTCAAGTTCCTGCCGACGACCAAGGGGCAAGCAGCCGTGCTCTACACCAAGCCGTCGAACCCCCACTTCACCGGCCGCATGCTTCCGGTGACCTACCGACACCGGCTTGCTGTCGGTGATGGCGCAGGTCCACGCCGTGCCAGGTGATCGTGCGATTCAGGTGCACGATCGGGCTTCGAACAGCGCAACCAGGGGGCGAACCCGCACAACACTGGTTGCGTCGCGTAATTCGCTGGGAACTGCTGCGGCACATACACTTCCGCGTCCCGGCAGAACCAGCAGCGGTTGCGCACCCACGCTGACCGCGCGCTCAGAGAGGGTGACCTCGGCCCGGGAACCCATGACCTTGCGTGTCGCGCCGGCGCACATGGCGTCGCGTGCAAGTTGCCACGGTCTCGGCCTCGGCGGGTCGTTCGGCGAGCGCGGCAGATCCGCATTGAGACGCTTAACCGTTGGTGCACAACATCTTTCACCTTTCGCCCTCGCATTCACGGGTCCGAAGCTGCGGCGAGGGTTGTGCGTTCTCCCCGATTCGGTTGCAACCGAACCTTTCTCGCGCCATCGAAGATGGCTGGTTGGAAAGTGACGTTACCGGCCATCCGAGCCGAGATCGGGTGGGGCGTCCGGGGTTACGACGAGTCGGTCGGACATGGCGGTGGCGATGAACTTCGGGATGGCGGGGGCGAAGATCTTGAGGTAGAAGTTCATCCATTCGTGGCGGGAGCTGAGGAATGGGAAGTCGGTGGGGGCCATGTAGCGGATGGCGAGCATGGGGAGGGGGGCGTCCAGGGCGGGGAAGAACGGGTTGTGGAGGCCCGGGACGGTGCAGCCGGGGTAGAACTGGCCGAGCATCAGGCCCTGTTCGACGAATTTGGTTTTCTGGTCGTGCTGGACGGTGTCGATGTCGGTGTATTCGGTGAGGTCGGGGAAGACCGCGATGACGGCTTTGAGTTTGGAATCGGGTTCGGTCCGGGGTGGCAAGGTGGGAAACAGGTCGTAGAGGTCGGCGACTATTGCGGTGATGCGCGAGCGGTCGATGTCACGACCGGGAATGAATGCGGCCCACAGGGATCGCAGTGCGATGGCGTGGCTGGTGTAGGGGCAGACATGGCCGGGCCGGCCCAGGTCGGGGTGGGATTGGCACAGGTATTCGACCATCCACCGGCGCAGTTCGGCAAGGTGAGGTTGCAGGCCGTTACCGGCTGCCACATCAAGGTCGAACAGGTTGACTGGCTCGACGCCGGAACGTGTTCCGACGATTCGGTCGGTGTTCATGATCGGCTTGTCCTTGCTGGGGTTTGTGACTCCGTGGGGGCGGCGTGGATGGACCGGAAGTGCTCGGTGAGAACGAAACCGATGGCGCGGAGCGCATCCTGATCGGTCATCCGTTCGTGCTGGACGGGAATCCGGTGCTCGGTGATACGACCGGTGATGTGGTCGTTCCAGGCATGAGCGGGAGAGGCCCCGTCGACGTGGTGGTCGGCGGCGCTGAAGTAGATCAGATCACCGTCGAACAGTCCCGGCCGATGGTTCCAGGTGAGGTCGATGAGCCGGGTGTAGTCGCGTTGCAGACTCACGAGATGCTCGGAGGTCACCTCGGTGAAAAGTCCGCCCTGCCGGTGCAGCAACTCGGTTGCGGTCTCGACGGTCAGCTCCGTGTCGCCGTCCGGAACGGCGAAACCGCCGAACTCGGCGAGCATCGTCGCCACGGAGGGGGTGGGACCCCGGGAGCTGTCGGCCGTGACGACGCGGGTGTCCATCATGGCCAGGGTGGCGACGGAGTCGCCGTCGCGGCGGAGCTGGACCGCGATCGCGTGCGCGATGGTGCCGCCGAGCGAGTAGCCGAGCAGATGGTAGGGGCCGTGCGGTTGGACGGACCGGATCTCCTGCACATAGCGGGCGGCGAGTTCGTCGAGGGTGTCGAAACTGACGGTGGGGTCGGACAGCGCGGGAGATTGCAGCCCTCGGACGGGACGGTCGGGATCGAGGTACTGCACGAGTCCGCTGAAGCCCCAAGCCAATCCGACCGCCGGGTGAATACAGAACAGCGGCGGATCGGTTCCGGCAGCGCGCAGCGGCAGCATCACGGCGAGCGCCCCTGCGAGATCATGTCCGTCGACGTCCTGCCCTGCGAGGCCGTCGCGGCGACTCTCGATGCGGCGGGCCAGCGATTGCGGCGTCGGATCGGTGAACAGCCACGGCAGCGGCACGGTGACACCGGTGGACTCCGCGAGCCGCGCCACCAGTTGGGTGGCGGCCAGCGAGTTGCCGCCGAGAGCGAAGAAGCCGTCGTCGACTCCGATTCGCTCGATGCCGAGGGTGTGGCCGAAGGCTTCGCACACGGTGGCCTCGAGCGGGGTGGACGGCGCCCGGAACCGGGCCCGACCGCGCAGGTCGGGTGCGGGCAGGGCGTTGTGATCGAGTTTGCCGGTGGTCGTGAGCGGTATCCGGTCGAGCGTCACGATGGCGGTCGGGATCATGTGGGTGGGCAATCGGGTAGCGAGATGCCTGGTCAGCGCCGCGACATCCGGTGTGGTGTGCAGGGCGGGCACCACATAGCCCGTGAGCTGGTCGACACCGTCGGGCCGGGTGTGGACGGCGACGGCGGCACGCGAGACGTCGGGATGGCTGCACAACGCGGTTTCGATGTCGCCTGGTTCGATGCGATGACCGTTGACCTTGATCTGCAGATCGCTACGGCCCAGGTACTGCAGTCTCCGGTCGTCGGTCCAGGTGACCAGATCGCCGGTGCGATACATGCGGGTCCCGGCCGGCCCCCACGGGTCGGGAACGAATCGTGCTGCCGTGAGTGCGGATTGCCCGTGGTAGCCGCGGGCGATGCCCGGTCCGGACAGATACAGTTCGCCGACCACTCCGGGCGGGACCGGGCGCAGTCTGCGGTCGAGCACGACGGCGGAGAACCCGCGGGCCGGGCCGCCGATCGGCGGCGGACCGTCGGCGGTCGTGGTCAGGAGGACGTCGGTGCAGCTCTGGATGGTGGTCTCGGTCGTCCCGTAAGCGTTGATCAGCGTGCGGTCCGGGGCCCATCGGATTGCCAGATCCGGTGAGCATGTCTCGCCGCCGAGGAACAGGGTGCGGAGGGTATCGAGTCCGTCCGGGCGCAGCGATGCGAGCACAGTCGGAGTGACGGCCGCATGGGTGACCTGTGCGGCCTTGATCAGCTCGGCCAGTTCGGCGCCGGCGACCACACGCTCCGGTGCGAGCACCAGGGTGGCTCCGGCGGCGACGGCGCTGAGCCATTCGAGGATCGACACGTCGAAGGTCGGCGAGGCCGCGGCCAGCATTCGAGAGGACGAGGTGAGGCCGAACTGCTCCCGCGCCTCGGCGGCCAGATTCGCAATCCCGGTATGGGTGACCACGACGCCCTTGGGAGTCCCGGTCGATCCCGAGGTGTAGATCAGGTAGGCGGGATGCTCCGGCCGGAGCGTGGCCGTACGCTCGGAGTCGTCGATCACGTTGGTGGACAACGACATTGCCTTCGCGGCGAATCCGGGACTGTCGAGGCTGAGCCACGTGGTGGTGTCCGGCAGCCGATCTCGATAGGTCTCGGCGGTCAGCCCGGCGATGGCACCGGCATCGGCGAGAATGCCGCTGATCCGGTCTTCGGGCTGGGTGGGGTCGATCTGCACGAACGCGGCGCCGGTCTTGGCGACCGCCCAGACGGCGATCATGGCGTCGATGGAGCGCGGTAACGCCACGGCCACAAACGATTCCGGTCCTGCTCCGGCGTCGATCAGTATCCGCGCCCACCGGTTCGAGACTTCGTCGAGTTCGCGGTAGGACATCCGTTCACCGTCACAGACCAACGCGTCCGCGTCGGACCTCGCTGCGGCCGCGAACACCTGCGGCAACGTCGATGTCGCCACGCTGGGCCCGCCGCGAACGGGTGCGAAGGTGGCCAGTTCATCCGACGACAGCAGTTGGACACGCAGCAGTGAGAGATCGATGTCATCGGTGATGGCGTCGAGCACGCGCAGCACCCGGCCGGCGAGGGCGTCGATCTCGGCTGGCGAGAACAGTCCGGGCTGGTATTCGAAGATCAGCTCCAGCCGGGTGCCGAGATGGACGATCAGGCCGAGCGGGTAGTGCGCGGCGTCTCGTCCCTGCACGTCGAGGACATGCATCCCGGCGATGTCGGTGTCCTCGGACAACCCGGCCGTGTCGACCGGGTAGGACTCGAAGACGGTCACGGTGTCGAAGATCGCGCCGAACCCGGTCACCCGCTGGATCCGGGCGAGTCCGAGGTGATCGTGGTCGAGCAGCGCGGCTTGTTCGGCCTGGATTCGCCGAAGCAGCTGAGCGAGACTCTCGCCGTAGTCGAGCCGGACCCGGACGGGCACGGTGTTGACGAACAGGCCGATCATCGATTCGATGCCGGGGAGCTGCGGGGGACGTCCGGAGATGGTGGTCCCGAAGACGACGTCCTCGCGCGCGGTCGCGTTCGCGAGCACGATCGCCCAGGCGGCTTGGACGATGGTGTTGAGGGTGCTCTCCTGCTGGTGAGCCACCGCGACCAGGGCCGCGGTGCGGTGCTCGCTCAGCCCCACCCGGATTTCGCGCGCGGCGGCGGTGTGCTGGCGGCCGCGGTCCGCATGCGCCAGCAGGGTCGGCTCGGTGACGCCCTCGAGTGTCCGTGCCCACGCCGCTTCGGCCGCATCCTGATCCTGGGCCTGCAGCCACATCAGGTAGTCGCGGTAGGGACGCACCGGGGGCAGTGCACCGGGGTCGCTGTCGCCGGCGTAGAGGATCAGTAGGTCCCGGATCAGCAGTGGAGTGGACCAGCCGTCGATCAGAATGTGATGCATGCTCAGCAGCAGCGTGTACCGCTGAGGGGCCGTGCTGATCAGCGTCAGTCGCAGCAGCGGCGCCTCGGTCATGTCGAAGTGCCGGTCGGCGGCCATGAGCTGATCGAGCACCGCCGCGGTGTCGGCGCCTTCCGCGAGGTCGATCCGGGTGAACGGCACGTCGACACGGCGGTGCACCACCTGGACCGGCTCACCGGCACCGTCTTGAACGAACGCGGTCCGCAGGTTCGGATGCCGTCCGATGAGAGTCTGTGCGGCGCGGCGTAACCGGTTCGCGTCGACGTGCCCACCGAGTTCCATCCGAAGTTGCACGATGTAGTCGTCGCGGGCGCCGTCGGCGAGCTGGGCGTGGAACAACAGACCCGCCTGCAGCGGCGTGAGCGGCCAGATATCGTCCAGCTCCGGGTACCGGTCCTCGATCCGGTCGATCGCGGCCTGGTCGAGGTCGACGAGTCCGACGTCGGAGGGCGTCAGCCCGCCCGCGCCCGGCCGGGACGCGTGGGCCGCGAGCGCCGTCACCGCGTCGCGCCACAGTTCCGCGAGGTCGGTGACCTCGGCGGCGGTGATCAGGCCGGCCGGGTAGTCCCAGGTCGCGGTGAGGGCAGGGCCGTCCGGCGTGTCCTCGGTGGCCGCGTTGATGCCGAGCACGGCTGCCGCGGATGCGTCGGGGTGCTGGGCGCCGCCGGCGGCATCCTCACCGGCGGGCATCCACCCGGTGTCGCGCAATGCGTCGGGAATCGTGTCGAATCGGCCGAGATAGTTGAAACTCACCTGGGGGTCGGGCAGCGCGCCCAGGATGCGGGCGGTATCGGTGTTGAGGTAGCGCAGCAGCCCGTAGCCGATCCCGTGGCCGGGGACCCGCCGGAGTTGTTCCTTGACCGATTTGACGACCGCTCCCGCGGCGGCGCCGGCGGCGAACGCGTCATCGATGTCGATATCGGACAGGTCGAGCCGCACCGGGGAGGTGGTGGTGAACCATCCGACAGTGCGGGTGAGGTCGGCACCGGGGAGAACCGTGTCGTCGCGCCCGTGGCCTTCGAGAGTGAGCAGCGTGTCGGTGACGTCGTCGCCGTGGCGGCGCCGCCACCGGGTCAGCGCGAGTGCAAGTCCCGCGATGAGGGCATCGTCCACACTGCCGCGGAACGCCCGGGGCAGGGTGGTGAGTACAGCGCGGGTCACCACGGTCGGCAGCGTCACCCGGACGGTGGCAACGGTGGCCTGCCGGTCCACGACCGGGTCGAGCGGGCGGGTCCCGATCGGCGGATCAGCGGCGGCGAGTGTGGAACGCCACCGGTCGAGTTCATCGAGGTTCGCGGCAGCGGTCTCGAGAGCGTGCGCCCAGCGTCGCATCGACGTACCGACGGGCATGAGCTGCGGCTGTTGACCCGCGCTCACCTGGGCCCCGGCGACAGCGAGGTCGGGAACGAGGATCCGCCACGACACTCCGTCCACCACCAGGTGGTGTGCGACGACCAGCAGCCGGCCCGGCCCGCCGGCGCAGTCGAACCAGACCAGTTGGAGCATGACTCCCGCGGCGGGATCGAGGCGTTCGGCGGCCGCGTGTGCCTCGGCGTCGGCAATCGCGGCGAACGCGCTGCTGTCCGGTGCCGCATCGACCGGCACCCGCCGGATCAGTCCGGCGGCGGATAGCCCGGTCGGCTGCACCTGCACTGCCCAGCCCGATGGGCGTTCGAGGTCGGGTTGTAGCCGGGCCCGCAGCATGTCGTGGTGATCGATCACCGCTTGCACGGTCGCCTCGATGGCAGATTGCTCGATGCCGGCCGGCAGCGTGAGCATCACCCACTGGCAGAAGCGGTCGAATTCGCCACGCTCGAACATCCAGCACATGATCGGCGTCAGCGGCATCGGCCCCACGCCCCCGCCGGGCAGTTCTGCCGGGAGGGAGGCTGCCGCGGCGCTGTCGCGGACCGCGATCTGGGCCAGTCCGGCGACCGTTCTGCGCTCGAACACCTCACGCACGGACAGCACCAGACCGGCCGCCTTGGCCCGGGTCACCAGCTGGATCGACATAATGCTGTCGCCGCCGAGGGCGAAGAACGAGTCATCGAGTCCGATCGTGCCGACTCCCAGTACCTCGGCGAACAGGCCCGCGAGCGTCGTCTCCATCTCGGTGACCGGCGCCCTGAATTCGGTTCGGCCCGTGCTGAAGTCGGGTTCGGGCAGCGCGAGGCGGTCGATCTTGCCCGTCTCCGTCGTGGGTAGCGTGTCGAGCACCATCACGGTCGCCGGCACCATGTGCGGAGCCGATCGCTGCCCGGCGAACGCGAGGATCGCGACCGGATCCAGGTCGGCACCGGGCTCGGGCACCACGTACCCGATCAACCGATCGCTGGTGCCGGAGCCGCGGTGCACGGTCGCCACCGCGGCAGCCACTCCCGGGTAGGCCAGCAGGCCCGCTTCGACCTCGCCGAGTTCGATACGGAAGCCACGGATCTTGACCTGGAAGTCCGTCCGGCCGACATAGTCGAGGGTCAGACCTCCTTCCGGTAGCCGCAGCCATCGCACCAGGTCCCCGGTCCGATACATGCGCTGCCCGTGACCCGCGAACGGGTCGGCGACGAACCGCGACGCTGTCAGACCCGTCCGGTTGCGGTAGCCGCGAGCCAGTCCGGGACCGGTGAGGTACAACTCGCCGACGACGCCGAGCGGCACCGGACGCAACCACGCGTCGAGCACGACCTCACCGACACCGCGGATCGGTCCGCCGATCGTCGCCGCCTCACCCGGCACCATCGGCGCACCGGCATCGGTCTGGATCGTGGCCTCCGCCGGACCGTAGGTGTTGAACAGTTTCCGGCCCGGCGCCCACCGTGACACCAGTTGCGGTGGGGGCTCCTCGCCTCCGATCACGACGGTCCCGAGGTTCCGCAGCCCGGCCGGGTCGACCGTGCTCAGGGCCGTGGGTGTCAGCGCGGCGTGGGTCACCGAATTCTGCGAAATGATCTGCGCCAGTTCGATTCCGCCGAGAACGGTCGGCGGCGCGATCACCAGCCGCCCGCCGGACGCGAACGCCCAGAGCAGTTCCAGGACCGCCGCGTCGAAACTGGGCGACGCGGCATGCAGCACCCGCGCGCCCGGCCCGAGGTCGAACCGCGTGCACTGCTCGGCCACCAGGTTCGCCAGCCCCCGGTGCGAGACCACCACGCCCTTCGGCACCCCCGTCGAGCCGGACGTGTAGATCACGTACGCGGCGTGATCGACCCGGACCGGCCGAATTCGCTCGGCATCGGTCACCGGCACGGTGGGCGACTCCGCCACCTCCGCTTCGAGCGCCGGCTCGTCGAGGACCAGCCACCGCACCGATCCGGGCAGTCGATTCCTCCACTCCGACAGCGTGATTCCTGTCGCGACGCCCGAATCGCCGAGCATGTGCTGGATCCGGTCCCCGGGATTGCGCGGATCCACCGGGACGAATGCCGCCCCCGACTTCGCCACCGCCCACACTGCGAGCACCGACTCGTAGGAGCGCGGCAACGCAACCGCGACACTCGTCTCCGGCCCGGCACCTCGGCCGATCAGCAAGCGCGCCAGCCGATTCGACTCGGCATCGAGCTCGCCATAGGTCCACTGCCGGTCCCCGCACACCACCGCCACCGCCCCCGGATCCCGGACCACCGTCGCCGCGAAGAGCTCCGGCAATGTCCGCTCCGGCATCGCGGGATCACCTGATACCGGCGCCAATTCGCGGTATTCCTGCGGCGAGAGCAGATTCAGCCGGGTCAGCGGCAGATCCGGGTCGGCGGCGATGTCGCCCAGCACGCCCACGAACCGCCGCAGGGTCGCCGCGACGGTGTCGTGGTCGAAGAGCTCGGGCAGGTACTTGATCTCGAGGTGCAGTCGCGAGTCGACGCGCCCGACCACGCCCAGCGGATAGTGCGCCGCGTCGGCGCCGGTCACGTCGACCAGCCGCATGCCGGCGATGTCGGTGTCCGCGGTCAGCCCGTGACGATCGACCGGGAAGGACTCGAACACCGTCACCGTGTCGAATACCGCCCCCGGCCCGGCCGCCCGCTCGATGTCGGCCAGACCGATGAACTGATGATCGAGCAGAGCGGCCTGCTCCGCCTGGATGCGGTCGAGCAGTTGCCCGAGGGTCTCGGTGACGTCGAGGCGGACACGCACCGGGACCGTGTTGATGAACAGCCCGATCATCGATTCGATACCCGCGATCTGCGGGGTCCGTCCGGAGACCACGGCACCGAACGTCACGTCCTGCCGGGATGTCAACGTGCTCAGCACGATTGCCCATGCCGCCTGGATCATGGTGTTGAGCGTGATTCCGCGGGATCGTGCGCGGCCGGTCAACTCCGCGGTCTGTGCCTCGGTGAGTTCGCCGAGCACCTCACGCGATTCGGTGTAGTGACGGCGAGGATCGGCCGCAGCCACCAGGGTCGGCTCGTCGGCGCCGTCGAACGCCCGGGCCCAGGCGTCGAGCGACGGGGCCGGGTCCTGCCGGGCGACCCAGGTCAGGAAGTCCCGGTAGGGGCGCACCTGCGGCAGCATCGTGGCGTCGCAGTCGATGGCGTAGAGCACCAGCAGCTCCTGCAGGAGCAGCGGCGTCGACCAGCCGTCGAGCAGCAGATGGTGATTGGTCAGCACCAGCCGGTACTGCTCCGGCCCGGTGGTGACCAGCATCCAGCGGAGCAGCGGGGCACGCGCCGGGTCGAACCGGGTGGTGCGGTCGGTGGCCATGAGCCGCGTCCACTCGCGTTCGCGTGCACCGTCATCCAGCCCGGACAGGTCCAGCTCCGTCCATGGCGCCTCGGCGTCGTCGTCGACCACCTGTACCGGTCCGGCGTCGATGACGAAGGCGGCGCGCAGATTCGCATGCCGGTCGAGCAGCACGTGCGCGGCTCGGCGCAGGCGCTGTGGATCGACCCGGCCGCGCAGCTCGAGGACCAGCTGTGTGATGTAGGCATCCACCGACTGCTCGGATACCAGCGCATGGAACAGCAGCCCCTGTTGCAGTGGGGCCAAGGGCCAGACGTCGCTCAAGGCCGGATACCGATCCTCGAGCCGCTCGATTTCGGATTGTCCGAGCCCGGCCAGCGCCAGATCCGACGGCGTCCGTCCCCCGCTCCCGGCACGGCGGACATGCGCCGCCAGCGCGGTCAGTACCGAGCGCCACGACTCCGCCACCTCGCGCACGGCGTCAGCGGTGAGAACCCCGGAGGGATACGACCAGATCGCTTGCAGCCGTGGCCCGTTCGCGTCGTCCATGACGAGAGCATTGATGTCGAGCACCGCCGGCACCGGCATATCCGGAGGCTGTCTACCGGCGAGCTCTGCCGCACCCGAGGCATCGCCGACGTCCACCGGCATCGCTTCGGCCGCCGGAATCGCTTCGGCGCCAAGATAGTTGAACGCGATCTGCGGCGGCGCGGTGGCGAGGATCGCTCCGGCGTCCTCGTCGAGATACCGCAGCAGGCCGTAGCCGATCCCGTGGTCCGGGACGGCGAGGAGCTGTTCCTTGACGGATTTGACCGCTGCCCCCAGCGCCGGCCCGCCCGCGTACGCATCGTCGAGATCGATGCCCGAAAGATCCAGGCGCATCGGGAAACTCGTGGCGAACCAGCCGACCGTCCGTGCCGGATCCGAGCCCGGGACAATGCCTTCCGCACGGCCGTTTCCTTCGAGACGGATCGTCACGTCCGCGGGAGTCGCCGTCTCGTGCTCGCGCCGCCACCTCGCGATCGTCACCGCCAAGGCGGCCAGCAGCCCGTCGTCCACACTGCCGTGGAAAGCCGCGGGCACCGCGGTCAGCAGAGCCTCGGTCGTCTCGGGATCGATGTCGACCTGGACCGTGCGGGTGGTCGCGACCACGTCGATCGCGGGGTCGAGGGGCCGTGACCCGAGCGTCGGATCGTTCCCGGCGGTCATCGCCCGCCACAATTCGAGCTCGGCGGCGCGCTCCGGGCGTCGGGCCGCCTCGACCAGCCCGCGCGCCCAGCTGCGCATCGATGTCCCGGTCGGGGCCGAATCGGGTAGCTCGCCGGAGGTGGTCCGCGTCCACGCCTCCGTGAGATCCGGGAGCAGCACGCGCCAGGAGACGCGATCGATCGCCGAACGATGCACCACCACCAGCACCGTGCCCGGCTCCGCGGTGTGCACCGGGTCGAACCAGACCACCTGCGTCACGATCCCGGCTCCAGGGTCGAGCCGGTCCGCGGCGGCATCCAGCTCGGCCGCCGCCAACGCGCGGAACTCGCCGCGCCCCGCCTCCATCGGCACCCGCACGAGAACGTCGTCGGCGCGAATCGTTCCGGCCGGCAGCACCTCCCACGTCCACCGCCCGTCGGTGCCCGGGGTCAGTTGCGCACGCAGCATGCCGTGCCGATCGAGTATCGCCTGCACGGCGTCGGCCAGCTGCCGCCGGTCGATCCCCGCCGGCAGGCCCAGCATCATCGCCTGCGAGTAGCGGCCGCAGGTCGGCCCCGCCCGCTCGAGCAACTCTCGCATGACCGGTGTCAGCGGTAGCGGGCCCACGCCCGCGCCGGGCGGTTCCGCCGGCAGGGATGTCTCCGCGGCGCCCTCCTGAATGGCGACCTGGGCGAGACCGGCGACCGTTTTGCGCTCGAACACGTCGCGTGGGGAGAACACCACGCCTGCGGCTCTGGCCCGATTCACCAGCTGGATCGACATGATGCTGTCCCCGCCGAGGGCGAAGAAGGAGTCGTCGATACCGATGGTGTCGAGGTGGAGCACACCGGCGAATGCCTCGGCGATGAGGTGCTCGATCGAAGTTCGGGGCGCCCGATACGGTTTGTTGTCGGCGAACACCGGTTCGGGCAACGCCTTGCGATCGATCTTGCCCGCCGGTGTCAACGGGATCCGGTCCAGCACCACGATCGAGGACGGAACCATGTACGACGGCACCCGATCGGCGACATACTCCGCCAAAAGCACGGTATCGATCGAATACCCCGGCGCGGCAACAACATACGAGACCAGCGACTGAGCTCCCGAATCGGCGTGATAGCCGATCGTGACGGCATGACCAACGCTCTCGTGTGCGGCCAGGGCCGAATCGATCTCACCCAACTCGATACGAAGACCCCGGATCTTCACCTGGAAATCGGACCGGCCCAGATACTCGATCGCACCGTCGGGCGACCACCGGACCACATCACCGGTCCGATACATGCGCTCACCCGGCAACCACGGACACGCCACGAACCGCTCCGCCGTCAAACCCGCGCGGCGCAGATACCCGCGCGCCAATAGACCACCGGCGATATACAACTCACCCGCCACACCGACCGGCACCGGCTGCAATCGCTGATCCAGTATCCATGTCGAGGCGCCCGGCACCGGTCCACCGATCGTGACCGACTCCTCCGCTACCAACGAGGAACTCATCGTCGCGGTGATGGTGGTCTCGGTGGGCCCGTAGTCGATCGTCAGCTGACGATTCCCACCCCACCGCTCGACCAGTTCGGTGCGGCAGCTCTCGCCACCGACGATCAGATGCCCCAAATCCGGCAATGGCCAGCGGGTGTGGTCGATCGTGGACAAGACAGAGGGGGTGAGCAGGACGTGACTGACGTGTTCGCGGTCGAGGAGCTCGGCGAGTTCGTCGCCGCCCACGGCGTTGCCGGGTGCGATGATCAGCGCCGCGCCCGAACACAACGCCAACAGCAGCTCGAGAACCGCGACATCGAAGCTCGGGGAGGCCAGATGCAGTATGCGGCTATGGGTTTCGATACCGAGGGCGGCGCGACGTTCAGTGGTGGAGTTGGTCAGTCCCCGATGGGTGACAGCAACGCCCTTGGGCAGCCCCGTCGATCCGGAGGTGTAGATGACATACGCGATATCGTCGACACGAACCGGACGCACCCGATCACCGTCGGTGACCGGCCGATCATCGCCCTCATCGAGGAAATCCGCTGTCAGCCAATCGATGTCATCCGGCAACCGTGCGCGCGCGGATGCCACGGTCAGGCCGACAGCGGCTCTCGAATCGGTCACCAAATGGGCGACGCGCTCGACGGGATTGCTCGGATCGATCGGCAGGAAAGCGGCTCCCGTTTTGGCGACCGCCCACACCGCCAGCACCGATTCCGCGGAACGCGGCATACCGATCGCGACAACATCTTCCGGACCTATCCCCTGGCGAATGAGCTGCCGCGCCCACCGATTCGAACGCTCGTCCACCTCCCGGTAACTCAGCTGCCGCCCCCCGGCCACGATCGCTGTCGCATCAGGATCCACTCCGACTGCGGCGGCGAACAGGTCGGGCATGGTGACGGGCGCGGCCGGAGGTGCACCGTGACGAGCCAGCAAGTCGGCGCGCTCGGCGGGCTCGAGCACGTCGATCGCTCCGACCGGAACCGACGGATCGGCGGCCACGGACTCCAGAATCCGGATCCACCGACGGGTCAGAGAATCGATCGTCGCGGCATCGAACACATCCGTGGCGAAGGTGAGCGCGACGGCCATGTCGCCGCTGTCGTGGTTCTGCGAGAGGATGAATTGCAGGTCGAAGCGCGAGACGTTGTTGGGCAGGTCGACCACCGACAGTTCGAGATCGGGCAGCTTCAGCTTCACCGGTTCCAGGTTCTGGAATGCCAGCATCACCTGGAACAGCGGATGGCGAGCCTGGGATCGGTGCGTGACCAACTGATCCACCACTTGCTCGAACGGGACATCGGCATGGTCGAAGGCATCCAGGTCGACCCGCCGCACCCGGCCGAGCAGATCGGCGAACGACTCCCCCGGATCGATCTGGGTCCGCAGTACCAACGTATTGACGAACATCCCGACCATATCGTCGAGCTCCGCCACACCACGACCCGCAACCGGCGTACCGACCGGAATATCGGCGGACCCGCTCATCCGGGCGAGCAACACCGCCAACGCACCATGAATCACCATGAACAGCGAAGAATTGTGCTGCCGCGCAGCATCTTCCAACGCTCGAACCAATCCCGCACGCAACGAGAAGTTCGCCGTGGCACCCCGATTCGACATCACCGCCGGCCGCGGCCTGTCGAACGGCAGATAGAGCTCGTCGGGAACTCCGTCCAATGCTTCGGTCCAGTATCGAATCTGCCGCGCGCACAGCGATTCCGGTTCATCCGGCGAGCCGAGGGTAGCTCGCTGCCACAGGGCATAGTCCGCGTACTGGACGGGCAGCGGTGTCCACGACGGGGCCTCACCACGGATCCGGGCGGCATACGCGGTCGTCACGTCACGAGCCAGCGGTGCCATCGAGAAGCCGTCCGCGGCAATGTGATGCACCACGACGGCCAGCACGTATTCCGGTTCCTCCGCATCGGCCACGCGGAACAGCCGGGCGCGCACCGGCGCCCGGGTGCTCACGTCGAAGCCTTCGGTCACCAATTCGGTTATCGCCGGGACCAATTGGCTGAACGAGACCGTCGTCAGAGTGGGTTCCCGGTCGACGTGGTCGACGGATTCGATGACCTGGATCAGCATTCCGTCGTGATCCGGGTACCGCGTTCGCAAGGATTCGTGTCTGGTGAGCACGTCGATCAGGGCCAGCCGCAGGGCGTCGACGTTCAATTCGCCACGCAGCCGCAGGGCGATCGGCATGTTGTATGCCCCGGAGGCGGTGTCGTATTGGTTGAAGAACCACATTCGTTGTTGCGCAGGCGCCAACGGCACGAGATCGGGGCGCGGACCGGCGATCAGTGGCGGGCGGGGCCGCCGCCCCGTCAGCGCTTCCTGCTCCATCCGGGTGGCCAGTTCCGCGGTCGTGGACGCATCGAACAGCAGCCGCACCGGAATTTCGATATTCAGTGCGGCCCCCAGGCGCGCGGCGACCCGGGTCGCGACCAAACTGTCTGCGCCCAGGGCGAAGAAGGAGTCGTCGATACCGATGGCGTCCAGGTGGAGCACATCGGCGAGTGTCTCGGCGATGAGGTGCTCGATCGGTGTTCGCGGTGCCCGGTACGGTTTGTTGTCGGTGAACACCGGTTCGGGCAGCGCCTTGCGATCGATCTTGCCCGCCGGTGTCAACGGGATCCGGTCCAGCACCACGATCGAGGACGGAACCATATACGACGGCACCCGATCGGCGACATACTCCGCCAAAAGCACGGTATCGATCGAATACCCCGGCGCGGCAACAACATACGAGACCAGCGACTGAGCTCCCGATGCGGCGCGATAGCCGATCGTGGCGGCGTGAACGACACTCGCGTGACTCGTGAGCACGGAATCGATCTCACCGAGCTCGATCCGAAGACCGCGAATCTTGACCTGGAAGTCGGACCGGCCGAGATGCTGGATCGCACCGTCGGGCGTCCACCGGACCACATCACCGGTCCGATACATGCGCTCACCCGGCAACCACGGACACGCCACGAACCGCTCCGCCGTCAAACCCGCCCGGCGGTAATACCCACGCGCCAATAGGCCACCGGCGACATACAACTCACCCGCCACACCGACCGGCACCGGCTGCAATCGCTGATCGAGGATCCATGTCGAAACGCCGCGGATCGGGCGGCCGATCGTGACCAGCTCCCCTGCCGCCAGCGAGGTCAGCGTGACCGCGATCGTCGTCTCGGTGGGCCCGTATTCGTTGAACAGTTCACGATCACCACTCCACCGTTCGATCAGGTCGGTGCCGATGCCTTCGCCGCCGACGATCAGATGCCCCAAATCCGGTAACAGCCAACGGGTGTGGTCGATGGTCGACAGTGCCGAGGGTGTAATACACACGTGGCTCACATGTTCGCGGTCGAGGAGTTCGGCGAGTTCGTCGCCGCCGAAGCTGTCGCCGGGTGCGACAACCATCGTCGCGCCCGCGCACAGCGACAACAGCAGTTCCAGGACCGAGACATCGAAGCCCGGTGAAGCCAGATGCAGTGTGCGGGACAGGTTTCCGACGCTGATGGCATCGCGGTGCGTGGTGGCGCAGTTGTTCAGTCCCCGATGGGTGACAGCAACGCCCTTGGGCAGCCCCGTCGATCCGGAGGTGTAGATGACGTACGCGATATCGTCGACACGAACCGGACGCACCCGATCACCGTCGGTGACCGGCCGATCATCGCCCTCATCGAGGAAATCCGCTGTCAGCCAATCGATCTCATCGGGCAACCGTCCACGCACGGTGGCCACCGTCAGGCCGACCGCCGCCCTCGAATCGGTCACCAAATGGGCGACGCGCTCGACCGGATAGCCCGGATCGATCGGCAGGAAGGCAGCCCCCGACTTGGCAACCGCCCACACCGCCAGCACCGAATCCGCGGAACGCGGCATACCGATCGCGACAACATCTTCCGGACCGATACCCCGCTCGATCAGCTTCCGCGCCCACCGATTCGAACGCTCGTCCACCTCCCGGTAACTCAATTTCCGGCCGCCGGACACGATCGCCACCGCATCGGGATCCACACCGACAGCGGTGGCCAGCAGCTCGGGCAGGGTGACCGGTGCCAGCGCAGGCGCGCCATGACGTGCCAGCAGATCGGCGCGCTCGGCGGGCTCGAGCACGTCGATCGCCCCGACCGGAACCGTCGGATCGGCGGCCACCGACTCCAGAATCCGGATCCACCGACGGGTCAGAGAATCGATCGTCGCGGCATCGAACACATCCGTGGCGAACGTGACCGCGGCGGTCATGTCGCCGCCGCTGTGGTCCGACAGGATGAATTGCAGGTCGAAGCAGGATATTTCGCTGGAGAGGCCGACCGCCGGCAGTTCGAGGTGGAGTTGTTCCGGTTCGACAGGTTTCCGGAATGCCAGCATCACTTGGCACAAGGGCCGTCGCGACCGAGTTAGCTGGTCCACCACGTGCTCGAACGGGACATCGGCATGATCGAACGCATCCCGATCGACCTTCCGGACCCGCCCGAGCAGATCGGCGAACGACTCCCCCGGATCGATCTCGGTCCGCAACACCAGGGTATTGGCGAACATCCCGATCGCATCGTCGACCGCTGTGCCGACCGGAATATCGGTGCCACCACTCATCCGCGCGAGCAATACCGCCAGCGCACCGTGAACCACCGTGAACAACGAAGAATCATGCCGCCGCGCATAGTCCTCCAACCCCCGAACCAACCCCGCATCCAACGAAAAATCCTCAGTCGCACCACGATTCGACATCACCACCGGCCGGGGCCTGTCGAATGGCAGACCGAGTTCCTCGGGAAGATCCGCGAGGGTGTCGCGCCAGAACGCCAGGTTCTCGCGGCGGCGGCGGATCCCGGCGCTTTCGGCGGCGCTGCCGGGGTGGACCTGTCCGAGCTCGGTGTCCGATGCGGCGGCGAATTCGTCGATGAACTCCGCGAATGCGGTGCTGTGCGCCGACAGTTCGGAGTCGGTGTACAGGTTGGGATTGGCCAGGAACTGGAGGAGCGTCCGCGGCGGATCCCCGGTCCGATACACGTCGACCAGCACATCCTCGACCGGGCCGGAGCTGAGGATATGGAATTCGCCGGTCACCGACCCGAGTCGGAGCTTCTGGTCGAAGAGCATGACATTCACGACGGGGCCCGCGAAGCGGCGCTCGGCGCCACGCGTCCCGGTGGCGGTGCGAATGTCGGGGAGGCCGCACCGCTGGTGCCGCAACACACCCACCAGATCGGACTGCACCCGCAGTGCCAGTGCCGCGACGGTGTCCCGTGGATCGAGGACGATCGGAAGCGGTGCCACATTGACGAAGACCCCTGCGGACCGCCGCAGCACGGCGGTCGTGCGACCCGATACGGGAATGTTGACCAGAACGTCGTCGCGGCCGGTCTTCCGGCCCAGATAACAGCCGAATGCGGCGATCACCACCGCGGCCGGGCTCGCCCCCACCACTTCCGCCAAGTGTTCGATCCGCTCCACCGTCGCCGCCGGCAGTTCGGTGATTGCCACAACACTGTCCGCGCACGCGGGCGCCTGCCCGGCGGCCAGGCTGGACTCCTCGCCGACATCGGCGAGCCTGTTCACCCAATATGCCTGGTCGTCGGTGAACCGCTTCGACTCCCGGTAGCTGCGCTCGGCCTCGTAGAGGGCACGGATGTCTGCCGGCCGATTGGGCTCTGGGGTACGGCCCTGCACCACCGCTGTGTACAACTCGGCAATCCGGTTCACGATCATCATCGCGCCGTAGCCGTCCAGTGCGACGTGATGACTCCGGCAGTACAGCAGATAATGCCGATCCCCCACCTGCACAATCGCCGTTGCGACCAACAGATCCCGGGTCATATCCAGCGGCGCTGTGTACTCCCGGCGCATCCATTCCAAGCCGGCTGCGACGGGATCCGGTGCACCACGGACATCGATGACCGGTCCCGTCATGTTCAGCGACGGGTCGTACCGCTGATACGGCTCACCGTCGATCTCGACCAGTCGCAGATACCCCGACTGGAACTCATGGCCGGCTCGAATCGCCGCCTCGCGCAGCAGGTCACCGTCGAAGTCGCCATGCAACTCGACATACTGCGCCTCGGATATCGGCACATCCGGAGTCAATTTCTGCGCCAGCCACAACCCCTGCTGCCCGGCAGACAGCGGTATCAACTGTGTGGCTGACGCGCCCGGCTCGGCATTTCCGCTCGATCCTCGGCCAGGGTCGGGCTGCGGTCGCGGTGCAGTCATTACATCCCTCTAACCTGGACCGCGCTGTATTCGCGCCTTAATTTCCTGCAACCCCGACCGCGGCCAGTATAAGCCGATCGGTACGTTCGTGTACACCGCCGCACGCTGGGATAGTTTCCATATCCACCAGGAAGGTGCGCAGTGCACTGGGTATTCCCCGAGGACTTCACGGGAACATCCGCTGCGTTCGAATAGCAACGATTCAGTGACTTCTCACGTTCGATTCCACGACCAAATGTCTCTCCATTCCCGCATTTGCGCCGGTCGGCCTTCGAAATTGTCCGACGCGATGCAATGGCTATACCTTTGCCATAAGAATGTCGCCGAAAAGTAATGGCGACGACACGCTCGCGCGGCCCGCCGCGGTCCGGTCTTCAGCGGTTGAACCTGCGTTCCATCAAGCGCTGGACCTGGTCGCGGTGGACGGCGGACCAGGCTTGGACCCGGACTGCCCACCACGGGGCGACGTCGCGGGGTTTGGCGGTGACGGCGTGCGTGACGAGGTCGGAGGCTTCGTCGACGGTCAGGCCGGGCATCCGGCCGAAGTCGGTGGGGGCGCTCATTCTGGTGTGCACCAGTGGCATGTAGACCGAGGTGGTGGTGACGTCGTCACCGGCGATTTCGGCGGCGACGCTGCGCAGCCAGACGTCGAAGGCCGCCTTCGAGGCACCGTAGGCCGACCAGCGCGGACTCGGCGGCATGAGCACCCCCCAGGTGGAGACGTTCACGATGTGCCCCCGCCCGCGTGCGCGCATATCGGGCAGCAGAGTCAGCAGCAGCCGCACCGGGCCGAGATAGTTGATGTCGATGGTGCGGGTGAAATCGTGGAAGCGGTCGTAGGATTCGGCGATAGGACGTCGAATCGACTTGCCGGCGTTGCTGATCACCACATCGATGTGTCCATACTCGGCCAGTAGCGTCCGGCCGAGCCGGTCGACGGCATCCATGTCGGTCAGGTCGGCCGGGCAGGCGTGGGCTACGCCGCCCGCGGCCGTGATGTCGGCGGCCAGCCGTTCCAATTCGGTCCGGGAACGCGCCACCAGCAGCACCACCGCCCCCGCCGCGGCCAGCTTCCGGGCACTGGCCTTGCCGATACCGTGCGAGGCCCCGGTCACCAGCACCACCTTGCCCGCGACGGCCTCCCGCAAGGACTCCGCGGTGGGCCGGAATGTCGGGTACAGCAGCCGGATCGCCACCCGCTCGGCGAGCGACCGCCGACGGTGTGCGACCGGAGTCTCGTCCACAGCTCTCGACTGTATCGCTGGACTATTCCACTACCCGCCGGAACGAATGATCTGTTCGATATTGCGCTCGGCCAGCGCGCTGATCGTCAACGCGGGGTTCACGGTTCCGGTGCTCCCGGGCACCGCCGCCCCGTCCATCACATAGAGGTTCCGGTAACCACGCACCCGGCCGTACTCGTCCGTCGCGCGCCCGATCACTGCGCCGCCCAACGGATGGGCGGTGAACGACGCGTCCGCATCCAGGCCCGATCGAGCAAAAAGCTGACCGCTCTTACCGATCATGGTGTTGTTGACTTCGCGTGCTCGCGCGAGATATCTGGCGGCGCCGCCGGTTGGCCACAGCAGGTCCACGCGCCCGTCCGCCGGATCGCAGACGAACCGGCCGCGGGTGTCGTCGAGCACGATGCCCAGCGATCCGAGCAACCCGATGTCGAAAGGCGTCGTGCCGGGGATGAACCAGTTCTCCAGCGTCACGGGTGCGCCCGCCTCGTCCAGAATCCGGCTCGCTGACGGCGCACCCTGCGTGCCCATATCGAGCGCGGTGAGTGGCCGGGCCAGGGCGACGTCACCGTTGCTGCCCCAGCCCTCGCCGATGTGCTCGTTCAGGTTCGGCAGCGCGCCGGTCGCCCTCGCGCGCACCAACAGCTCGGAGGTGCCCAGGGAGCCCGCGGCCAGGAACAGCATGTCGCAGGTCAGGGTCCGGGTGCGGAGCACCTCGCCGGTCGGGGCGAGTTTGGTCACGGCGACGGCATAGCGACCCGGCGCTCCCGGCACCTCGGCGATGGTGTCCACGCGATGGCCCGGGTAGATCCGGGCGCGGCCGGTGTCCTCGGCACCGAGCAGGTAGTTCTGGTTCAGATCGAACTTCGCGCCGTTGGAATTGCCGAGGTCCGAACAGCCCACCGTCGCCGACGCCGTCGATCGCCCGGCCAGCTCGTCGCGGATGACGTCCCACTTCCAGATGCCGTCGATGGGCTGCGGCGTGTATCCGGCCGCGCGGACCTGTTCGTCCCAGGCGCGGGAGTGCGTGAACGCGGAGGAGTTGTAGATGTCGTCCGGTATCGGGCTGAGCCGCAGCATCTTTCGGACCCTGGGGTAGTAGACGTCATGCATCTCGCGATAGTCGACCACCCCGCGGAATACGTGATCGAAGAACCGTTGCTCCGGCTCGATCATCACCCCGGTGAACACGACCGAGCCACCGCCGACACACGCGGCGCGCCACACGTCGATGCCCGGGTAGTTGCAGACATCGAGGACCCCGCCGAACGGATCGAAAGCAAGCGGGATCCTGTTCACCCCGGTGAAGGTGGTTCGATGCCAGAAGCCGCGGCCATCCGGAATCGTGTCGACGGTGAAGATAGTGCGCCACGGATCATTCGGCCAGCGCGATCCGCGCTCGAGCACTGCGACGTCCATCCCGGACTGCGCCAGGCGCAGCGCGGTGACCGACGCCCCGAACCCTGATCCGACGACGATCGCCGGTACATGATCGGCGGGATCCGGCAGGGGTTCGAAGATCTCCGGCACCAGCGTGCGATATTCCGGCGTCTTCGAGCTCTGGTCGAAAACGTCGGCTCGTGCGACAGATTTGGCCGCGCCTGCGCTCGCGAAGCCCAGCGTCGCCGCAGCCGCGCCGACGCCCTGTATGAACCTGCGCCTGTCCATGGTGGGCCCCTCGCCCGATCCGAACGTCACTCCATCACCTTCGAGCAGCTGCGACAGCCCATAGCGAATCACTATCATAGGGAGCGGGTCGGGGGTGAGAGGTGACGATGTTGACTCGCACATGGACTCGGTGGCTGCTCATGCACGGCTTCCTGCGGACCTACCTCCGGTGGTCGGCGCGTCGTGGTGAGCCGCTGGGGAATCTCGCCCTCCACCCGGACAGCTTGCTCGGCTCATCGCCGTATATCGAGGACATCCGGCGGCAGGGCCGGATTCCCCGGATGTCGGGGGTGCACATCACCGCGGATTACGAAATCTGCCGGCTCGTCCTCCGAGACCGGCGCTTCGGCGTGGTCTCGCCGAATCATCCAGCCCTGCCGAAGCCGATCCGCTGGATGCTGGCCAAGACTGATCCGGGACTTCCCAACCTCGGAGAACCGCCCTCGATGCTGGTGACCGATCCGCCGGATCACACCCGGTACCGGCGCATGGTCGGGCACGCATTCGGCCCGAAGGCGATCGCGACGCTGGAGGAGCGAGTCGCCGAAGTGGCCGATGACCTGATCGACCGCCTGGATTCGAATCCTCGACCCGATCTGATCAGCGATTTCTCCGCGCAGATGCCGGTCACGATCATCGCCGAAATTCTCGGGCTGCCGCAGGACATGCATTCGACCCTGCTGAAATGGGGAGACTCGGGTGCACCACTGCTCGAACGAGGCCTGGACTGGACCACGTATCGCGACGCCGTCAAAGACCTGGCCGAAATCAAACAGTACTTCGACCAGCACCTCGATCGGCTCACCGCCGAGCCGCGCGATGACGTGCTCAGCATGCTGGTCGCGAATGACGAACTCACCCGCCGCGAGCAGATGGCCAATGCGGCCCTGCTCCTGGATGCCGGATTCTTGACGACGGTGAACATGCTCGGCAACGGAATCGCCTTGCTGACAAGCCATCCGGACCAGCTGGAACTGCTGGCCGCAAGGCCGGAGCTGTGGCCGAACGCGGTCGAGGAAATCCTGCGCTACGACGGTCCCGTGCGGATGACCGGCCGGGTGGCGAACTGTGACGTCGATATCGATAATCAGCACATCAGATCGGGTTCCCTGGTCCTGCTGTCATTGGCCGGAGCCAACCACGATCCCACGGTCTTCCGCGACCCCCAGCAATTCGATGTGACCAGGGACAACGCCGCGGAGCATCTCGCGTTCAGCAGCGGGATACACGGCTGTCTGGGAGCCCGGCTCGCCCGGCTGGAAGGTGCCATCGCGCTGCGAGCCCTTTTCGAGCGGTATCCGGATCTGCGCCTGGACGGCCCGCCGATCCCGCATCCCCTGCGAAACCTGCACGCCTACCGCTCCATGCCCGCCAAGGTATCCGCCGACTAACAGGGCCACCTCCAGCGGGAATGTGGACCCGGGGGGTGAAGGTGGTCTCCACCTTTGGTGGCTTTCCGGCGCAACCGCCGACCCGGAAGATTCTTTTCCAAGTAGTGCGACAAATGCCAGCAAATCTGTCGCACCTGGTACACGAATCAAATCCCGGGAGTTCACGAATGCAGTCCACCTTCGTCGCGCACATTCGCGAGCAGGCCGCTACCTATGGCGACACTCGGCGCTACACGTATCTGCGCGAGCAGGGCCGCGAATTGATCGAGCAGCCGGCGAGCTATCGCGAACTCGACCGCGATGCCCGGGCGATGGCGGTCTGGCTGTCACAACGCCCGGAGGCCGACCGGCCGGTGCTGCTGCTGTATCCCCCCGGACTCGAATTCCTGCGGGCCTTCCTCGGCTGCCTCTATGCGGGCGTGATCGCGGTACCTGCCCCGGTTCCGCACGATGCGCGCAGCATGCAGCGCGCGGCGGGGATATTCGCCGACACCGGGACCGGTCTGGTGCTCACGACCGGTGAGATTCGGGATCCGCTCGCCGCCTGGGCTCGCGAGGCGGGCGTGCAGGTGTCGGTGGCCGCGACCGACACCGCCGAGCTCGGCGATCCGGAGACCTGGGCGATGCCCGAGATCGATTCCGGCACAGTCGCATTCCTGCAGTACACCTCCGGCTCCACCAGTGCGCCCAAGGGTGTGGTGGTCACCCACCGCAGTCTCGTGCACAATGCGGCCGCCACCAGCACGGCCCTCGGCGCCACCGATCTCGACACCGCCGTCGGATGGCTGCCGCACTTCCACGACATGGGATTGATCGGCATGCTGCTGCAGCCGATCTACCACGGCGCGAACTTGGTGTTCATGTCACCGATGACGTTCCTCAAGCGACCGGTGAGCATGCTCGAGGCCATCCACCGCTACCGCGCCCGCGCCACTGTCGCGCCGAACTTCGCCTATGACCTGATCGCCCGGCGCGTGAGCGACGCGCAGTTGGCGGAGCTCGACCTGTCGTCGCTGCGGGCGGCGCTCGTCGGTGCCGAACCGATCCGGCCACGGACCCTCGAGGCGGTGATCGAGCGGCTGGCCCCGGCGGGATTCGCCCCCGACATCTTCACCCCCGGCTACGGCATGGCCGAGGCGACGCTGATCGGGTCCATCCGCCCGCCCGGGCGTCCGCTCGACTGTCTGACCGTCGATCCAGCTCAGCTCGAAGCCCACCGGCTGGTGCCGGCCGAGCATGGAACCCGCCTGGTCGGTAACGGGCCGGCGGTACCGGGAATGGAGATCCGGATCGTGGATCCGCACACCCTGCAGGCGCTGCCCGATGGTCGGGTCGGCGAGATCTGGATCGCCGGAGACAGTGTGGCACAGGGCTATTGGAACCGACCGGAAGAGACTCGCGAGACGTTCGGTGCGCGCATCGCCGGGCAGGGACCGTATCTGCGCACCGGCGACCTCGGCGCGATCCATGACGGCGAAGTCTTCGTGAGCGGCCGGCTGAAGGACGTGATCATCGTCAACGGCCGCAATCTGTACCCCCACGACATCGAGGAAGCCGTCCGCGCGGAGCACCCGGCACTCACCGACTCACTGGGAGTCGCGCTGGCCGTGGAAACCGGCCGGCAGGAGCGGTTGCTGCTGATCCAGGGCGTGCGGACCACCGCATTGGGCGAATCGACCCCCGCCGAGTTGGCAACCCGCATCCGCGCCACCGTGGCGGCGGCGTTCGACCTGCCGGCGCCGAATGTGGTGCTGGTGGAGCACCGCAGCGTGCACCGCACGACCAGCGGCAAGGTGCAGCGCAGCTCCATGCGAGCGGCCTTCTTCGACAGCACCATCGACTCGGTGCTGCACGAACAGATCGAACCGTCCGTCCAACAGCTGCGCACCAGCGCCCTGGCCACCCTCGGCTGATCCGACAGCCGAAACCACAAGGGGATCACCACGATGCACACGTACACGGTTGCCGGCGCGGCAGCCCCGATCATCGAGTGGCTCGTCGAGCGGGTCGCCGGCTATCTGGACCAGCCCGCCTATAGCGTCGACACCACGCTGCCGCTGGCCGAACTCGGCCTGGACTCCGTATCCGCGGTGAGCCTGTGCGGCGAGGTCGAGGACGAATGGGATCTCGAACTCGACGCCACCGTCGTGTTCGACCATCCGACGATCGCCGAACTGGCCGGATTCATCGCGAACGAGGCTGTCCTGCACCGTGAGTCGGCGGCATGAGCGGTCAAGGCTCGGAGGCGGCAGCGCAGCGTGACCACGCAGAGCCGCCGCGCATGCCCGATGGACACAGCATGAGCGATATCGCGATCGTCGGCCTCGACTGCCGGTTCCCGCAGGCGCCGAATGCCGAAGCGTTGTGGGCGTTGCTGATGACCGGCGCCGATGCCGTCACCGAGGTGCCCGAGCAGCGCTGGCGAGCAGGCGAATTCCACGATCCGGCGGGCGGACCGGGATCGGTCAACAACCTCAATGGCGGATTCCTTTGCGATGCCGACGCATTCGACCTCGAGTTCTTCGGCATCGCGCCGCGCGAGGCGCAGGCGATGGATCCGCAGCAGCGGCTGCTGCTGCAGGCCGCCTGGCGGGCGTTCGAGGACGCCACCCTCGACCCCCGCCGCCAGTCCGGGTCGAATACCGGTGTCTTCGTCGGCGTCATGGCCAACGAGTGGGCGACCGTGCACATGCGCGACTACACGCGCATCACGCCCCAAATGGGTTCGGGTAACGGCTATTTCATGACCGCGAATCGGATCTCCTATCAGCTGGACCTGAAGGGCCCGAGTCTGGCCATCGACACCGCCTGCTCGTCCTCGCTGGTCGCGGTGCACCAGGCGTGTGTCGCCCTGTCGGCAGGGGAATGCGATCAGGCTCTCGCCGCCGGGGTGAACATCACCGTCACGCCCGCGCTCAATGTCTTCTACACCCAGGCCGGCCTGTCGGCCCCGGACGGGCGGTGCAAGCCGTTCAGCGGCAAGGCCGACGGCATCGGCCGCGGCGAGGGCGTCGCGGTGGTGGTGCTGCGGCGGCTCGCCGACGCCCTGGCCGAGGGTCTGCCGATCCACGCGGTGATCAAGGGCAGTGCGGTGAACAACGACGGGCGCAGCAACGGCATCACCGCGCCCAATCGCTGGGCACAGCAGCAGGTGATCGCCGAGGCCTACCGGCGCGCCGGCGTTTCCGCGGAGCAGGTCGCCTTCGTCGAGGCACACGGCACGGGAACGGTTCTCGGCGACATGATCGAGGCCAAGGCGCTGGGCGCGGTGCACGCGGTCGAGCGGCCGCAGCCGTGCGCGATCGGGTCGATCAAGGGCAACCTCGGCCACACCGAGGGTGCGGCCGGCATCGCGGGCCTGATCAAGGTGGTCCTCAGCCTGCGCCACCGCGTCGTCCCGCCCACCAGGTTCGCCGCCGACGAGAATCCGCGGCTGCGGCTGGCCGCCCACGGGCTGCGACTGCTGCACGAGCCGATGCCGTTGCCGGACGGCCCGATTCACGGCGCCGTCAGCAGCTTCGGCATGGGCGGGACCAATGCGCACATGCTGCTGGCCGGCGCTCCCGCGACCAGCGTTCCGGCGGCGACCGACGGCGGCGGCGTGCTCACCGTCTCCTCGAACGACCGGGATGGTCTGCGGCGCAATGCCGCCCGGCTCGCCGAGCACATCGACCACGATCCCGCCGCCCTGAATCGGCTGTGCTGGTCGAGCAATCTCGTGAAGTCCTCCGGCCGGCATCGGCTGGCGTTCGCGGTCGGCGAGCGGACGGAGGCGGTGTCGGCGCTGCGGGCGTTCGCCTCGGGCACCGGACCCGATTCCGGTGTCGCGCAGCCATTGTCGATCGGCTGGCTGTTCACCGGCCAGGGCTCGCAGTATCCCGGGATGTCGCGCGCACTGCACGAGCGCAGTCCTGCCTACCGGCGGGCGCTCGCCGAGGTGGACGCACAGCTGGCACCGCACCTGCACCGTTCGGTGACCGAACTGCTGCTCGGCGGAAGCGATCTCGTGCACCGGACCGAGTTCGCGCAGCCGGCGATCTTCGCGGTCGAGTACGCGCTGGCCCGGGTGCTCACCGACCTCGGCGTCGAGCCGGCCTGGCTGCTCGGCCACAGTGTCGGCGAATACGCGGCCGCCGCGGTCGCCGGAGTCTTCGGCCTGGCCGACGCATGCCGGCTGGTCTGCGCTCGCGGCCGGCTCATGCAGCAGCTGCCCGACGGCGGAACGATGCTCGCGGTCCGCGGCACGACCTCCGAGCTCGCCGAGTTGATCGCCGCCGAGCCCCGTGTCGCGGTGGCCGCGGTGAACGGTCCACGGGAGCTGGTGCTGTCCGGTGCCGCCGACGGCGTCGGACGGATCGGTGCGATGCTCACCGACCTCGGGATCACCGCGCGTCCGCTCACCGTCTCGCACGGATTCCACTCGCCGCTGATGCAGCCGATGCTCGACGCCTTCGCCGAGGTGGCCGGCGAATGCCACTACCGCCGGCCCGAAATCCCGATCTATTCGAGCGTGCGCGGACGCCTGCTCGACGCCGACGAGCCGATGGACGCCGCCTACTGGGTGGACCACGTCGAGGCCACGGTGCGGTTCGCCGATGCCGCGGCGGCTGCGTTGCGGGCCGAGCCCACCCACCTCGTGGAAGTGGGTCCCCGGCGCACGCTGGCCCCGATGGTCGGGCGCGCCCACGCCGGGCTCGACCTGCCGACCCAGGTGCCCTGCCCGGGACCGGATGCGACCGGTCACGAGCTCGACTCGACGGTCGCGGCGCTGTACCGCGACGGTCTGAACCCGGACTGGGACGTCCTCTACGAGCCCGCCGCCCGGGTGCGGCACCGCATCGGCGGCTACGAGTTCGCCACCAACCACCGCTTCTGGACGCAGGTGGATGCTCCCGCGCCCAGCACCGAAACACCCACTCCGACAACACGACACACGACGGACACCACCATGGATCACCTGATCGAGCTCTTCCGGGAGCAGGCCGCCGTCCTCGCGGCCGCGGCCCGGAACACTTCGGCCACACCGGAAATGCGGGTGCAGCCCACCCCCGTGGAGCAGGGTCCGGCCATCTCGGCCGCCGTCCGCGCCGAAGTCGCTCGGGTCAGCGGATTTCCGGCGGACAAGGTGAGCACTTTCCAAACCCTCAGCGGCGACCTGGGATTCGATTCGATCATGATCGCCGATCTGTTCGGCGGCCTCGCCAGGAAGTTCCCGGGACTGGTCATCGAGCCGAATGGGTTCACCCCCGCAACGACTCTCGGCGATGTGGCCGGACTCGTCGCCCGTCACCGTGGAGAGCAATACCTACCCGAACCGGTTGCCGAGCCACGACCGGCCGTCGAACCCCAGCATCGCATCGCGGATTTCCCCGAGGTCAAGGCGATCTCGGAGCGTATCGCGCTGGCCGAGTCCCTGGGCATGTCCAACCCCTACTTCCTCGTCAACGACGGAATCACCCAGGACACGTCGGTGATCGAAGGCCGCGAGGTGCTGAACTTCTCCAGCTACAACTACCTCGGCCTATCGGGACATCCCGCCGTCGTGTCGGCGGTCCAGGATGCGGTCGCGCGGTACGGCAGCTCGTGCTCGGCCAGCCGGCTGCTGTCCGGCGAGAAACCGATTCATGCCGAACTCGAGCGAGAACTCGCCGCCCTGCTGGGCACCGAGGATGCGCTCGCGATGGTCAGCGGGCACGCCACCAATGTCACGGTGATCGGGCACATCGTCGGGGAGGGCGACCTGATCGTGCACGACAGCCTGGCGCACGACAGTATTCTGCAGGGCTGCAAGCTCTCCGGCGCCACCCGGCGGCCCTTCCCGCACAACGACCACGAGGCACTCGACCGCCTGCTCACCGAGATTCGGCATCAATACCGGCGAGTGCTCGTCGTCATCGAGGGCATCTACAGCCAGGACGGTGACATCCCGGATCTGCCCGCGCTCATCGCGGTGAAGAAGAAGCACCGCGCGCTGCTCATGATCGACGAGGCGCACAGCATCGGAGTGCTCGGCGCGACCGGCGCCGGCATCGGCGAGCATTTCGGCGTCGACCGTGCCGATGTGGAGCTCTGGTCGGGCACCATGTCCAAGGCGCTCGCCGGGTGCGGTGGGTACGTGGCGGGTAGCGCCGAGCTCATCCGATTCCTCAAATACACCACGCCCGGATTCATCTACAGCGTCGGCATCACCCCGCCCAACGCCGCGGCATCGCTGGCGGCGCTTCGGCAGCTGCGGTCCCAGCCCGCACTGCTCGAGCAGCTGCGGAGCCGGTCGGAGCTGTTCCTGAAACTCGCCAGGAAGGCCGGCATCGACACCGGCGACAGCTTCGCCACGCCCGTGATCCCGTGCATCGTCGGTGATTCGATGAAGACGCTGGCACTGTCGAATGCGTTGCTGCGGCGCGGAATCAACGTCAATCCGATCCTGTACCCGGCCGTGCCCGAGAACCTGGCCCGGCTGCGGTTCTTCGTCACGGTGTGCCACACCGAGGAGCAGATCCGGCACACCGTACGGGTACTGGCCGAGGAATTGGCCGCATTGCCATGAGCCGGTATCTGATTCGGCCCGCCGACGAGCAGGGCCTGAGGTTGTTCTGTTTCCATCACGCCGGCGGCGGCGCCTCGCTGTTCCACGGATGGCAGCGCGCGCTGCACCCGCACGCGACGGTCTGGACGGTGCTGCTGCCCGGCCGCGAGCGCCGCGCCGCAGAAGCCCGCTTCACCGACATCGAGGCACTGCTCGCGGAGCTCGACGATCAGCTGGACGAGTTCCTCACCGAACCGCACCTGTTCTTCGGGCACAGCATGGGTGCTCTGATCGCCTACCGGTTGGCCTGCCGCCGCCTGCACAGCGGGCGAACCACTCCCCGGGCGCTGCTGCTGTCCGGGTATGCCGCTCCCCCGCTGCCGATGGCGTTGTCGCTGACCGACCCCCTCGACGACCCGGCATTGATCCGGCTGCTCACCGACCTCGGCGGCCTGCCCGCAGAACTGCTCGAATTTCCCGCGCTGCTGGGCGATCTGGTCGCGACGACCCGTGACGATCTGCGTCTGTGCGCAAGCGACCCCCAGGCCGCCGAGCCACCGTTGCCCTGCCCGATCCACGTCTTCGGTGGCGACGCCGATCCGCTGGCCGGCGAACTCGACCTGGCCGCCTGGGCAGGATGCACCACCGGCTTCCACGAGGTCCGGATTCTTCCGGGCGATCACTTCTACCTCACCGAACACAAGGAACTTCTGTTCCGGCACCTACGGCAGCTGCTGCGCCGGTACACCCGATCCGAGGCGAGCCTGCCATGTTGAGACGCCTTGCCACCGCCACCGTCGCCCACCCCCGGCTGGTCCTCGCCCTCACCACCGTCGTCCTCGTGCTCGCGGGCCTGATGGGAGCCGGGGTGTCCCAGCATTTGAAGGTCGGCGGATTCGACGATCCGCACTCGGAGTCCGCCCATGTCCAGGACATCCTCGACACCCGGTTCGGCGGCTCCCCCGATCTGATCCTGCAGGTGACCGCGCGTGACGGCGATGTCGGCAGCCCCGAAGTGGCAATGGCCGCACAGCGATTGACACAGAAGATCGCCGCGGAACCGGACGTGGCGGTCGTGGGCTCGTACTGGTCCACCGGTACGCCGGAGCTGCGCAGCGCGGACGGCCGGTCCGGATTGGTCCTGCTGCACCCGAACGGCAGCCCGGAAGCGGCGGCCCAGATCACCAAACGGGTCGTCGACGACCTGCCCGCCGACGACCCGGCGATCGAGGTGCGGGCCGGCGGCAAGCTCGGCCTGACCAACGACATCGAGAGCCGGGTGCACCGCGATCTCGTCCTCTCCGAATCGATCGCACTGCCCGCGACCCTGCTCCTGCTGATCGTGGTGTTCGGCGGTGTGATGGCCGCGCTGCTGCCGCTGACGGTGGGCGTCGTCTCGATCGTGTCCACGACCGGGGTGCTCTTCTGGCTGGCCCACGTCACCGAGGTGTCGGTGTACGCGCTCACCGTCGCCACCGCCTTCGGACTCGGGCTGGCCATCGATTTCGGCCTGCTGACGGTGTCGAGATTCCGCGAGGAACGACAACGCGGTCACGAGCCGGAACAGGCTGTCGTGGAGGCTGTCACGACAGCCGGGCGCACGATCCTGTTCAGCGCGGCCACCGTCACCGTCGCCATGGCCGGGATGCTGGTGTTTCCCACGTCTTTCCTGCGGTCGGTCGGTATCGCCGCGATCGTGGTGGTGCTGCTGGCCGCGCTGGCCGCGGTCGTCGTCCTGCCGGCGCTGATGAGCCTGCTCGGATCCCGCGTCGATGCCCTGGCATTGCGCCGCCGCCGGGATCTGCTGGCGCAGCCGTCGCGATTCTGGCGGCGCACCGCGATGGCCGTCACGCGCCGGCCGCTGCGGGCCGCGCTGGGAGTCATGGCGCTGCTGCTCCTGATGGGAATCCCGTTCGCGCACGCACAGTTCGCGACATCGGACGAGCGGGCGCTGCCGGCCGACTCCGCTGCCCGGCAGGTCACGACATCGATCCGCGACGACTACCCGGCCGACATGTCCAACGCCGTCACCGTGCTGTCCGAGCACGACCCGCAAGCGCTGGAACCGCTCGCCCGGCAGGTCTCGACCATGCCCGGCGTCCGCCACGTCGACGGCGCCTTCGGGCGGTACGAGGATGGCGTGCTGGTGACCGCACCCGGGTCGACCGCCGCCCGATTCCTTTCAGGGACAACCGGATTCGTAGAGGTTCAGCCGTCGACGACCGTCCAGAGCCCGGCTTCGCAGGCTGTGGTGCGCGCGATTCGCGCACTACCGGGGGACCATTCGGTGGGCGGGCCGACGGCGTCGCTGATCGACAGCCGCGCCGCGATCACCGGCCGGCTGGCACCGGCGCTGGCCATCATGGCGGGAGCGACGCTGGTGTTGCTGTTCCTGTTCACCGGGAGCATCGTGGTGCCCATCAAGGCGCTGATGCTGAACATCTTCATGCTCTCGGCCGTGCTGGGCGCCCTGGTCTGGGTGTTCCAGGACGGTCACCTGGCCGGGCTGCTCGGTTTCACTCCGGCACCGCTCAACATCGCGATGGTGGTGCTGCTGTGCTGCATCGCTTTCAGCCTCTCGGTGGACTACGAGATCTTTCTGCTCGGCCGCATCAAGGAGGCCCACGACGCCGGCGCGGACACCACTACGGCTACCATCGAGGGCCTCGGCCGCGTCGGCCGCATCGTCAGCAGCGCGGCGGCCCTGCTCACCGTGACACTGCTGTCGTTCGCGACCGGCCTGTCGTTCATGCAGATGTTCGGTATCGGCACCGCACTGGCCGTCCTCGTCGACGCCACTTTGATCCGCGGCGTCCTGGTCCCGGCCTTCATGCGCATCGCCGGCGACCTGAACTGGTGGGCGCCACGACCACTGCGCCGGCTGCACGCGCGCATCGGGTGCAAGGAATCGTCGACGGTCCCCAGCCCGCGGGCGCGGACACCGATGGTCGCCGAAGTGATCGCCATCGACAGGCAGTCGAGCGCCGGCACGGCGACTGGTCCGATCGCAGGACAACTCGCGGGATGATGCCCCTTCGCACGGCACTCGGCCGGCAGAGGTCGTGCGGCCACACTCCCGGCAAGTTGGTGTCGGCGGCCGAAACACCCACGGTTTCGCTCACACTGACGCCGCATCGATCACCGCCCGCGATCATTCGATAGATCTTGCAACCCAGGCAGATTCCGAAGGCCGCGTTGAGGATGGCCGCGATCAAGCCTTGGTCGGTTCGTCGAGCACCACCGGGCGGCGCGACAACTCGTCGATCACGGCCGGACATCGTGCCGCGCAACCGGATCCGGCACGCGGCGAACGACTCACGGCGACATGAGACACCGTTCGAGCCCGCTGCTACAAGGAAGTTCGATAGTCAGAGATCGTTCGGATCGTGGTGTTCTGCGCGTCGCGGCACGGCGAAGAATCCCGCGAAGACGGCGGCGAGAATTCCTACGCCCCACCACAGCGTGAGCCCGAACGTGCGGGAGAAGTTCTCGGCGCTGGCCTTTTTGCCTGCGTCGCTGAGGATTTCGGCGACCCGATCGGGCTTTCCGGGCTGGGTGGACGGACCCTGAATCGCCTGGCAGCTCGCAGGGGTCTCGGTGGGGTTGGTACCGGCCGATCTGTCGTGCACGCATGCCCGGAAGCCGGAGAGGACCTGCGCCTGCGCTTGTGTGTTCAGGCCGGCCGCGGTGAATTCGGTGCGGACCCGGGGTGCGACCACGTCGACGCCGCGGCCGGAACCACTGTCGAGCTGGGCGAAGAAGACCACGCCGGCGAGTGCGACCCCGAGTGCGATGCCGAGCTGCTGAGCGGTGTTCAGCAGACCGGACGCCGAACCGGCGTCGTCCTTGGGGACCTCGGCCAGCACGAAATCGATGGTCGGCGAGACGACCAGGCCGAAGCCGAGACCCGAAATAGCCAGCGGCGCAATCATTTCCCACGAGGCGATCGCGGTACCATAGTGCCACGCGGCCCACACGTAGCCGGCGAAGCCCGTCGCATTGAGCAGTGCTCCCGCCATCAGCACTCGCCGCCCGTACCGGGGTACGAGCACCTCCACGGAGATGCCTGCCGCCGCCGCAGCGCCGACAGCGAACACGCCGAAGGTCAGACCGGCCCGCAGCGGCGACCAGCCGAGGCCGACCTGCATGTAGAGCGTCCAGACGAGGAAGAAGCCACCGAGCGCGATCCAGAAGATCAGCCAGAGCGCACTGCCGATCGAGAACGACCGCCGCCGGAACAATCCGAGCACGATCAGCGGTGAACCGATCGTCCGGGTTCGCCGGTTCTCGTGGACGACAAGGACCGCAAGCATCGCGACCGCGCCGGCCATCATGACGAGAGTCCAGGCCGGCCAGCCGAATCGGCGCCCCTCGGTGAGCGGGTACACAAGCATCGCGATCGCGGCCGTGGCGAGGGTGGCGCCGACGAGGTCGAGCTTCGGAGCGGTCGCGGACCTCGATTCGCGCACCACGAACAGGGCCGCCACGACGGCCGCGATACCGACCGGGACATTGACCAGGAAGATCGGCCGCCACTGCAGGTCGAACACATTCCAGTCGACGAGCACACCGCCGACGGTCGGCCCGACCACTGCCGCCGATCCGACCACGGCGCCGAAGATGCCCAACACCCGGCCGCGCTCGTCGCGCGGGAATGTGACGTGGATGATCGCGAGGATCTGCGGCACCATCAGCCCCGCGCTTGCGCCCTGGAGAAACCGCGCGACGATGAGCATGCCGGGACTGACGGCGATGCCGCACAGCGCCGAGGCGATGGTGAACCCCGCAACGCCTGTCAGGAACACCCGGCGGCGGCCGTAGATGTCGCCGAGCCTGCCACCGGTGATGAGGACTGCCGCGAACGCCAGCACGTATCCCGCCACGATCCATTCGAGCTGCGCGTACTGCGCCCCGAGGTCACGTTGGATGCTCGGCACCGCGACATTGACGATGGTGGAATCCAGCAGATCGATGAACCCCGCGACGAGGACCACGGCGAGCGCGATCCAACGTCTGCGGTCCGGCGGCGTGCTGGGTGCGGAGTGGTCGCGGTCGGGCGAATCCGCATCGTCACGGTTGTGTTGTATGGCGGCACACCTGCCGTCCGGTCGGGCTTGCGGCATCGCCACGTGGGTTATTTCCGTACGGTGGCGAGGCTCATCAGGGACGGGTCGAAATGCCCCACCGGCCCCTTCCCAGCAGGCACCGCACGCCC
>NZ_JBHZAL010000038.1:0-61504 GCF_042754245.1 Nocardia sp. NPDC059228 | reverse complement strand
CACACCCACCACCCGGTGACCTGCAGCTTCAACTGAATCTGAATCAAACAACCCGGACTCGAAGACCGGGTGGTCCCGTTATCGGGGACCGGTCAGTCCCGTTGGCGGACAGCGTGCTTGTCGATATCGACACGCACGTGAAGGAATTCGGGACTGTACTGGTCACGCTGCCGTGGGGGCGGCCAGATGGCGACCCAGTGACGGTGCGACTTCTCGTTGTCGGCGAGGACGGACGCATCTACAGTGGCGACCTGTTCAACAAGTTGATTTGGCGCCCGGCCTTCGGTGCCGCGGGGTTGACCTTCGGGCGGCGTGCAGACGGGATGCATGCGCTTCGGCACTACTTCGCGTCGGTCCTGCTGTCCATGGGCTGTTCCATCAAGGAGTTGGCCGACTTCCTCGGCCACAACGATCCCGGCTTTACCCTGCGGACCTACACGCACCTGGTGCCGTCCAGCCTCGATCGCGCGCGTTCGGCAATCGATTCAGCGTTCGGTCGGATCGATTCGCCCACGGCCTACAGACGGCCTGCACGGGCGAATCGAGTCAGTGCCGGTGCGCTGCGCCGTCGGAGAATCAGCCGTTTGCCAGGCTCCGGGCGATGACCAGGCGCTGGATCTGGTTGGTGCCCTCGAAGATCTGGGTGATCTTGGCCTCGCGCATGTAGCGCTCGACGGGGAAGTCCTGGGTGTAGCCGTAGCCGCCGAAGACCTGGACGGCGTCGGTGGTGACCTTCATGGCCGCGTCGGTGGCAGTGAGCTTGGCGACGCTGGCCTGGCGGGAGTAGGGGAGGCCGGCGTCGCGGCGGCGGGCGGCGTCGAGGTAGGTGGCGCGGGCGGAGTCGACGGCGGCGGCCATGTCGGCCAGGACGAAGCCGAGGCCCTGGTGGTCGATGATGGGGCGGCCGAAGGCTTCTCGCTCCTTGGCGTAGGCGACGGCGTCGTCGAGGGCGCGCTGGGCGATGCCGGTGGCGACGGCGGCGATGCCGAGGCGGCCGGAGTCCAGGGCGCTGAAGGCGATCGGAAGGCCCTGTCCCGGTTCGCCGATGAGCCGCTCGGCCGGGAGGAAGACGTTGTCGTAGGCGGCGGTGGTGGTCGGGACCGCGCGCAGGCCCATCTTCTCCTCGGGCTTGCCGAACGACAGGCCCTCGGTGCCGGCGGGGACCAGGAAGCACGAGATGCCGCGTGAGCCCTCACCGGTGCGGGCGAACAGGGTGTAGTAATCGGCCTTGCCGCCGTTGGTGATCCACGCCTTGGTGCCGGTGATGCGGTAGCCGCCCTCGGCCTCGACGGCCCGGCAGCGCAGGGCGGCGGCGTCGGATCCGGCATGGGATTCGGACAGGCTGTAGGCGCCGATCAGATTGCCGGACAGCATCTCCGGCAGCCAGCGCTGCTTCTGCTCCTCGGTGCCGTAGGCGAACAGCGGATGGCACGACAGGCTGTGCACGCTCACCGCCACCGCGACCGCCGCCCAGCGCGCGCCGAGCTCCTCGAGCACCTGCAGATACACCTCGTACGGCTGCCCGGCCCCGCCGAACTCCTCCGGATACGGCAGGCTCAGCAGCCCCGCCGCGCCGAGCGCGCGGAAGGCCTCGGCAGGGTAGCGCTCCTGCTTCTCGTACTCCACGACCTGGGGCTCGAGCACCTTGTCCGCGATATCGCGGGTGAGCTCGATGAGGTCGCGGGCTTCGGGCGTGGGCAGCAGGCGATCGACGGGCATGCCGGTCACATTACGACCGACACCCAATTGCGTGCAAGGGAGCACGCAATTTCGCAAGGCGGCTAGACTGACCAGGTGGTATCCGGTCTGCCCCCGAACAAGCATCAGGAGAAGAGTCTCCGCACCCGAGCGCTGCTACTGGATGCGGCCATCGAGAGCCTGGCCGAGGTGGGGTACGCGAGCGCGTCGATCGCCGACATCACCGCGCGGGCCGGGGTGACGCGGGGCGCGCAGCTGCATCACTTCCACACCCGGCAGGAATTGTTCGCCCAGACCATCGAGCATCTGACGCAGCGGCAGGGGGAGGCGCTGCAGCGGCGGGAGCGGACGCTGTCGCGGGCGGCGTCGGCGGGGGAGGTGCTGGTCGAGCTGGTGACCGCACCGTTCGCGGGGAAGCTGGGCAAGGCGGCGGTGGAATTGTACGTCGGCATCGCCAATGACAAGGACCTGCGCCGGAACATGCTGCGCGTGCAGCACGACCTGACGATCGAACTGCTCGATGCCTGCGGGCGTTTCATCGACGCGCCGCGCGAACGCCTCGAGGCCGCGTTCTGGCTCACCATCAATCTGGTGCGCGGCGCGACCCTCGATGAGATGGTGGGACGGGATCGCCTGCGGCGCAAGCAGGTTCTCGCCGATTGGGCGCGGCTCGCCGAGGGCATGCTCGGGTGAAACACGAACGTTCACGGTCGCGATAACCGACCGTTGAATGGTTCGTGTGTGCCCGGCGGGCCGGGCACACCCTCGGGGGAGGGGCGCCGTCATGGCGATCAATCGGCGAAATCTGTTGCGGGCGGCCGGACTCGGCGCGAGCCTGGCCGCACTCGGGTCGGCGACCGGCTGCGTGCCGGAGGTGCCTGCCGCGCAACCGCCTGCCGGACAGGTGGATTGGGGCGCGCTACGGCAGCGCTCGAGCGGGACACTGAATCTGCCGTCCGACTCCGGTTATGCGACGGCGAAACTGGCCTACAACCCCGCGTTCGACACCCGGCGGCCCGCCGCAATCGCGCAGTGCGCCACGGCTTCCGATGTGCAGGCCTGCGTCGATGCCGCCGCGCGCGCGAAGATCCCGGTGGCGGCACGCAGCGGCGGGCACAGCTACGGCGGCTACTCGACACCCGACAACGGCCTGGTCGTGGATCTGGGCGGGATGAGCGGGGTCGAGGTGAAAGCGGACGGCACCGCGGTCATCGGTGCGGGCGCTCGGCTGATGGACGTGTACTCCGCGCTGGCCCAGGCGGGCCGTTGCCTCCCGGCCGGGTCGTGTCCGACGGTCGGGATCGCCGGGCTGACGCTCGGCGGCGGGGTCGGCGTGCTGGCCGGGAAGTACGGATTGACATGCGACAACCTGGTTTCGGCGCAGGTGGTCACCGCGGACGGCACGCTGCGGACCGCCTCGGCGACCTCGGAACTGGATCTGTTCTGGGCGCTGCGCGGTGGCGGTGGCGGCAACTTCGGCATCGTCACCTCGTTCACCTTCCAGACCGTGGCGGCACCCCAGCTGGCGGTCTTCCAGGTCCGCTTTCCGGCCGGGTCGCTGACCGACGTGCTGGGCGGCTGGCAGGCCTTCACTGCGTCTGCGCCGGACGAATTCTGGTCCACCCTCGGCATTTCCGCCGGGAGCCCGCCGACGTGCCGGATCAATGGCTGCTATGTCGGACCCGAGAGCGCGATGAACAGTCTGCTCGACAAACTGGTGGCAGCCACCAGAACCCAACCGTCCAACAGGTATTCGCTGACCAAGGACTACCTTTCGGCAATGATGTATTTCGGTGGGTGTGCGAATTATTCGGTGGAGCAGTGCCGGCCCAATTGGAATGGCGGGGGAGTATTGGGTCGCGAGTCGTTCACGGCCTCCTCGCGGGTGCTGACCAAACCGCTTTCCGACCCGAGTCGGTTGACCGCACTGCTCACCGGCCGCGAAGGGATGGATATTCTGCTGGACAGTCTCTCCGGGGCTCCCTCTCGAATCGGTGTGAAGGACACGGCTTTTCCGTATCGCGGCGCGCTGGCGACCGCCCAGATCTATGTCGGGGCCACCACGTCGGATGCACGGAACGCGGTGAACGAGGTACGGGATCGGCTCGGCGACCTGACCGGGAACACGGCATTCGTCAACTACATCGACCCCGACCTGTCGAATTGGGGCAGCGCCTATTACGGCGGCAACGCATCTCGTCTGCACGGCATCGCCGAGCACTACGACCCCGATGGTGTCTTCACCTTCGACCAGTCGGCGTCGAAGGTCTGACGGCTCAGAACGGTGCGGGCAGCCGAGCGTAGACGGTCGGAGAGCCGGCCAGGGCTGTCCCGCGCGCCCACGAGGTGATGCCGGCCAGCTTGCCGTCGACGAGCAGCGGTCCGCCGCTGTCGAATTCGGCGGTGTCGGCCTCGGTCGAGCCGGCACACACCATCTCGGTGGCATCGAAGACGCCGGGGTAGTCGGCGGCGCAGTCAGCGTCCGAGACCAGTGGGACGGTGGCGCGCCTGAGCACGGTGTTGAACAGGTCGTTTGCGGAGGTGCCGCCCCAGCCGAGCACGGTCGCGCTGCCGCCGTGTGGCGCGGCGATCGACACGGTGGGCCGGTGCTGCGGGGTCGCGAGGGTCAGGATGGCGAGGTCGTGGTGGTAGACGTCGACGCCGTCGACCGTGTCGGAGCGAAAATCGGGGTGCAGGCGAACACCGGTGACACTCACGGTGATTCCCTCGTGTGAGGTCAGGTCGCTGCGATCGAAGGTGACCGTCAGCGCCTGTGGCAGCATTTGGGCGATCGCCACACAGTGGGCGGAGGTGAGCACCTGGTCGGGTGCGATGAGCGCGCCGCCGCAGAACTGGCCGGAGGCGCGGGGGAAGAACAGCGGGGTGCCGACCGCGGCGAGCCAGGGATAGTCGCCGGCCTGGGCTTCGGTGCCGCCGACCACGGCATTCGCCGGGAGTGTGGCGGGGATGACGCAACCGATGAGCGCCGCGGCGAGCACGGCGATCCGGCGGGAGATCGACATCTGGCCATTCAAACAGAGATCAGGGAGTTTCGACGAGCGGAGGTGTCGGTCCCCGGGAGTACGGTCGCGAACATGACCTCCTGGACCGAGTTCGCCGCCGCCGCACCCCGGATCTCGACCATCTTCACCCGTCGTCACGCCGCCACCGGCAACCTGTGCATGCTCGCCACCCTCCGCAAGGACGGCTTTCCGCGTATCAGCCCGCTCGAACCGCGCATCTTCGAGGGCGAGCTGTGGCTGGTCGGCATGCCGGGAACGAAGAAGTTCGCGGATCTGGCCCGCGACCCACGCTTCTGCCTGCACACGGCGACGGTGGACACGCAGGTCAGCGACGGCGACGTGAAGATCTTCGGCACGGTGCACGATGTCCAGGATCCCGAGCTGCAGCGGCGCTGGGCCGAGGACCTGTTCGCCGAGAGCGGGTTCGACCTGCGCGGCCGCAAGTTCGAGCCGTTCTACGCCGTCGACATCACGGGGGCGTCGTCGGTCGAGATCGTGGACGGGCGCATGGAGGTGACGGCCTGGAAGCCGGGGCAGTCCGAGCACGTGGTCGAGGTCTCCGATGCAGCGGAACCCGCGACTACATAACGTGCAATATTGCATCGAGTGCAAACAAGCAAACGATGCAAGGGTGCACGAAGTGCTGAACAAAGGTGTGTTTCAGCGCTTTTCGGGTTCGGGACGCGGTGAGGAGTGGGTGTGGTGATGCAAATCCACCCGCCGCGGGGCTATCGGGAGCGACCGTCGGGGGTCGGCGGCGCGGTGGTGTGGACTCGCGAGGGTGTCGTGGACACGGATCTGCCCGTGCTGCCGGACGGCAGCATGGATCTGCTGTGGATCGACGGGCGACTCTCGGTGGCGGGCCCGGACACCCGTGCCTACCGTCCGCCGGCGGGATTCGCCGACCGGATCGCGGGGATGCGCTTCTTCCCCGGCACGGCCCCGGCTCTGCTCGGGGTGCCCGCGCACGAACTGCGCGACGCCAGAGCTGATCTCGCCGACCTCTGGTCACCGGCAGACCTCCGCCGCGCCTCCGAGCTGATCGCCAAGGCGCCGAATCCGACGGTCGGTCTCGAGACCATCGCACGCTGGCGTGCAAGCCGGGCCGATGCCGCGGATCCGATGGTGCGGTTCATCGTGACCTCGTTGGGCTCGGGGATGTCGGTGTCGGCGACGGCCGAAGAATTGGGGACGGGTCCGCGGGGGCTGCATCGACTCTCCTTGGTGGCCTTCGGGTATGGGCCGAAGACTCTGGCCCGGGTATTGAGGATGCAGCGGGCATTGGCGCTGGCGCGGGGTGGGACGGGGCTTGCGGAGGTTGCCGCATTAGTGGGATACGCCGATCAAGCGCATTTGACTCGGGATATTCGAGAGTTTTCGGACATGTCGCCCGGGCAATTACTCGGATTAGTGGAAATGCCCCCGGTCTGAATTTACTTATATCACATGGTAATTCACACCTTAATAGCATGTGCCAGAGGTAGAATAGATGCATGGATTCGAAGGGGGAAACACTCGACACGTGCGGCATCGCCGACCTGGAAGCCGCCGTCGAGACCCTGTCGAATTCCGTCCTGCACGGCAACCTCACCCCGTTCTCCGACAGTGATGTCGTGGAGTTGATGCAGCGGCTGGAAACCTGCAAACGTCAACTGTCGGCGCTGGATTCACGCTTGATCATCGAGGCCTGCAGCCGCTCGCTGCCCGAAGGCAGCGGGGCGAAGGATGTGGTGCCGTTCCTGCGGCAGACCTTGGGCCTGTCGAGGTACGACGCGTCGGTGCGGGTGGAGATCACCCGCCAGTGCGGGGAATTCTTCGAACCCACCGGACACCTGCGCCCGGCGACGTTGGCTTCGACTGCCGAAGCCTTTGAAGCAGGCGACATCTCACGCGATCACGTCCGCAACATCATCGACGTCATGAACCACCTGCCCGCCGACATCCCCGCCGAGACGTGCACGGAAGCCGAGGCCATCCTGGTCGGCCACTCCCGTGTCGGTTGGCCCGATGACCTGCCCAAGATCGGCCGCGACATCCTCGCCCGGGTCGACCCGGACGGCAAGGTCGTCTCCGACACCGACCGCCGTCGCCGCCGCGGGCTGATCCTGGGACGTCCCGGAGTGGACGGCATGTCGTGGATCGAGGGCTGGATCACCCCCGAGCTGCGTGCCCTGCTCGATGCGGTCTTCGCCAAGCTCGCGCGTCCGGGTATGTGCAACATCGACGACGTCGACAGCGTCGCTGCCACGGTCAGGGTCGTCGATTCCAAGGTCCTCGAGGCGGCCGCGCGCCGTGACCGCCGTGATGGCGGTCAACGCACCCACGACGCGTTGTTCGCGCTCCTGCAGCCCGGCGTCGACCCGGCCAAGCTGGGTTCGCACCGGGGTCTGCCGGTGCAGGCCATCCTGACCATGAACCTCGCCGACCTCGCGAGCGTGGAGCCGGGGTCGCGACCACCGCCTCGGGCGGCCATGTCTCGATCAACGAGGCGTTGAAGCTGGCCGAGGGCACCCGCCCGGTACTGGCGGTCCTCGACGCCGACGGGCTGCCGCTGTACCTGGGCCGCTGCCAACGCCTGGCCACCCCGGCCCAGCGGTTGGCGTTGATCGCTCGCGACAAGGGCTGCACCCGCCCGGGATGCGACGCACCCGCGTCGATGTGCGCGGTCCACCACATCACCGACTGGGCCACAGGCGGGCCGACGGATCTGGCCAATCTGACCCTGGTCTGCGATCACTGCCACGCGCTGGTGAACGACAGTGCCGAGGGTTGGAAAACCGTTGTCATGGGCAAGGATTCCCCGTATCGGGGCCGGACCGGGTGGATTGCCCCGAAACGCCTTGACCCCACGGGCGCGGCGCGGGTGAACGACAGACATCACGTGGGGCAGCAGGTCGCCGCTGCCATCGATTACAGTTGCCGGCGGTGGGGTTCACGGGCCGCATGAATCCCGGCTGCGCATGTCCTACTGGCGTGCGCAGGGACCGGGGAGTGTGGTCACTTCGCCTGCCCTGCCGGGCTTGGGCTGACGCCGGGTCGGGAGCGTCTCCCACCGATCCCAGCCCAGGGACTGCACGCATCACCTTTTACAGACACCAAACCCACCGCTATCTCGCGGCTGATCCGCGAACCCGCAACACTCATAGTGGGATTCCCGCAATCGCCGCAATCGCCGCGATCGGCACGGTCGTCGCCACCGTGACCAGTTGTCTTTTCGCCCTTGGGGCTTGACGCTTTACGTGAGGGCGGCGTAGAGGTCGACGCTATTGCCGTCGGGGTCGAGGACTGTGGCGTACCGCTGGCCCCAGAACGCATCGAAGGGTTTGAGCTCTGCTCGGTAGCCTGCGTCGACCAGCTCTTCGAACTTCTGGTCCACCCCGGAAGGTGAGCCGCAGTCGCACGCGAGGCCGATTCGCCCGGGCCCAGGAACTGCCTTCCAGTCCGGATGGAATGAGCGGACTGTCTCCTCGGTGTCGAGCATCAGCTTGATACCGCCGCCCAGGTGGGCGTCCACGTGCGGCTGCTGCTCGGAGCCGTCGGCGAACTCCACGCCCAGACGCCGATAGAACTCCAGCGACGCACCCATGTTCGTCACCACGATCCCGATCACATTCAGTCGAATAGCCATACCCGAACGGTATGCGGCCCCGTCACGGGAGGTCTTGAAGAAATCGGACAGTCAGCGGGCGTGGACCGCGGCCAGGCGTGCGGCCCGGATCGCGTTCCAGAGTGGCCGGAGCAGGGCCTCCTGGGCGGCCACGGCGGTCGCGGAGGTGGGGGCCGAGGCTGGTTCGCGTTCGGCGACGGTGAGGATCGCGGCCACCTGGTCGGCGGTATCGAGGATCCGCCGCGCGCGCAGGGGCATCGAATCGGGGTATTTATGCCTGGTATGTCCGGCCAGTTCGGCCTCGACGAGTTCGCGAGGCCCGACTCCGCCGGACCCGAGCCTGGTGGTTTGGAGCTGCTGGAGTGCGTCGGCGGCGTCGCGGACCGCTTCCCGCATGGTGTATTCGGCTTCGCCCAGCGGCATTTTGGGTGCGAGCGCGAAGGGGATCGGCGCCGAGTAGACCCGCCATTGCAGTGCGTCGTCGTCGGTCCAGACCGGGACCAGCCCGGTGCCGCTGGACCCGGCCGTCCCGATCAGAATGCCTTCCTCGGCTTCGGTTGCGGCGGTGGCGAATTCGGTGCCGACCGGGAGTCCGCGCACGTCTCCGGGGATCGGCAGCACCAGCCGCAGCTGCGCCTCGGGCCCGTCGATCGCTTCCCGGATGACCTTGAGCAGCACCATGATTCCCGCCCCGGCCACTGCCGCGGGCTCGTCGTCGGACGCCCACGGTAATCCGGTGCGTCCGCCGGTCACGGGATCCCCGGCGGCCACCGTCTGCTGGGGAGCCCAGGCGCGCAGCGCGTCCAGCACGTCGTCGGGGGCGCTGCGGCCGGCCAGCCAGGCGCCGGCCCAGACCGTCAGCGATGCACTCGGGGAACTCATGCATTCGAGGATAACTGGCGGGCTACTCCTGCTCGGTGACGAAATCGATCAGTCGTTCGACCGCGCCGATGAGCGGGGTCTCCAGATCGCGATAGGAGTTGACCGCGTGGTAGACGCGCCGCCACCCCTCCTGCGGCGTGCCCCAGCGTAGCCGCTGGCAGATGCCGGTTTTCCAGTCTTTGCCGCGCGGGACATCGGGCCAGGCGGGGATGCCGACGGCCTGCGGGCGGACGGCCTGCCACACGTCGATGTAGGGGTGACCGGTGACGAGGACGTGCGCGCCCAGGCCCTGGGTCAGGCCGGATTCCTTGGAGCCGGTGACCAAATGGTCGACCAGGACTCCGACGCGCCGGGTCGGTCCGGGCTGGAATTCGGCGAGTTTGGCGCCGAGATGGTCGAGGCCCTCGAGCTGTTCGACCACCACGCCTTCGACCCGCAGGTCGTGACCCCACACCCGCTCGACCAGTGCGGCGTCGTGCACACCCTCCACCCAGATGCGGCTGGCCTTCGCGACGCGCGCCTTCAGCCCTTCGACGCGGGTCGATCCCGAGGCGGATCGCGTGGGCTGCTCGAGTGCGGAGGCGGTGGGCTTCACGAGTGTCACCGGCTGCCCGTCGATCAGAAACGCGGCTTCTCGCAGCGCGAACAGCCGGACCCGCCCACTGCGATCCTCGAGTTTGACGAACTCGCCGTCGTAGCTGCGATCGAAACCCACTACGGCGCCGCAGAATCCGGTGGCCGCGTCCTCGGCGACGAGGTCGCGTTCGGCGACCACGCGGGGCACCTCCCGTTTCTGCTTGCGTGCGTGCCCGGAGAAGATGTCGCCGTACCGTTGGTGCCCACTCACCGCGTCGAGGTTACCGGCGGTGAGCGGGAATCCCCCTCGCGCCGCGCCCATTCCGATATGTCCGGTAGAAAGCGCGGAGTGATCACGAATACCGGCCGTAACCCGCGATTACGGTTACTGTTGGTGACGTGGCCGCAATAGTTTGGCTGGTCGCGGGCATCCTGCTCGCGGCGGCCGAGATGCTCACGGGCAGTCTCGTGCTGATCATGCTGGGTGTTGCCGCGCTCATCACTGCGGGCGCCAACGAGCTCACCGGCTCATCGGTACTCATCGACGCGGTGGTGTTCAGTGTGTCGTCGATTGCCCTGCTCGTGCTGGTCCGCCCATTCCTGTTGCGGCGCTACGCGATTCCGCCGCCACATCAGACCGGGGTGGACGCGTTGCCCGGCAAGACCGCGAAGGTGCTCGAAACGGTCGACGAGCACGGCGGTCGCGTGAAGCTCGGTGGCGAGGTGTGGAGCGCGCGTCCCTATGACGCCGCGGAGTCCTATCCCGTCGGTTCGACCGTGTACATCATGAGGATCGACGGCGCCCACGCCGTCGTCATGAAAGGGCCGTGATGGCTGTACTGATAGTCGCCGTCGTACTCATCCTGCTGGTCGTGGTGGTGGTCTTCAAATCGGTGGCCCTGGTGCCGCAGGCCGAGGCCGCCGTGATCGAGCGGCTCGGCCGGTATTCGCGGACGGTGTCCGGGCAGCTGACCTTCCTGGTGCCGTTCGCCGATCGGGTGCGCGCCAAGGTGGATCTGCGCGAGCGGGTGGTGTCGTTCCCGCCGCAGCCGGTCATCACCCAGGACAACCTGACCGTCCAGATCGACTCGGTGGTCTACTTCCAGGTCACCAGTCCGCAGGCCGCGGTCTACGAGATCTCCAATTACATTGCGGCGGTGGAACAGTTGACGATCACCACATTGCGCAATGTGGTCGGCGGCATGACCCTCGAGGAAACCCTGACCTCCCGCGACCAGATCAACACCCAGCTGCGCGGGGTGCTCGACGAGGCCACCGGCCGCTGGGGTCTGCGGGTGTCGCGCGTCGAGCTGAAGGCCATCGATCCGCCGCCGTCGATTCAGGAATCGATGGAGAAGCAGATGAAGGCCGACCGTGAGAAGCGCGCCATTATCCTCACCGCGGAAGGTCAGCGGGAGGCGTCGATCAAGACGGCCGAGGGCCAGAAGCAGGCGCAGATCCTGGCGGCCGAAGGCTCCAAGCAGTCGGCCATCCTCTCCGCCGAGGGCGAGCGGCAGTCCCGCATCCTGCGCGCTCAGGGTGAGCGGGCCGCCGCCTACCTGCAGGCGCAGGGCCAGGCCAAGGCCATCGAGAAGGTGTTCGCCGCCATCAAGAACGGCAAGCCCACCCCCGAGCTGCTGGCCTACCAGTACATGCAGACCCTGCCGCAGGTCGCCAAGGGCGACGCCAACAAGGTGTGGCTGGTGCCCAGCGATTTCGGCAAGGCCCTCGAGGGCTTCGCGCGCGGCTTCGGCAAGCAGGGCGAGGACGGCGTGTTCCGGTACGAGCCGTCCGAGGACGGTGCGGCCGCGGAAGCGCCCGAGAACGATGCCGACGAGGTGGCCGACTGGTTCGACACCGCCACCGACCCGGCCACCCAGCGGGCCGTCCGGGCAGCCGAGGCCGATGCGCGGGCACCGATCGAGCCGGTCGGTTTGCCGCAGACCTCGACCCGGCCGAATCTGGGACAACGTCCGCCCCAGCCGCAGCAGCAGCCGGTACAGCCGCAGTACAGGCAGGAGCCCCCGGACCAGCGCTGGCAGAACCCGCCTCCGCCGCCGCGTCCGCTGGGCCGCTGACGGTCCGGGGTATCGAACACGGGGATCGAATCAGGAACTGAGCGGGGCCCTCTCGACACTGTCGAGAGGGCCCCGCTGATTGGTGGCGAGCGCCGCGGGATCAGTTCCGCGAGCCGCCGAAGTGCTCACCGGCGATGGAACGGGAGGGCTCGCCGTCGACGCCGACCGGCACGTCGCCCTCCAGGGTCGTGCGGTAGAGCACGCGGGTCACGTCCAGGTGGGTGAGGTCGCCGGGCGCGAGGTGCGCGGTGGCCCGGTTGTCCCAGAACGCGACACTGCCCTTCTCCCAACGGAATCGGACCGTATACGCCGGATCGGAGAGTTCGGCGTAGAGCAGTTCCAGCAGCGCGTCGCTCTGCCGCGGGCTGAGGCCCACGATCCGGGTGGTGAAGCCCGGGTTCACGAACAGCACGCGTTCGCCGGTCACCGGATGCACCCGCACCACCGGATGCTCGGTGATCAGCGGTGCGGCCGCGACCCGCTTGGCGTAGTCGCTCTCCGCGTCCCAGGCGGGCAGCTTGCCGCCGAATCGGTGTTCGGCGCGCAGTCCGTCGAGGAAGGACTTGAGTGAATCCGGCAGGCCCGCGTAGGCGGCGGCGAGGTTGGTCCACTGGGTGTCGCCGCCGCGCTCGGGCGCGATCTCGGCCCGCAGCAGCGAAGCCGCGGGCGGGTTGATGAGCGGCGAGACGTCGGTGTGCCAGTGGTTGGTGTAGCTGAATTTCTTCTTCCCGAACCGCTTTTCGTACAGGCGGCTGTCGACGGCGAGGATCTCCGGGTACTCGGTGGGCGCGTCATCGTCGTACGGGTGCGAGGGCGTGACCGCGCCGAATCGCTGGGAGAAGGCGATCTGTTCGGCGTGCCCGATGTGCTGATCCCGGAAGAACAGCACCTTGTATTCGTGCAGCGCGGCGGTGAGTACCGCGATCTGCTCGTCGGTGAAGTCGTCGCGCAGGTCGATGCCGCTGATCTCGGCGCCGATATGCCCGGCAACGGGTCCGATGCGGAAGGTACCGACCTGGTTCTCGGTTGCGGTGGTCATGTGCGTTCCTTTCAGATCTCAGGCGGTCGCCTGGGTACGGGCGGGTGCGAACTGGCTTTCCACGGGCGTGAGTCCGTAGTGGCCGCGCAGGGTCGGGGCGGTGTAGTCGGTGCGGAACAGGCCGCGCTCCTGCAGGATCGGGACCACACGGTCGACGAAGTCCTCGAGCCCGCCGGGCAGGTAGGGCGGCATGATGTTGAAGCCGTCGGCCGCGCCCTGGTCGAACCAGGACTGGAGTTCGTCGGCGATCTGTTCGGGCGTGCCGGCGAAGGTGCGGTGACCGCGGCCGCCGCCGAGTTTGCCTATGAGCTGGCGGACGGTCAGGTCCTCGTTTTCGGCGAGCTCCTTGACGAGGGTGAATCTGCTCTTGCCGCCCTGGATGTCGCTCTCCTGCGGCAAGGGCGGCAGCGGTGCGTCGAGGGCGTGCTCGGTGAGGTCGACGCCGAGCAGGGTGGAGAGTTGCCGCAGGGCGTAGTCGGGGGAGATGAGGTCGGTGAATTCCTGTTCGAGTGCGCGGGCTTCGGCCTCGGTGTCGGCGATGAAGGGGACCAGGCCCGGCAGGACCTTGAGGTCGTCGGCGGCGCGGCCGTATTTGGGCAGCCGGGACTTCAGGTCGCGGTAGAACTTCTGCCCCTCCTCGATGGTGCGCTGCGCGGTGAACACCGCTTCGGCGTGGCGGGCGGCGAATTCCTTGCCGCTCTCGGAGGATCCGGCCTGCACCAGCAGCGGGCGGCCCTGGGGGCTGCGAGGCGAATTCAGCGGGCCCCGGACCTGGAAGCGTTCGCCGCGGTAGTCGAGAGTGTGAACCTTGTCGGGGTCGGCGAAGATGCCGGTCTCCGGGTCGAGCACGATGGCATCGGATTCCCAGGTGTCCCAGAGCCGTACCGCCAGATCGACGAATTCGTCGGCGCGCTCGTAGCGGCGGGCGTGCTCGGGGATGGCGTCGTAGCCGAAGTTGAACGCCTCGTCCTCGCTACCCGAGGTGACGATGTTCCAGCCGGCCCGGCCGCCGCTGATGTGGTCGAGGGACGCGAATTTCCGTGCCAGGTTGAAGGGTTCGTTGTAGGTGGTGGAGGCGGTCGCGATCAATCCGACGTGCTCGGTGACGGCGGCGATGGCGGCGAGCAGGGTGATCGGCTCGAAGACGGCGAGCGCGTTGCGCTTGATCCGGGGTCCGACGGCCAGCCCGTCGGCGAAGAACACCGAGTCGAGCTTGCCGCGTTCGGCGATGCGGCCCAGTTCCTGGAAGTGCTTCACATCCAGGACCCGATGCTCCTCGGTGCGCGGATGCCGCCAGGCGGCCTCGTGGTGGCCGACGCCCATGAGGAAGGCGTTCAGGTGGAAGGTCTTGCGTGCGTTGGACATAGAAGAGGGTTCCTTCGACAGGTTTCAGTGGGCGCGCCAGCGGGACAGCCGTCGCTCGATGGCCACGAGCACGCCGTTGTAGGTGAGTCCGACCAGGGCGATGGCCACGATCCCGGCGTACATGTCCGGAATCTGGAAGTTCTGCTGGGCGGCGGTGATCAGGTAGCCGAGCCCGGAGCGCGCCCCGAACATCTCGGCGGCGATGAGCACCAGGATCGATCCGGACGCGGCCATGCGGATGCCGGTGAAGATCGACGGCACGGCGGCGGGCAGGATCACCTTCTGGAACAGGCGCAGCGGTGAGAACTCAAGCGAGACCGCCGATTTCACGAGCAACGGATCGACCGTCCGCACCCCGCTGATGGTGTTGAGCAGAATCGGGAAGAACCCGGCGTACACCACCAGCGCGATCTTGGAGGTCTCGCCGATGCCGAGGATCAGGATGAACACCGGCAGCAGCGCCAGGGCGGCGGTATTGCGGAACAGTTCCAGCACCGGGCTCAGGAATTCCGCCACCGGCCGGTACCAGGCAATGGCCACACCCACCGGAATGGCCGCGAACAGGGCGATGGAGAAGCCGATGAGCGACCGGGTCACGCTGGCCGAGACGTGTTCCCACAGTTGGCCGTTGCGGATGAGCTCCAGCCCCGCCTGCACGACCGCCGAGAACGGCGGCAGGAACACCTCGTCCACCAGCCCCAGCCGTGGCGCGGCTTCCCACAGGGCGAGGAAGGCTGCGATCACGATGGCGGGCTTACCGATTCGCCAGGCGATTCTGGCGACGGCGGGCAGCACGGCCGGAGCACGCCGGGTTCCCGTGTGGGTGACGTCGCCGGTGCCGGCCGGCTCCGGACGGAGATCGATGGATGCTTCGACGAGTTGCAGTGCGCTAGACATGGGAGCTCCTCTTGTCGGCGGTGAGCGCGGCCTGCTCGAGGTTCTGTGCCCGCGTGACCTCGTCGTGCAGCAGGGACCAGACGTGATGGCGCAGTTCGCGGAATCGTTCGCTGGAACGGATATCCGGGTCCCCGGCACGGTCGAGGTCGATGTCCACGACCGCCTTGATCCGCCCGGGTCGCGAGGTCAGCACCGCCACGCGCTGGCCCAGGTACACCGCCTCGTCGATGCCGTGGGTGATGAACAGCACCGTCTTCCCGGTAGCCCGCCAGATCCGTAACAGCTCGTCCTGCAACGACTCCCGGGTCTGGGCGTCGAGGGCGGCGAAGGGCTCGTCCATCAGCAGCACCTCCGGGTCGAAGGCCAGGCTGCGGGCGATGGCGACCCGCTGTTTCATGCCGCCGGACAATTCGTGCGGATAGCGGTTCCCGAATCCGGCCAGGCCGACCAGTTCGAGATAGTGCTCTGCGACCTCGCGGCGTTCGCGCCGGCGAATGCCCTTGGCCTCCAAGCCGAATTCGATATTGGCCCGGGCGGTGCGCCAGGGCAGCAGCGCGTACTGCTGGAAGACGATCCCGCGGTCCAGACCGGGTCCGGTGACCGGCGCCCCGTCCAGCAGGATCTGTCCTGAGGTGGGTTTGCCGAGCCCGCCGAGCAGATCCAGCAGGGTGGACTTGCCCGACCCGCTGGGCCCGACCAGGACCAGGAACTCACCGTCCCGCACATCGACGCTGATATCGGCGAGCGCGGTGAAACTCTCCTGCTCCCCGCGCACGGCGAATTCCTTGCTGACTCCGGTGAGCGCGAGTTTGACGGTCGCGGAACTCATTTCGCCACCGCCTCACCGCTGGGACCGCTGGCGGCCGGGTAGGTGCCGTTGGCGTAGGGATTGTCCTTGTTGGTGTAGAGGTCCTTGGCCGCGAGCTTGCCCGCGGGCAGTTCCCCATTGCGGACCAGCCAGTCGATCCAGATCTGCAGTTCGCGTTCGGCGATCACGCCGCCGGGGACGGGGATACCCGAGCTCTTGTAGTACTGCAGCAGCCCGGTGTTCTCGTTGCGCCCGCGCTTGTGGATGATGTCGGCGAACCGCGCCACCACCTCGTCGCGCGGCGTGACCTGCAGCCAGCGGGTGGCCCGTGCGGTGCCCTGCACGAAATCGGCGACGGCCGCGGCATGCGACTTCAGGTAGTCGTTGCGGAAAACGTAAGTGCCGTAATCGAACTGACCGAACAGATCCTTGTCGGTGTAGAGCGGATGCACTCCGCCGCGCCCGACGGCGGTGTCGCGGAAGACGCCGCCGAGCGCGGCCACATCGATCTGGCCGTTGCGCAGCGCGTCCTCGGTACTGGCAGGCGGCAACACGACCAGCTGGACCTGCTTGATCTCCTGATCGCTGAGTCCCTGGTCGTGCAGCCACTGCCGGGTGATGAACTCGTGGTGCGCACCCAGGGTGTTGACGCCGACCTTCTTGCCGATGAGGTCGCGCGCGGAGGTGATGCCGGAATTGTCGCGGACGAAGTAGCCGGTGAAGTTGAGTTCGTCGGCCCCGTAGGAGCTGAGGACAGCGGTGACGGGAGCGCCGCCCGCGACCAGCTTGATGACCGCGCCGTTGAAGGCGCTGCCGAATTCGACCTGCTTGGTGGCGGCGGCCTGGATATTGGCCGGGCCGCTGGTGGTGTCGCCCTCCCAGTGGAGGTCGATCTTGCTGAAGTAGCCGAGGTCGGCGGCCAGTTCGAAGGCGGAGACCTGACCGGTCGAGCCCTGATAGCGGAGGACGGTCTTACCGTCGGCGGTCGTGCCCGCGTCGGTTTTCGCGCAGCCGGTGAGCAGGACGAGAGCACTGGAGACGGCGAACGCGGCGGCGAGGACGCGGCGCACCCGGGTCCGGCGGGGAGGGAATGCCATGGGGGAGTCTTTCGGTGAATACGACTGTCGCTCGGTGGGATTCGAGGGCTGGGCGACAACAGAGCGTCATGGGGATTCCTTTGCCGGACAGGGGAACTGGCGATGATTCGGCGGTGGTCACATGCTGCGATGGGCGCCGCGGTGCGGCAACCGGCTTTTCACCATGTGGAAATCAGCGTGAGCGAAATTCGGCGGCGGCGGGCACCGCGCCGTCGGTGGTCTGAAACAGCGGCGCGATCCGGCCCGCGGCGATCCGCATGGCGGGCACGACGGCCCGGATCAGCTCGCTGTCCAGGCGGGCCGAGCGGGCCTGCACCGCCAGCGCCCCGTGCACCTGCCGGCCGGGCCCGACGATGGGCACCGCGAGGGCGCGGATGGGATCGTCGGTCTCGATCAGCTCGGAGGCGAAGCCGGTGCGGCGGACCCGGTCCAGATCGACGTCGGCGGCGGCGCGGGCGGGGGAGTAGGCCAGCAGGGCGTGGCCCGTCGCGCTGGCATGCAGGGATTGCCGGGACCGTGGCACCTGGTGGTGGCAGAAGTGGATCGGCGGGCGGGCCTGGAAGACGGTGAGCGCGTCGCTGTCGTCCATCACGCTCACGCTGACCGTGATCCGGATGCCCGCGGCGAGCGCGTACAGATGGGGCGCGGCGGACTCCAGACCCAGCCGGGCGAGGGCGGGCCGGGCCAGGGTCGCCAGCCCGTGCCCGACGCGGTAGCGATCACCGGCCGGGCCCTGCTCGAGCAGGCCGCCACGCACCAGCGCCTGGGCGAGACGATGTGCGGTGCTGACGGGCAGCCGGGCCCGTTGGGCGAGTTCGCTCAGCGACAGCTCCGGATCGTCGCCGTGGAAGCAATTCAGCACCTGGATCGCGCGGTCGACAGCGCGTGCTCCGGAACGGGGTTCATCGGCCATGGAGGCACTATGGTCACGGCTCTGAACTGGGGCAATGGTTGTGCGCACCACGATCCGAGCCGGTCGGAGGGCGATTTTGGGCCAGGATCGTTTTGTTTCGGGTTTGTATTACGCGATCGGGATCACTATTTTCTAGTGACCTCCGTCACAAAATTGTTTACGAATTCCAGAAATGTCATTCGGCGAAATTCCGATGCGAACTGCGAGAACGGATTGAGTATCCCGGATACCCATCTGTCAACTGGCCGTGATCGTTACGTGATCTAACGTGATTGATCCGTTACCGTCGTTCGTGGCTCGGATTCAACCGGGCCCCGCTCGAATCGACGAACACCGGCAACTCCGTCCCGCGATTCGAGAGCAACCGAGAAACCCCTGGGGACGGGGACCCGTAGCCGAGAGCGCGGGCCGGCGGGCGCAGGCGAGGAAATACCCTATGCATCGCAACCGGAAGCTCACCACCCGCACATTCGCCGCAGCGGCGGCCATCGGTGCGCTCGTGTCCATCCCGTTCGCGCTGTCCACCGCGACCGCCTCGGCCGCCGGGCACAACTGGGACGCTGTCGCGCAGTGCGAGAGCAGCGGCAACTGGGGCGCCAACACCGGCAACGGGTTCTACGGCGGTCTGCAGTTCACCCAGAGTACCTGGAACGCCTACGGTGGTGGCGGCAGTGCTGCCAACGCCAGCCGCGAGGAGCAGATCCGCGTCGCGGAGAACGTGCTCGCCGGTCAGGGTCCGGGCGCCTGGCCCGTGTGTGGCGCCTACCTGTAATTCAGGTTTCGCGTCAGTTCGAAACGTCCGATGGCCCGTTCCGCAAATCGCGGCACGGGCCATCGTCGTATTCATGATCAAACGTGGGCGGCCTGGATCGCCGTCGCCAATTCGATTTCGAGGGCCTGGAATTCGGGCGTCGCGGTGACGGTGATGTCCCGGACGCCCGCCTCGTCATCGCCCGGTAATACGACCTCCCGGTCGACGATGATCCGTCCCGGGCGGGCATTCATGACCGGGATCCGGGTGGACAGGTATACCGCCTCCTCCACCGAATGGGTCACGAACGCAATGGTTTTGCCCGATTCGCGCCTCGGTCGCAGCGGTTCCACCTGCATCCGCTCCCGGGTCAGCTGATCCGGCCCCCCGAACGGTTCGTGCCTGAGGATGATGTGCGGATCGTTGACCGGCACCCGCGCGATCTGCGGCGCGGCGATGATCGGGTCCGCCGACAGTCTGATTCCGACGGTGAATGTGGGTCGGACCGGAGTCAACCCTCTTCCCAATGGCGTTCGCCGGTGGCTAGAGTAACCGCGTTACTCAAGTAACGGTGTTACTCGCCAGCCCCGCAGAGAAAGCAGAAAATGTCTGGACAACGCCGTCCGAATCCTCGGAAGCGACAGACGTCCCGGAAGGTCGATCACGCCCTCGCCATCGCGGCGGCGCTGTGTGTGACCGCCGCCGGTGCCGCCGCCGTTCCGGCGTCGGCCTCCGCCGATCCGGTCAACGACTTCTATGTTCCCCCTGCGCAATTCGATCCGACGCGCGGAGCGATCATCAAGACCACCGATATCTCGGCCTACCTGGCGCTGCCGGCGGACAACGGGGTCTGGCCGTTGCCGGCCGAACAGGTCATGTACACGACACGGATGCAGGACGGCACGCCCGTCGCGGCGACCGGTGTCTTCCTCGATTCCACCCGGCCCTGGCACGGGTCCGGGCCGCGGCCCACCATCGTCATCGCGCCCGGCACCACCGGTCAGGGCGATCAATGCGCGGTGTCGCTGGCCTTCTCGACCGGGATGTACGCGAGCATCACGCCGCCGACCTTCTCCGCGAACCAGGAGGCGATCTCGGCGCTGACGTGGAATTCGCTGGGCGCCCGCGTCTTCGTGGCGGATTACATCGGCATGGGAACACCGGGGACCCATACCTATGTCAACCGCGTCGAGGAGGCCCATGCCGTCCTCGACGCCGCGCGCGCGGCCAACAACGTGGCCGGTTCGGGCGATGACACACCGCTGGCGCTGTGGGGGTACTCCCAGGGTGGCGGCGCCACGGCCGCGGCGGTCGAGATGCAACCCGACTACGCTCCCGAACTGAACCTGAAGGGGACGTGGGCGGGCGCGCCGGTCGCGGATCTGACCGAGGTGCTGAAGCGGGCCGACGGCAGTCTGATCAGCGGCGTGATCGGGTTCGCGCTCAACGGTTTCGTCGCGCGCTACCCCGATCTGCGGCCGATTCTGGACGAACGCACCACGCCGGAGGGCAAGGCGCTGCTGAGCGACCTGGGCAACGAGTGCATCGGTGACGTGATCCTGAAGCATCCGTTCCTGCGCAGCACCGAGTTCACCGTCGATCATCGGCCGATGATCGATCACCTCCAGGAGGTCCCCGAGGCCGAGGACATCCTGCGGCAGCAGCACATCGGAAACCTCACTCCGGCAAGCCCGGTCCTGATCACCAGCGGTCGCAACGACGACACCGTCCCCTACGGTCAGGCCCGGCAACTCGCCACCGAATGGTGCGGCAGGGGCGCCGGCGTCAGCTTCCGGACCGACGAGCTGCCGCCGATCCTGCCCGGGGCCACCCTCCCGAACCATTTCGGCCCCGAGTTGATCGACGGCTTCGGCACCGACAATGTGATCGGCTATCTGGTCGATCGCCTCAACGACGTGCCGATCTCGGGCTGCGCCCTCGACTGACTTGCGCCTCGAAAATCCTGCGCTGCTGTCGATTTCGTCCTGACGACAGTGGCGTAGGGGCACGCGGGGGGTGCGGCCGCCTCGCGAATAGCGATCGTGCCGGACCATCCACAGGAGTAACGTGTTCCGCACCGAGGCCGGAACCGGGGCGAAGTCGCATCGGTTGGGGGGACGGAATGGCGACCCGCAGAACCATTTTGCGTGCAGGCGCGATGCTTCCGATGGCTGCGGCGTGTACCCCCTTCGTGTCCGGCCCGAATTCCGACACGGTGAAACTTGCGGTGCCCTGGGGCGGCGCGGAGTTACGGGCATTCGAGCACGTGCTCGCCGATCTGCGTGATTCCCACCAGTTTTCGCACAGCACTCAGGTATTCACCCTGGGTGACGATGTGGGGACGGTCTTCTCGGCCGGCCGGTACACGCCGGACATCGTGGTGTTGCCGCAACTCGGGCAGATAACGCGGTTGGCGCAGGACGGACGGCTGCGCGCGCTCGACGAATCACTGTGGGGCGATGACCGGAAAGCGCCGCGTTATGCCCACGGCTGGTGGGAACTGGTGCATGTCGAGACGGTGTCCGGCAATCGGCTCTACGGACTGCCGTTCAAGGCCTCCTGCAAATCGCTGGTGTGGTTCGACCTGGCGAAGTTTCGACGGCTCGGCCTGCCGCCGCCGGGCAGCTGGGCCCCGTGGCAGTGGCCCGTCCTGCTGGATCGCCTGGCGCGCAGTGGAACCCACCCGTTGGCGCTGGGCGCGGCCGACGGCTGGATGCTCGCCGACTTCTTCGCGAATGTGCTGCTCGCCCAGTCACCCGACGCCTACGAGAGCGTGGCGACCCCGAACGACTGGCGTCCTGGGCAGCGGCGTGCCGAAATCACCCGGGCACTCGAGACCCTCGCCGGAATCTGGGGATTTCCGAATGCCTTTCCCGGCAGTATCGGCCGAGCGCTCACTCAGCAGTTCCCCGATGCCGTGCGCGAGGTGTTCGCCGAGGGCGACGCGGCCATGGTGGTGGCGCCCGATTTCGCCGAGCCGATAGTCAGGAGTTGTTTCCGCGGCGATGACGTGGCGATGAAACAGGCCGTCGGGGTGTCGCTGTTTCCGAGCATCCTCCCTGGATTCCGCGACGGCCCGGTGATCGGCGGCGGCGACATCATGGTCCTGACCCGATCGGCCAAGGACGCGGCGGCCGAACTGATCCGCCTGCTGTCGCTGCCCGATGCCCCGGACAGCTGGATCGGAAAGGAAGGCGGATTCATCGCACCCGACCTGCGCACCCGCCCGGCCTATTCGGCCATGCTCGAACCCCTCGGTCCGCGCGTCCGCTCCTGGACGGAATTCGACCTGGCCGACCGCATCGGTTCGCGGGGCGGCGACAATCCGCTGTGGGGGATCATCACGCAATTCCTGATGGATCTCGATGGCACTCCGGCGGATTCGTCGCAGCGCGCCGCCGCGGCCGTCCGCACCGCCGTGGACGCCGTCTACGAGCTGGAACGCACTCGGCAGGGGTGAGATACGCGTGTATTCGGTGCATTCCAACGGCCTCGAACTGACACTCGCCACCCGCAGGCTGTCGGGGCCGCTGGTGCCGGGCCGGCATCCGCACCTCGAGGTCGTGGTCAACTACCTGGTCCGGGCACCGGCCGTCGTGCTGATGGGGCTGCTGCTGGTGGCTCCGGCGCTGTACACCGTCGGGCTCGGCGCACGCACACATCCGGGGCTCGCCCTCGGCTGCGGGCTGCAACTGCTCGGTGGCGGCGCGCTGCTCATCGTGGACCGGCGGCGCTTGCGCACCGGAATGGCCGCCCTGCCAAACCTGTTCGCGTTCACCGCGTGGGCGTTCGCGGCCGCGCTCGGGCTCGGTTGCCTGGCGGCCGGATCCCTGGTGGTGTGGGGGGAGCTGCCCCGCGCGAGCCGCAGCGCGTACCTGCACACCGCGGGCTGGGTGGCGCTGGCCATCGTCCTCGTCGGTGTGGCCCTGGTGCTGGCCTGGCCCAGCCGACGCCTGCCGTGGCTGTGGTGGCCGTTCATCGTGCCGTTCGGCGTCTCGGCCTTCACCTCGGGGATCGCCTTCCGGCTGATTCTCGAAACCACTACGCGCGGGCGATATTTCAGCGGTGTCGCAGCGGAACGCTATGCGTTCGAAGCGGTTCTGGTGGCGGCCTTCGTCTGGACCTGGCTGGGGCTGCTGGTCGGCCTGTTCCGTGCCGCCATCCTCGCGATCGAGGACGATCCGGTGCGCGCCCCGGAATTGGCCGGCGGTCCGCCTTGGCTCATGCCGATCCGGTTGTGGACGCAGGTGCGGCCCGTCGCCTCCGTGGCCTTCCTGGTGGTGGCGGTCGCCGCGGCCCGGGTATTCGACGCCGTACTCGGTGCGGTGCCACGGTCGCTGCAACACGATGTCGGCACCGCGACCGTGGAATGGTGGCGTCTCACCAGCGCGTGCGAGGCGAATTCGTGCGGCGAAGCGGCCGCGTACGCCCTGCCCTTGACGGCCGCCCTCGTGCTGGCCGCGCTGTTCGCGCAGGATCGGATCAATGTGCGCCGCCCGAGCGGTCCGCGTCCGCTGCGCCCGCGCCCCGCCGCGTGGCATGAGCGCCTGCCCCTGTGGCGGGCCATCCCGCGCTGGCTCCTGGTGGGAGTCGCCGTGCTGGTGGTGCTGTCGCCGATCGCAGAGCTGGTCTACGTCGCGCTGCACGGGACCGCCGGGCCGAAAGCTGTTGACATACATGCTGTCACGACCGATCCGGCCCTGCGTGACGCACTGCGCACCACCCTGACCGTGGCGGTCCCCGCGACCGTGATGGTCGTGGCCTTCGCACTGCCGGTCGCCCACTGGCTGGCCGCCGCGCGCGTCCGAACCGCGGTGCCCTGCCTGGTGATTCTGACCGTGCTGCCCGCCCAGATGTATCTGGGCGCACTGCAGCGGGTGATCGGGTCCTCCGGCTGGTTCGGCACCCTGGTCCCCTTGATCTTCACCCATGCCGCCGCCGGACTGCCGATCTCGATTCTCGTCCTGCGCGGAGCCCTCCTCGCACCGGCCTACACCCCGGCCGCCGACGCCCTGTACGGACTGGCTTCGCTGCGCACCATCGTCGCCCGGCTGGGTGCCGTGGTGCCGGCCGTCGTCGCGGTGGCGGTGCTGGAGTTCATCCAGGTGTGGAACGACTTCTTCATCGGACTGCTGGTCAACGGCACCGGAGGCAGCCCGTGGTCGCTGCTGCTGTGGGGCTACACCCGCCAATTCGACGAGAGCTCCGCCCAACTCGCGACCGGGGCGCTGGTCTCGGCGGTCGTGCCGCTGGTGCTGCTGCTGGTGTGCTGGCGACGCTGGCTGGTACCGGGCCTGGCCGGGGGAGCGCGGATATGAGCGAAACGGAATCCGCGCCCGGCGGACCCGAGTCCACCGAGCTGGCCCGCGAGAGCCGCAGCCTCATGGCCACGCCGAAATCCGTGGTGTGGCAGTGGCTGTTGGGCGCCCCGGCACTGGTGGGCATCGGTATCGCGACCTTGATCGCCAATGTGATGACCGACGCGTTCAAGGCGAACCCCGCCGTGCGGTGGACCGAGTCCGCCGTCGGGTGGGTCGTTCTCGTCTACTTCCTGACCGAATCCGCTCGGCGCGGTTATCGATTGGTGCAGGATCGGGCCGGGCTCACGGGTCCGCGACCCGTGGAGTTGCCCGATCCCGGAGCGCCCTGGGGTCCGGAGCCCCAGCCGGAGACGAACCCGGAGTTGACGGGCAATTGGGCCGCGGCGGTGCTCCGCGAGCTGCCCATTCGAACCTATGAGACCGGGGTGCTCCTCGAGGTGCTCGGGGCGAGCGCCGCCGCCCGGCTCCCCGCCGCCACGGCGGAGACCGAAACCCCCTCCGCACCGCGACTATTGGCGAGCCTGACCACAGCGGGCGCGGTGGAGCCGATGCCGCCGGGGCGCTACCGGCTGGCCGAGGTGCCGCCCGCCGGCGAGGATCCCGCCATCACCGAGACGCCCGAGTGGCGGGCCGCGCTCGCGGTGCTGCTCCGCAGACACGCCGAGGAAGCCACGCTGTGGGCGCGGGCGCTCGATCTTCCGGCACACGCCGCGGTCGCGCGCCGCTGGTTCGAGAACGAGGAGCCCCGGCTCTGTCTCCTCCTGCGCAACTGTGCGCGACGGGCCGAACCGCAAGCGGGACAGGCGAACAACACCCTGCTGAACCGAATACGCGCGGTGGTGCCGGATCTGGCCGTGATCGCCGACGCCCTGGACAGCTGGTTCGCGCGCAGCGGCCGCGCGGAGGACAGCCCGGGCACGGGCGGCGGCCCCCACGAGCCGGGCCCGGCCGCAGCGATGGTGACGATCACGTCCGCGACCCGATACGGTCCGTTGCATGCCCTGGCCGACATCCGCGCGACGGTGCCGGAGCGGCGACCGGCGCGCTACAGCCCGTGGACGGTGTCCCGCAGCCTGCGCGCTCGGGCCCTGCACCGACAGGCGCTGGGGGCCATGGACACCACGGACGCGAATCTGAGCAAGGCGGTCAATCTCCTGGAACAGGCGTGGTGGCTGCTACCGCGCGAAGATGTCGCCGGTGAGGTGTGCGCCCTGGTGAACATGGCGATCGCGCACCTCGTGCAGGGGCGGCACACCGCCGCACGTGACCGTCTGGAATTAGCCGAATCGATGGCCGCGGGCGGGCGCGACCCCAGCGGGCTGGCCCACGTGCACGAGATCGCGGGTGTTCTCGACTGGTCGGTGGGCGAACCGCGGCACGCGCTGGTGCGATGGCAGACCGCCCTGAGCGAATGGCGGGCTCTCGCCGACGATCTCGGCACCGGCCGGTGCCTGCAACATCTGGGGTCGGCCGCCGCGCTCGAGCCGGCGCTCGCCGCATTCCTCCTCGACTCCGACGGCGCGGCAACACCGGCCGAGGTGGTCCGTCAGGCCAGCGGCTGGCTGGTCCGGGCACACGATCTCGACCGCACGCTGAATTACGCCGAGGCACACCAGGATGACCTGCTCGCGCAACTGAACGAGCTGATCGAACCCGCACCGCCCCTGGATTCGCTCCCTGGCTTCGACCAGTGGCCGCTGCCGCCGTCCGATCAGGCGACCGGCTCCGGCTGAGCCTCGGGTTCCGCAATGGCCATTCTCGCGTCCACGACCAACCCGATCACGCCGACCGCCAAACAGGCTGCCGTGACGATCAATTGGGCGGGGGAGGTGCGATTGGTGAGGGCGTCGCCCAGCAGCACCGTGCCCACGGTGCCCGGGATGATCCCGATGAAGGTGGCGATCAGGTACGGGGTGAACCGGATCGAAGACAATGCGGCGCAATAGTTCACGATCGAGAACGGCGCGAAGGCGATCAGTCGCAGCGATCCGATCGCCAGCCAGCCCCGCCGCGCCAACCGGGTGTCGACCGCCTGCACGGTCGGATGGGTGAGCCGCGCGCGTACCCGCTCGTGATCGACGGCGCGCACCAGCCACAGTGCCAGCACCGCACTGAGTGTCGTGGCGGCGAGGGCCAGCGTGAGTCCCTCCACCGAGCCGAACAGCATGCCCGCGCTGAGGGTGAAGATGGTGCGCGGGAAGGGCGCGACACACACCAGCGTGTGCACCGCGAAGAACACCAGCGGCACTAGCGGCCCGACCGAGTCGGCCCAGTGCCGGATCTGCTGGGGTGCCGGGTGCGGTGCGAAGGCGGCCAGCGCGAAAAGTACCCCGCAGCCGATCAGCAAGGCCAGATTTCGCGGTTGACGGAGACGGCTGAGCAGCCCGGATACCCGCTCGAGCGGCACACGCACGGTTGTTGGCACCGCGCCAGGTTACCCGCTGGTAGTGAGACTCCGGAGACCGTTATCTCGAGGCTGCCGCTAGCATCAGGGGAAAGACGATGAATGCTCGTTAACCAAAGTGGCCGTTGAGCTGGGTGAATGCCGGTGCAACGGCCATCCGGTCAGGGAGTGGAAGAAGGAACAGCAGCTATGCCGATTGCTTCCGACTCGGACACCGATCCGGTGCCCGAGTATGCCGCCTGGCGCAAGGGTGTCGCCGGGGTGCTGGCGAAGGCCCGCAGGGTGGATGCGAGCGACTTGCCGGATGAGCCGGAGAAGCTGCTCGCGGTCACGACCTATGACGGCCTGACCGTCAACCCGCTCTACACGCGCCGCGACGAACTGCCCGAGCAGCCGCTTCCCGGGCAGTTCCCCTACGTGCGCGGTGGCGACGCCACCCGTGACGTGCACCGTGGCTGGTTCGTCAGCCAGCGTTTCGGCGGCGCCGACGCCAAGGCCGTCAACTCGGACATCCTCTTCGCGCTCGACAACGGCGTGAGCGCGGTGTGGCTGGGCGTCGCCGAGCGCGGCGTGCCGGTCGACGGGCTGGCCACCGCACTGCAGGGCTTCCTCTTCGAGCTGGCGCCGCTCACCCTCGATGCCGGGCCGGCCGCCAATGAGGCTGCGGCCGCGCTGTTCTCGGTGCTCGACGGCTATGAGGCCCCGAACCGCAAGGACATTCGGGTCTCGCTGGGCGCCACCCCGCTGACGAGCCTGTTCGCCGGCTCCTCGGCCATCGACCTGGACGGTGCGGTCGCGCTGGCCCAGCAGGCGGTGGCCCGCACCGAGACGGTTCGCGCGATCACCGTGTGCGGCGTGGCCTTCCACAATTCCGGCGCCTCCGACGCCCAGGAGCTGGGTGCGGCGGTGGCCGCGGGCCTGGAGTACCTGCGCTCGCTCACCGACGCCGGGGCCGATATCGCGGACGCGCTGGAGCAGCTCGAGTTCCGCTTCGCGGCCACCGACGACCAGTTCGAGACCATCGCCAAATTCCGTGCCGCCCGGCGACTCTGGGCGCGCGTCGCGCATGTGTGCGGGGCTCCGGCCTTCGGTAACGCGCCGCAGCAGGCGATCACGTCCGCGGCCATGATGAGCCAGCGCGACCCGTGGGTGAACATGCTGCGCACCACCCTCGCCGCGTTCGGCGCGGGCGTCGGTGGCGCGGATATCGTCACCGTGCTGCCCTTCGACGACGCGCTGCCCGCCGGGGAGCTCGAGGTGTCCAAGGCGTTCTCGGAGCGCATGGCTCGCAACACCCAGCTGCTGCTGCTCGAGGAATCGCGCCTCGGCCATGTGCAGGACCCGGGCGCGGGCTCCTGGTACGTGGAGTCGCTGACCGATGAGCTCGCCGCCAAGGCGTGGGAGTTCATGCAGGAGATCGAGGCCGCCGGCGGCTACCTGGCCGCGCTGCAGGCGGGCCTGCTCGCCGAGCGCATCGCCGAGACCAAGGCGAAGCGTGATTCCGATGTGGCGCACCGCAAGACGGCCGTCACCGGCGTCAACGAGTTCCCGAACCTGGGTGAGAAGCCGCTGTCGGAGGCCGCCCGCGCCAAGAACGGCACGGCCCGCTACGGCGCCGCCTTCGAAGCGCTGCGCAACCGCTCCGACGCCTACCTGGCCGCCCACGGCGCCCGCCCGCAGGTGCGGCTGGTTCCGCTGGGTCCGGTGTCGGAGAACAATGTTCGTGTCACCTTCACCACCAACCTGCTGGCCTCCGGCGGCATCGAGGCGGTCACCGAGACCGGCCCGTCGATCGCCGTGCTGTGTGGCTCCGACACCCGTTACGGCACCGACGCCGCCGCGGCCGTGGAGGAATTGCGGGCGGCCGGGGTGACCACCGTGCTGCTGGCCGGACCCGAGAAGGCGGTCGCCGATCTGACCGGTGCGCAGCGCCCCGACGGTTTCGTGACCGCGCGCATGGACGCGGTGGCGGCTCTGTCCGGCCTGCTGGAGAAGCTGGGAGCGTAGAGATGAGCGATATCAAGCACCGGATCGGCAACTTCGCCGAAGTACCGCTGACCGAGGGCGACACCGCCCCTGCCGAGGTCAGCAGCGAGCAGGTCGACGCCTTCGTCGAGGAGGCCGCGACCGCCAATCACTATGCGCCCGAACAGCTCACCTGGACGACCCCCGAAGGCATCGACGTGCCGCCGGTGTTCACCAAGGCCGACCGGGACGCCATCGTGGCCGAGGGCTACCCGCTCGACAGCGTGCCGGGTGTGGCGCCGTTCGTGCGCGGCCCGTACCCGACCATGTACGTGAACCAGCCGTGGACGATCCGCCAGTACGCGGGCTTCTCCACCGCCGCCGACTCGAACGCCTTCTACCGCCGCAACCTGCAGGCGGGCCAGAAGGGCCTGTCGGTCGCCTTCGACCTGGCGACCCACCGTGGCTACGACTCCGACCACCCGCGCGTCACCGGTGACGTCGGTATGGCGGGTGTCGCCATCGACTCGATCCTGGACATGCGGGAACTGTTCGATCACATTCCGCTGGACCAGGTTTCGGTGTCGATGACCATGAACGGCGCGGTGCTGCCGATCCTGGCGCTCTACGTCGTCGCCGCCGAGGAGCAGGGCGTCAAGCCCGAGCAGCTGGCCGGAACCATTCAGAACGACATTCTGAAGGAGTTCATGGTCCGCAACACCTACATCTACCCGCCCAAGCCCTCGATGCGGATCATCTCCGACATCTTCGCCTACACCTCCGCGAAGATGCCGAAGTTCAACTCGATCTCCATCTCCGGCTACCACATCCAGGAGGCCGGAGCCACGGCCGACCTGGAGCTGGCCTACACCCTCGCCGACGGCGTGGAGTACATCAAGGCCGGTCTGGACGCGGGCATGGAGGTCGACAAGTTCGCGCCGCGACTGTCGTTCTTCTGGGCCATCGGCATGAACTTCTTCATGGAGGTCGCGAAACTCCGTGCGGGACGGCTCCTCTGGAGCGAGCTGGTCGCCAAGTTCGAGCCCAAGAACTCCAAGTCGCTCGCGCTGCGCACCCACTCGCAGACCTCGGGCTGGTCGCTGACCGCGCAGGACGTGTTCAACAACGTCGCGCGCACCTGCGTCGAGGCCATGGCCGCCACCCAGGGCCACACCCAGTCGCTGCACACCAACGCGCTGGACGAGGCCCTCGCGCTGCCGACGGACTTCTCCGCCCGCATCGCCCGCAACACCCAGCTGCTCATCCAGCAGGAGTCCAACACCACCCGTCCGGCCGACCCGTGGGGCGGCTCGTACTACGTGGAGTGGCTGACCCACCAGCTGGCCGAGCGCGCCCGCGCCCACATCGCCGAGATCGAGGCGCACGGCGGAATGGCACAGGCGATTTCGGAGGGCATCCCGAAGCTGCGCATCGAAGAGGCCGCGGCCCGCACCCAGGCGCGCATCGACACCGGCCAGCAGCCGGTGATCGGCGTCAACAAGTACCTGGTCGAGGAAGACACCCCGATCGAGGTGCTCAAGGTCGAGAACTCGCGCGTGCGCGCCGAGCAGAACGCCAAGCTGGAAAAGCTGCGGGCGGAACGCGATTCGGCCGAGGTCGGGAAGGCGCTGGCCGAATTGACCCGTGCGGCAGCCTCGTCCGAGGGCGGCATGGACAACAACCTGCTCGCCCTGGCCATCAACGCCGCGCGCGCCAAGGCCACCGTGGGCGAGATCTCCGACGCGCTGGAGCAGGTGTACGGCCGCCACCAGGCCGAGATCCGCACGCTCTCCGGCGTTTACCGTGAGGAGGCCGGCAAGGTGACCAACATCAGCAAGGCCATCGAACTGGTCGAGGCGTTCGCCGAGGCGGAGGGCCGTCGCCCCCGCATCCTGGTCGCCAAGATGGGTCAGGACGGCCACGACCGCGGCCAGAAGGTGATCGCCACGGCCTTCGCCGACCTCGGCATGGACGTCGACGTGGGCCCGCTGTTCCAGACCCCCGAGGAGGTGGCGCAGCAGGCGGCCGACAACGACGTGCACGTCGTCGGTGTCTCGTCGCTGGCCGCAGGCCACCTCACGCTGGTGCCCGCCCTGCGGCAGGCGCTGGCCGATGTCGGACGCCCCGACATCATGGTCACCGTCGGCGGCGTCATCCCGCCCGGTGACTACGACGAGCTGTACGCCGCGGGTGCCGCCGGCATCTTCGGCCCCGGCACCATCATCGCCGACGCCGCGATCGACCTGATCAAGAAGCTGGCCGCACAGTTGGGCCACGAGATCGGCACCGGCGCAACGGAATGAGCGACGCCGCACGCGGGACCGAGGGTGGCGGAATCCACCCCCGGCTCGGCACCACCGCCGGCGTCGGCCTGCCCGGCCCCGCCGGCGCGGAAACGCCCGGCCCCGGCGCCCAGCCCGCCACTCCGGTGGCGCGCCGAGTGATCGACGTCGACCAACTGGCCGCGCAGGTCAGGGCCGGGGAGCGGGCCGGGCTGGCCCGCGCCATCACCCTGGTCGAATCGACCCGCACCGACCACCGGGACCTGGCCCAGCAGCTGCTGCTGCGACTGACCCCCGAAGCGGGCAAGGTGGTGTCCAATCGCGTTGGCATCACCGGCGTTCCGGGCGTCGGCAAGTCGACGTTCATCGACGCGCTGGGCATGTACCTCATCGGCCAGGGCCACCGCGTGGCGGTACTGGCCGTGGACCCGTCCTCGACGCGGACCGGCGGCTCGATCCTCGGCGACAAGACCCGCATGGCGCGACTGTCGGTGGAACGGGACGCCTTCATCCGTCCGTCCCCCACGGCCGGAACCCTCGGCGGCGTGGCGAAAGCGACCCGCGAGACCATCGTGCTGCTGGAGGCGGCGGGCTACGACGTCATCCTGGTGGAGACCGTCGGTGTCGGCCAGTCCGAGGTCACCGTCGCCAATATGGTCGACGTCTTCTGCTTCCTCACCCTGGCCCGCACCGGCGACCAGCTGCAAGGAATCAAGAAGGGCGTCCTCGAACTCGCCGACCTGGTGGCCGTGAACAAGGCCGACGGCCGCCACGAGCTGGAGGCCAAGGCCGCTGCCCGGGAGCTTCAAGGCGCCATGCGGCTCATCCACCCGCGCGAATCCCTGTGGCGTCCACCGGTTCTCACCATGTCCGGCCTGAACGGCATCGGACTCGATTCGTTCTGGGACACGGTCCTCACCCACCGCCGCGTCCTCACCGAAGCAGGCGAGTTCGCCGAGAAGCGCCGCCGCCAGCAGGTCGACTGGACCTGGACCATGGTCCACGACAACCTGCTCCGCCGCCTCACCGAGAACCCGAACGTCAAGGCCCTGCGCACCCAGGTGGAAAAACAGGTCCGCGACGGCTCGCTCACCCCCGCTCTCGCCGCCGAAGAAATCCTCCGGGCCTTCGACGAACGGTCTTGAGCCCCGTGGACATCCGGATCCGACCAGGTACCGAATCCGACGCGGAAGCGGTCGCCACGCTGCACACCGCCAGCTGGCGCACCGCCTACGCGAGCATCATGCCCGAGAGCTACCTGAACGGCGCGCTGACCGACGACCACAAGGCGCTCTGGCACAGCCGCCTGACCGGCGACCGGTCCGAAGGCGACCTGTTCATCGCCGAATCCGGCTCGGAAATACTCGGATTCATCTACCTCGCACCCCGCGCAGACGGCCGCATTCTCATCGACAATCTGCACGTCGGCCCGACCCTCAAACGAGCCGGCATCGGCTCCCGCCTCCTGCACCACGGATTCGAATGGGCCGCTGCCGAATACCCGGGCCGCCCCGTCTACCTCGAAGTCCTCCAGGCCAATACGCCCGCCATCGCCTTCTACGAGCGCCACGGCGGCCACCCCGGCGAACCCCGGACCGCACACTTCCCCCAGGGCTTCGATCTTCAGGAACTGGAAATTACCTGGTCACGCAGCTGATGCGGGAATCGCGATCAGTCGATCGATGCGACGCAGCCGGGTAGCCTTCTCTTTCTCCTCCTAGACTCCCAGAGCCCCCGCGAAAAGCGGCCAAGAGTCATGGATGTCGTCCTGCCAGTACGGCCACGCATGCGTTCCATTCCGGTACACCACCTGCGCCGGAATCCCCAGCGAACCCAACTCTCCGACAAGCGAATCCGTGCAGCCTCGCACCACCGTCTCCATGGCCCCACCCACGGCCAGCCGGTCCGTCAGCGCGTTGACATTCCCGCCGATGCTGGGATCGGTGAGCGAGTCATGATCTCCCAGAACGCCATTCCCCGCGGAAATGTACAGCGCCACACCGCGCAGTCGGTCCGCATTGAGAACCGGGTCGTGGGCGCTCCAGGCCGGATTGTCGTCGCCGCCCCACATATTGGCGGCATTCGCGCCGAACAGCTCGAGCGTGGATCGCACATAGGCCCGCGCCGCCGCGTCCGCCGTGCGCGGGCAACCGCTGAAGGAACCCACCGCCTGATACATACCGGGTGCTTGGATGGCGAGGTTGAGTGCGGAGGTGGCCGACATCGATGCGCCCGCGACGGCATTGCGCCCCGTCATTCCGAATCGCGATTCCAGCAGCGGCGGCAATTCGTGAATGAGGAAAGTGGACCATTGGTTCCGGCCCAGTGTCGGATCATCGGCGACCCAGTCGGTGTAGAAGCTGGCACGGCCGCCGATCGGGGTGATCACATTGACCGGCTTGTCGGCGAAGAACTGGGCGACATCGGTGCGATTGGTCCACGGGCCGCCGGTCTCACCGCCGTCCACCGCATTGAGCAGATACAGGGCGGGCGCGGGGCCGTCCGGGTGTGAAACCCACACGGGGATGGTCCTGTTCATGGCCGCCGAGTAGACGGTGACTTCGTACTGGCGGCCGCCCAGTGGGCGCACGTCCACGATGGAAGCCCTATCGCCGGGGTCGGCCGACGCGGTGACGGGCACAAGGGCAGCAAATGTGGCGATCAGGGCGACGAGGTAGCGCGACAGCCGATGCATGACAGCGAGTATGTCGCTTTTGAGGCTATTTTCTCGGCATAATCGTGCGTGTTGTTCTCCCGAATGCCCCGCGGTGGCGTGATTGCATCCTTCTCGAAACCGTTCGGTAGCAAACTTGTAGCATCACCCATCGGGGCGGCCTGGCAGCGCGGCCGCCCGGCGCGGAAACCGTGCCGAGCCGACCCGGCGGGTGTCAGATCATGGCGCGCAGCGGACCCTCGGGCTCGATGCCCATGATGGTCAATGCCGTCGAGTGGTACAGCGATCCGGGCGTGTGGATGGCGTGCTGCAGACCCACGTGCGCGTCCCGCCAGAACCGTTGCATGACGTTCTGCCGCCGCACCGCATTGCCGCCGGACCGGGCGAAGATCTCGTCGACCGCCGACACCGCCCGCCAGGCGCAGCGAACTTGATTGCGCCGCACCAGGGAACGGTCCTCGAAGGTGATGGTCTTCCCGGCCTCGGCCTGGTCGTAGAGGCGGCTGATGCCGTCCAGTAGCTGAGTGCGCGAGGCCGCGATATCGGCCGCCGCCTCGGAGATGGCCGACAGCACGTACGGATCGTCCTTGATCTTGGTGCCCATGGCTGTGACCCGGTCGCGCTGATAGTCCAGGTGTGCCGCGAGCGCGCCCTCGGCGATGCCGATCACCGCGGAGGTGATGCCCAGCGGGAACATGGCCCAGAATGGCAGCTTGTAGACCGTCTCGGTGCGGCCCGCCCGCTCGGCCGCGATCTCACCGGCCGCGACGGCATCGAATTCGATGGTCCGATAGGCCGGGATGAACGCGCCGTCCACGACGACGTCCTTACTGCCGGTGCCCTGCAGCCCGATGACATCCCACGAGTCGTCGACGATCGTGTAGTCCGTGCGCGGCAGCACCACGTGCAGCACGGCCGGCGGCATGACCGGATTGCCGTCGGCGTCACCGAGCAGCGCGCCCAGGAAGATCCAGTCGCAGTGATCGGTGCCGGAGGAGAAGTTCCAGCGACCGCGCAGGGTGTATCCGCCGTCGGCCGGCGTCGCTACGCCCTGCGCGGCGTACGGCGAGGCGATCCAGGTGTCCGGGTTCTCGCCCCATACCTCGTTCTGCAGCCGCCGGTCCATCAGTGCCATCTCCCACGGGTGCACGCCGCCGACGCCGCATACCCAGCCGGTGGACCCGCAGTGCCGGGCCACGGCCATGACCGCCTCGGCGAAATCCCGAGGATGCGCGGCGTACCCGCCGAAATCGGCGGGCTGCAGCAGCCGCATCACCCCGGCCTGACGGATCAGCTTCACGCTCTCGTCGGAGAGCTTGCCCAGCCGCTCGGTCTCCTCGGCGGTCGCCGCCAACTGGCCCGACAGCTCCGCGACCCGGTTCACTACCTCGTGCGTCATCGCAACTCCCACTGGTTCGGTGTGCCCCCATTAGAACGCGTTCTAGCGGAGGTGTCCGGGAATCCGCCTGTCCGCGAGCGAAATTCCCGATGATCGGAACCCGGCCCTGCGGCAGGGTCCGGGCGATGTTATCGCCGGATGTGACGCAGCAGACCATCAATTAGATTGTGCACAATCTAATTGATAGCTACCGTATTGGACATGACCGATGAGATGGCGCTGGAAAACCAGCTGTGCTTCGCGCTCTACTCGGCGTCGCGGGCCATGACCGCCATGTACCGGCCCCAGCTGGACGCCCTGGGCATCACCTATCCGCAATACCTGGTGCTGCTCGCGCTCTGGCAGCGCGACGACCGCACCGTCGGCGATCTGTGCTCGGCGCTGGAGCTGGACTCGGGCACGCTGTCGCCACTGCTCAAGCGGCTCGAGGCGGCGGGCTTCGTGGCACGCCGCCGCTCGACCGCCGACGAACGCCGCGTGGAGATCACGCTGACCGACCGCGGCCGCGAATTGCGTTCGGCCGCCTGCCGGATCCCGGCGCGATCGGCCGAGATCGCCGGCCTGCCCGGCGAGGAACTGATCCAACTGCGGGAAACCCTGCACCGACTCACCGAAGCTCTCACCTCCCACACCAGATCCAAGGAGACCCCCTGATGAACGTGCTCTACACCGCCGAAGCCCTCGCCACCGGAGACGGCCGCAACGGCCAGGTCCGCACCGATGACGGCAAGATCGACGCCACCCTCTCGATTCCGAAGGAGATGGGCGGCAATGGCCTCGGCACCAACCCGGAGCAGCTCTTCGCCGCCGGTTACGCGGCCTGCTTCCACTCGGCGCTGCGCACCGTGGCGCGGTCGCTGAAGACGAACGTGGACGACTCGGCCGTGGGCGCGAAGGTCGGCATCGGCCCCAATGACGCCGGCGGGTTCGGCCTGGCCGTTACCCTCGAGGTGTCGCTGCCGCACCTGCCCCTGGACGAGGCGCGGGCGCTGGCGGACAAGGCTCACCAGGTGTGCCCGTATTCCAATGCCACTCGCGGCAATATCGAGGTCGACGTCATCGTGGTCGAAGACTGAGGAGGATGAGCATGCGCGCGGTAATCATCGAACATTTCGGCGAGCCCGAGCAGGTCCTGACCACGGCCGAGCGGCCGGTGCCCGAGCCCGGGCCGGGTGAGGTGCGGATCGCGACCACGCTGGCCCCGATCCACAATCACGACCTGGCCATCATCCGGGGCGTCTACGGCTACCGGCCCGAGCTGCCCGCCATCCCGGGCACCGAGGCCGTCGGCCGCGTCGACGCCCTGGGCCCGGGGGTCACCGGCCTGGAAATCGGTCAGCGCGTGACGGTTTCGGGTGTGCAGGGCGCGTGGGCGGAGTACTTCGTGGCCAAGGCGGGCGGGATCGTCCCGGTGCCGGACGCGGTGTCCGACGCGACCGCGAGTCAGCTGCTGGCCATGCCGCTGAGCGCACTCATGCTGCTCGAGGATCTCGATGTCGAACCCGGCCAGTGGATCGCGATCAATGCCGCCAATGGCGCGGTGGGACGACTGGTGAACCAGCTCGCCCGCGCCCGCGGCGTCCACGTCCTGAACCTGGTCCGCAGCGCGGCGGCCGCGAAGTCGTTGCGGGAGCTGGGCTTCGAACCGGTGCTCGAGACCGAGTCGGGGGACTGGCAGCAGCAGGTCGCGGAGGTCACCGGCGGCGAACCGATCGCCCGTGCGGTGGACCAGGTCGGTGGGCCGGCCGCCAATGACCTGCTCTCGGTGCTCGGCCCGCGTGGTGAGCTCATCACCTTCGGTGCGCTGTCGGGCCAGCCGCTGGTGCTCAACCCCGGCCCGATCATCTTCAAACAGGCCGTGGTGAAGGGCTTCTGGGGTTCCAAGCGCGCCGAGGAGATCGGCGGTGACGAACGCCGCCGCCTCATCACCGAGCTGGTGACCCTGGCCGCGCGCGGCGAACTGGACCTGGCCATCGAGGCCACCTACCCGCTCGCGGAGGCCGCCGAGGCCGCGGCCGCCAGCGAACGCCCGGGCCGCAATGCCAAGATCGCGCTCAGCGCCGCGGCGCTACCCGGCCAGTAGGACCGCGATCAGGGTGATCGCGCCGGGCAGCGCCTGCCCGACGAAGATCCGGCGGCTCGCGGTAGCCCCGCCATAGAGTCCGGCCACCACGACGCAGGCCGCGAAGAAGATCTTCGCGGCCTGCCCCACCGGATCGGCGGCAATCAGACCCCAGATCAGCCCCGCCGCCAGAAAACCGTTGTAGAGCCCCTGATTCGCGGCGAACACCTTGGACTCCTCGGCGAACTCGGCCGTGACGCCGAAGCCCGCGCGCACCCGCGGCGTGGTCCACAGGAACATCTCCATGATCAGGATGTAGACGTGCAGCGCGGCGAGCAATCCGACGAGGATGTCCGCGACCAATCGCATGACCGACCCGCCTTCCGTGAGGTTTCAGCCGACATCGCGTCTCATCGTCTCAGACCCATGCGCCGGAAGGCCCTGAGCGCATCGTCGAGACCCGGAGTGTCGCGCCCCGGTGAACTATCCGATGCCGAAGAGGTCCGCCGCATTGCGGTAGCAGACCGCTCGCAGCCAGTCGTCACCGAGACCGAGCCGTTCCAGAGCGAACAGCGCATGGCCGTAGGAATAGGGAATGTTCGGGAAGTCGCTGCCGAACAGGATGCGATCCCCGAGGTCTCGTAGGCGCGGCAGCTCGGCGGCGGGGAAGGGGTCAGCGGCCTCGAAGAAGTCGGTGAAGTTCATGGTGGTGTCGAACAGAACTCCGGGGTTGTCCGCGGCGATGTCGAGGAACTCGCTGTACTCGGGCGCCCCCATGTGCGCGATGATCAAGCGTAGTCGCGGGAACCGCCGCAGCAGTTGGGCGATCGGCTCGGGACCGGTGAATCGCCCGGCGGCAGGACCGGATCCACAGTGCGTGACCACCGGGATGCCCGCCTCCTGGACCAGTCCCCACACCTCGTCCAGCAATGGATCCGCCGGATGGTAGTTGCCAACCTGGATGTGCAGCTTGAAGATTCGCGTCCCCGACTCGATCGCGGCACGCACATACTCGGCCGCGCCCGGCTCCGGGTAGAAGGTCGACGTGTGCAGGCAGTCCGGGGTGCGGGCGGCGAAATCGCCGGACCAGTCGTTGAGCCAGGCCGCCATCTCCGGCTTGTGCGGGTAGACCATCGAGGTGAAGGCGCGAACGCCGAAGCCGCGCAAGGTCTTCAGCCGCACCTGCTCCTCAGCGCGGTAGGTGATCGGCCACTCGCGGTGGCCGAGCAGCGGCCCCGCCGAATCGAAGTAGCCCCACACCTTGCGCAGCACCTGTTCGGGCATGAAATGCGTGTGGACATCGATGATTCCGGGCAATCCCAGCCGCGTATGGAAATCGGTGACGTAGTCGAGGTCCTGCTCGTCGGTCACCGGCTCGAATCTCCTTCCGCGAACACGGTTCGCGCGTAATCCCCGACCCGGTCGACGAGCCGCTCGAAGAACAGCTCCGGATCGGTCCCGATCACGATGTCGGCGTTGGGTTCCCGCCCCCACATGCCCGCCCAGTCGGCGACCGTGGTGGCACGGGTGATGGTTCCGGTCAGCTCCACGTCCACGGTCGCCGGTTTGGTGACGGCCAGGCTCGGGTCCAGTGCCACGGCCGCCGCGAACGGGTCGTGCATGTGCGCCAGATACCCCTGGTCGTAGAGCTTGTGGAAGTCGAAGTAGAAGCGGATCGCATCGGTCAGGTACCGCACCAGCGGATTGCTGGCCGCCGACCGCGCCTCGGGGGGATCGTTCTCGCTGACATGCTCCACCGGTGTGCTCCCGGCCCGTTCGGCCAGCAGCGCCAGATGTTTGGGCTTCATCTCGATGGTCTCGGTGATGTCGAGCGCGCACACGATGGGCCGGCGGTCGGCGGGCGCGGCGGAGAAGGCGTCGAACACCTCCTTGGCCGCTTCCGGATCCACGTGCACGTTCCACTCGTTGGTCGGGGTGGTGTTGCCGGGATGGTTGAACGCGCCGCCCATGATCACCAGGCGCCGGAGCAGCTGCGGCAGTTGGGGTTCCATCCGCAGCGCCAGGGCGAGATTGGTGAGCGGTCCGGTGCACAGCCCGACGATCTCGCCCGGATGCTCGCGCACCAGGTCCACCCACAGCTGGGCCGCCGATCGCTCGGACAGCCTCCGGGTGGTCGGCGGCAGCTCGGCGTAGCCGACGCCCTGGGGCCCGTGGGTGTCCTCGGTGGTGCGCAGTGGTACGGCCAGGGGTGTCAGCGCACCCTGAGCGACCTCGAGCTCCGGGGCCCGCACCAGCTCGAGCAGCGCGAGATTGTTGGCGGCCACCTGCGGCGCGGGCACATTGCCCGCGGTGGAGGCGATTCCGACGATCTCGGCCTCGGGGGAGGCGAGGAGGTAGAGCAGGCCCAGGGAGTCATCGATGCCGGTGTCGTTGTCCATGAGGATCTTCTGCCGCACGCGTTCGAGGGTAGCCGTATCGATGCCGGGGCCCCGCAGGGAGGATGCTCCGGTCCCGCCAGCCTGTGAAACACCCGTCTAGAACATTCGTCTAAGACGCTGGTAGGGTGGTCCCATGGGTAATCGAGAAGACCTCCTGGCGGGCGCCCGCAAGGCCGTCCTGGAACGCGGCCTGGCCAAGGTGACCGCCAGGGACATCGCCAGTGCCGCCGGGGTGAGCCTGGCCGCCATCGGCTATCACTTCGGTTCCAAGGACCAGCTGGTCACCGAGGCGATCACGATGGGCGTCGGCACCCAGATCGGCGACGATATGGAGGCCGCCATCCGGGACGCGGGGGAGGGCCGCACGTTGTGGGAGTCGCTGGCCGCGATCTGGAACGGCTTCGTCGATGTGGTGCAGCGCAATCGCGACGGCCTGTTGCTGAGCACCGAGAACGGCATCCAGATCGCGCGCGATCCCGCGCAGCAGGTCTACATGGCCGAGGCCAGCGCGGTCGCGCATCGGGAAATCGCCGCGGCCGTCCATTCGGCGCACCCGGATCTGACCGGCGAGCAGGCCGCGGCGGTCGCGCAGCTGCTGTTCCTGCTGTTCCAGGGCCTCGCCATCCAGAAGATGATCGCGCCGGGTGCCGAACTGCTGGACGGTGATTCGCTGGTGACCGCCATCGAAGCCATCCGGGGCCGCTGAACTCACCGTCCGGCCGGCCGGGTGAACTCAGCCCGGCGGCACGTGCCGCAGCCGGGTCATGGCGATGACGGCCAGCAGCAGCGCCGCGCCCGCCGCGATCGCGGCGGTCAGGTGCATGCCGGTCAGGAAGGCGTGCTTGGCCGCCTCGGCCATGGCGCTGCCCATCTTCCCCGGCATGGTCCGGGCGACTTCGAGTGCCGCGCCCAGGGTGTCGCGGGCGGTGCGGGCGTCGGGCTCCGGCACCCCGTAGGGCAGGGTGGTGTTGAGCTGGTTGCGGTAGATCGCGATGCTGATGCTGCCGAGAATGGAGATGCCCAGCGCACCACCGAATTCGGCCCCGGTCTCCGAGAGCCCGGAGGCCGCGCCCGCCTGCTCCGGAGGCGCGGTGCCCACGATGAGCTCGGTGGTGATGCCGAAAACCGGTGCCAGCCCGAAGGACACCAGCAGCGATGCCGCGATGGTGAGCTCCACGCCGCCGGTCGCGGTAATCCGGGTGAGCAGCAGCAGTCCACACGCCGCCATGGCCATGCCCCCGCCGATCATGTAGGCGGGCCGGATCACCTTCATGATGCGCGGGCCCAGCTGCGAGCCGATCATGAAGCCGAGGCCCGCCGGGATGGTGGCGAGACCCGCCCGCAGCGGCGACATGCCCAGCACCAGTTGGAAATACTGCCCCACGAACAGGGCGTACCCGAAGGCCACGAAGATCGCCACCATATTGATGGTGAGCGCGGTGCGGAAGCTGCCCAGCCGGAACAGCCGCAGATCCAGCATGGGTTCGCTGGTATTGAGCTGTCGCCGGACGAAGAGCGCGCCGATCGCGAGGCCGGCCGCCAGCGCCGAGACCGCGGCCGCGCCCGGGCCGTCCTGAGCGGCCTTCTTCATGCCGAAGACCACCAAGAGCACTGCCGTCGTGCACAATCCGGCACTGACCAGGTCCAGGCGGCCGGCGTCGGGATCGCGGAACTCGGGGAGCACACGGGGCGCGAGAACGATCAGCAACACCATGACGGGCACCGCGAGCAGGAACACCGAGCCCCACCAGAAGTGCTCGAGCATGAGGCCGCCCGCCAGCGGCCCGATGGAGCCGCCCACCGAGTAGGACCCCACCCACACCCCGACCGCGATGGAGCGCTGGCCCGGATCGCGAAACATGGTGAATATCAACGAGAGCGTGGACGGCGCCAGGGTGGCCCCGGCGACGCCGAGCAGGGCCCGGCAGCCGATCAGCACCGGCGCTGAGGGCGCGAAGGCCGCGATCACCGAGATCACGGCGAAGGCGGCCGCCCCGACCATCAGCAGTCGCCGCCGGCCGATGCGATCGCCGATGGTGCCCATGGTGAGCAGCAACCCGGCGACCAGGAATCCGTAAACGTCGATGATCCAGAGCAATTGGGAGCTCGTGGGGCGGAGTATCTCGCTGATCTGGGGGACCGCCAGGTGCAGGACGGTGAGGTCCATCGAGTACACCAGGCAGGCCAGCGCCAGCACCGCCAATCCGGCCCATTCCCGTCTCCCCACCGAGGTGGCGCCGGCGTCGCCGGCGGCGGTGAGCAAGGGAGTAGGTGTGTCCACGATGACGTCCTCCATCCGCATGTCGACATACGGGTCGACAATTTTGATGTCGGTTTCAGGGTCTCAAATATTAACGCCGTACGTGGGATAAGTCCGGCGTGTTGAAAGCGCTGTATTGCAAGCCAATTCGCCTAATTCGCTGATGCACTTGCGGGTGTGCGTGCAGCGTGTTGTATACATTCGCGCGCGTTACGAACCGTCCGGTCGGGCTTTCCACTCGGGAGCACTCGAACCGTGGGCCGGAGCGGGCCACGAATGGTCCGGATACTCGGTCAGCGCGGGTCCGGCGGTGGTCACCGCGTCGTGGGTGAGTGCGTACCGGACATCCGGCGCCGCGGCGGGTGCGTGGGCGGGCGTCCGGCCCGGCGCGGTGATCAGCCAGGATGCCGTGCGGGCCAGGGCAACCCGGACATCGCGGCCGAGGCCGTCACCGTGGCGCGCGCACAGCGCGTCGAGTACGCCCGCGGCGAGCAGGTATCCGCTGGCGTGATCGAGCGCCTGGGCCGGCAGGGCGCCCACGGATGATTCGCTCCGCGAATTATTCTGTGTGCCTTCGATGAGCGAAATTCCGGATGCAGCCTGCACAATGCTGTCGAAACCGCGTCGATCACCCCACGGGCCGAGTTCGCCCCAGGCCGAAACTCGGCCGTGCACAATTCCCGGGCGAATTTCCCCGGGTCGTACTCCGAGGCGTTGCAAGCTGCCTGGTCGGTAACCCGAGATGATTATGTCTGCATTGCTGATCAATTCGCGAAAAACAGGAAGTCCGGTACGCAAATCGACTACAGTGGAGCGCTTCCCCTGACACGTGTCCAGGTACTGCCAGCCGATCTCCGGCAACCCGGGCGGGTCGATCCGCAGCACATCGGCTCCGAGCAGGGCCAATGCCCGCGTCGCCACCGGTCCGGCGATGACCCGGGTGAGATCGAGCACCCGGATCCCGCGCAGCGGGAGCAGTTGTGTTGCGGCAGTGGGGCACTCGAATCCACCCCGATCGCCGCGCTCGGCCACGGCGACGAGCGGGCCGGAGGCGGCGGCCTTGCCCTGCGGGCTGTCGGCCCACTCCCGCTCGGGGCGGACCCGCACCGCGATCGCACCGTGCTCGCCGGCCCGCTGCTCGATATCCGCCGCCGTCAGTGTCGCTGCGCGCCGGGCGAAATCCTCGCGACCGGCCGTGCCGGGCAACTCCACGGCGGCCAGCAGCCGGGCGCGATGATGCGGATAGTTGGCGTGCGTACGCACCCATGCGTCCGCAGCCCTGAAGAATCCCGACAACTCTGCGAAGATGTCCGGCGGTTCGCCGTGGAGCCGGAACAGCCGCTCGCTCGAGAAGGCCGCGGCGACCCGCGCCGGGTCGACCGTACCGCCCAGCGGCGTCACGCCGCAGGTGGTCCGCCAGCGATCCGCCGCCGCGGCGAAGGCCGCCACCGCACCGCCCGCCAGCGCCCAGACCGGCAGTGTCGCAGCCAGATTCGCACCCGGATCGACTGTGGGCAGCGGTGTGCCGGGGACGCCTATTCCGGCCTCGTACTCACCGACCAGCGCGTCGTAGGTAGCCACCATCCGACTGTATCGCCGGCACCGGGTCCGACCACGGTGGCACATCTCACGGCATACTCGATCGGATGACAGCCCAACGACTCACCGGAACCGCCTGGCTGCGCGAACTGAAATCCGCTCCCGGCCCCGCAACCGTGCTGGTCTGCTTCCCGCCCGGCGGCGGCTCGGTCACCGCCTACCGCGCGCTGGCGCAGCGCGTCGGCTCGGGTACCGCGGTGTTCGGCGTGCAGTACCCCGGCCGCCAGGACCGCCTCGGCGACGCGCCGGTGCCCGAGCTCACCGAACTGGCCGATCGGGCCGCCGCCGACCTGCTGGCCTGGCCGCGGGACGTGCACCTGGCCATCTTCGGGCACAGCATGGGCGCGACCGTCGCCTACGAGGCCGCCCGCCGGGTCGAGGCGGGCGGGCGCGAGCTGACCCACCTGTTCGTCTCCGGCCGTCCCGCACCGGCTTTCGCCGAGACGGGAAGCCTGCACGCCGGACCCGACGAGGGCCTCATCGCCGATCTGGAACGCCTGTCGAACGATCCGGCGTCGGTGCGGATCCTGCGCGACGAGCCCGGTCTGGCCGAGTTGGTGCTGCCGGCCGTCCGCAGCGACTACCGCGCGGTGGAGACCTACCGGCACGAGCCCGGTGCGCCGCTGCGCGCGCCGATCACCGCGCTGGTCAGCTCCGCTGATCCGACCACCTCGGCCGCGCAGGCGGGGGAGTGGCGCGACTACACCACCGCCGGATTCGACCTCGCCACGTTCCCGGGTGGCCATTTCTATCTGGATCTGCCGGAAAACCTGCCCGCGATAGGCGATTTGATCACCCGCGCGCTGGCCGCGGCGGTTCCGGGGCGCTCGAGTTGAGCACCCCGTCTTCGTGCGGGTAGCTTCCTCCGTTGCGTCTTCGTAGCAGGAGGGGGTTCTCAATGCCCAGAACACAATTCGTCGCCGCTCCGCCCGAGGGCAGTGATCTGAAGCAGATCAGCGGGCCCGCGACGCACTGGATCGCCCAGCTGCAACGGCAGCGGCGCGACCCCACCGGGGCCGCCTTCGAGGACGAGGCGGCCTACGGCCCGCTCTATGTCCTGAACATGTTCGGCGACAAGTGGATCATCGCCGGTGGCCCCGAAGCGGCACAGCGCATCCTGATGAACAAGGACCGGGTGTTCGCCAACGGTCCGGCGTGGGCGCCGCTGCAGGGACCGTTCTTCGACCGAGGTCTGGTCCGGCTGGATTTCGACGAGCACCGCAGCCACCGCTCGATCATGCAGCAGGCCTTCGGTCGCGGCGCCCTCACGTCGTATCTGAAGGACATGCACGAGATCGCCCACCGCCACCTGAGCAAGCTGCCGGAAGGCAGTGTGGCCGAGGGTAATCCGGTGCTCATGCACCAGCACCTGCAGCGGCTCACCCTGGACATCGTGCTGGAGGTCTTCATGGGCGCGCGCCTGCCGCGCGACGAAGCCGAGCGCATCTGCGGCGCCACCATGGACATCCTGCAGGCCGGCGGCGCGATGGTGCGCGTCGCCATTCCCGGCAACCGCTGGTGGCGGGGCATGCGCGCCCGCAAGACCATGGCGGCCTTCCTCGCCGACCGCATTGTCGCCGCCCGCGAAAACCCGGGCACCGACCTGCTTTCCATGCTGTGTCAGGCCGCGGGCGACGACGGTGATCGGTTCACCGACCAGGACATCGTGAACCACATGATCTTCCTGCTGGCCGCCGCCCACGACACCACCACGACCACGCTGTCCGGGGTCGTCTACAACATGGCCAAATACCCGGAATGGCAGAAGCGCGCGCGAGCGCGCTCACTGGACATGCCCTTCGAACTCGGTTACGACGAGCTCGCCGAGCTGACCGAACTCGACTGGATCATCAAGGAAACCACCCGGCTGTGCACCCCGGTGCAGATCTTCCCGCGCGCGGTGCAGGAGGACACCGAGGTGTGCGGCTATTTCGTGCCGAAGGGATCCTTCGTCGTCGTCCCGATCAGCGTCAACCACCGCCGCCCCGATATGTGGTCGCATCCTGAGGAATTCGATCCCGAGCGTTTCTCCGACGAACGCGCCGAGCACAAGCGGCACCGGGTGGCGTGGGCCCCGTTCGGGGCGGGTGCGCACAAGTGCCTCGGACAGCATTTCGCGGGCCTCGAGATCAAGACGATCGTGCACCAGCTGCTGCACACCTTCGAGTGGGAGGTGCCGCAGGACTACGTCATGCCCCTGGACATGAGTGCGACGCCGCTGCCGAAGGACGATCTGCCCGTGACGCTGCGGCGTCGCTGAACCCGTGCCCGGGCCGAGAAACAGTCTCGGCCCGGGTTTTCCAGCTGTCTCAGCCCAGGTATTCCGACTCGAGTACCCGGTCCTTGAGCAGCGACTGATACTCGATGTGGGTGTCGTGCTCGACGGTGCGCCAGGTCTTGCCCTCGGCCTCACGCATGTACCGCAGGTAGTCCGGAGCGCCCGGGACGCGCATATTGTCGGCGACGACAATGCTGCCCGGGTGTAGCCAGCCCGCCGCGAGAATGTGCTTCAGGTCGGCCAGGTACGCGGACTTGTCGTGGTCCACGAAGACGAAATCGAGAGTGCCCTGGGTGATTCCGTGCTCCTCGGTGAGCCGCCGGATGGTCTCGCCGCCGTCGCCGATGGTGCCGACCACCACGGTCACCCGCTCCGCCAGGCCGGCGTGGGCGATGATGGCGCGGGCCACGTCCGCGTTGGCCGCGCTGAACTCCACGGAGATGAGGCGCGCGCCCTCCGGCATGGTGCGGGCGGTGCGGACCGCGCTGTAGCCGACATAGGTGCCCAGTTCGAGCAGCAACGTCGGATTCGCTTTGCGCACAGCGGCATCCAGCAGCAGGCCCTTCTCGTCCCCGACGTTCACCAGGTTGCTGCGGGTGCGGGCGAACTTGTCGATGGCCGCCAGCACACTGTCCGGATCGCCCTGCTCGGCGTTCGCGAGGACGTGGTCGCGCACGGCGGCCTCGCGGCCATCGCCGAATTGACCGGTGCGCGTGAAGTTTCCGAGTCCGCGCACGGTGCTGACGGCCGTGCGCATCGGATACACCACGCGCTCGCGCAAGATCGACCCGATCGATGTGCCACCCATTGATTCCCCTTCGTTCGCTGTGACGGCCAGCGCGATTATGCCGGGCCCGAAGCGGTTTCGCCTCCGGGGGTGGGGGAGTCGGGGATCAGGATGGTGCGCAGGATACGGCGCCTCCGGCCCGGCGCGGGGCCATTGGCCAGGCGCGGGGCCAGCACGCGGCCCAGATCGCGGGCGAAGTCGGCGAATTCGGCATCGTCGAGCCACAGACCGGCCATGCGGTAGCCGACTCCGTCTCGCAGGTAATCGATATCGCCGGCGTCGAGGTACCGGTCGAAGTCGGCCATGAGTCCGGCGATGAAGCCCATGAAGGCGCGGCGGTGGTCCTCGGGACTCATGGCGTCGAGCTGGTCGGGGGTGATCTGGGCGGCGCTCAGGCGTAGCCGGTAGGTGCGCTCGACGGTGCCGCGTACACGGCGCTCGGTGACGACGTCGAGGACGCCGGCGGAGACCAGCTTGGCGACATGCCGGTAGAGACTGCCGGGCGGCACATCGGCGAGTTCGGCATTGAGCTCGCTCGTGGTCAGGGTCCGGTCGCCGAGGAATGCCTGCACGATCCGCAGCCGAACCGGGTGCAGCAGAAGTTCGACGGATTCCACAGGCTGGACACTAGCACCATTGCTATCGGTATTGATAATGTTCGCACATCTGGTAGCAATCACGCGCTCGCGCTGAAGAGAGGAATCGCGGTGTCCAACATTCCGGTAGCCGCACTGGTGCCCCTGATCGTGGTGGGGCTCGGCTTCGTCGGTTTCTGCTGGTACGACCTGTCCCGCACACGGGTGAAGTACCTGCCGAAATGGGCGTGGGCGATCATCTGCCTGATCAGCATTCCGCTCGGCGGGATCATCTACCTGATCGTCGGCCGGGACGGTGACACGGTCCGTGGCTGAGCCCCACCTCGAGGTCACCGATGTGTCGGTGCGCTTCGGCGACTTCCTCGCCCTCGACACCGTGAGCTGGACCGTGGACGGTCCCGGGGTGGTAGGGCTGATCGGACTCAACGGCGCGGGCAAGACCACCCTGATCCGGACGGTGCTGGGCCTGCAATCGGTGACCGGCGGCGCCGTACGGGTGCCGGTCGGGCTGGACGCCCTCGGATACTGCCCGGACACACCGGGTTTCGAGCCCTGGCTGTCCGCGCGGGAGGTCCTCGAACAGTCCGCAGCGATCGGACCGGCCCGCGGCGCGGGCACGTGGTCCGCCGACGCGGCGCTCGCGGCCGTCGACCTGGAACGGCACGCCCACCGGCGTGCCGGAGGGTTCTCCCGGGGCATGTTGCAGCGCTTGGGAATTGCCGCGGCACTGGTCCGCGAGCCCGAGGTGCTCATTCTCGACGAACCCACCAGCGCACTGGATCCCGAAGGCCGCGCCGCCGTGCTGGGGCTGATCCGGGACCTGGGCACTCGGATGACGGTCGTGTTCTCCAGCCACCTGCTCGCCGATGTCGAGGATCTCGCCGACCGGCTGCTGGTCCTGCATCGCGGGCGGGCCGTCTTCGCCGGGGAGACAGGAGAATTCCTGGATGAGCACACCGCCGCGCCGACCCTGCGGATCGCCATGACCGACGGCCGGATCATCGAAGCCGAGCAGCCGCAGTGGGGTCCGGCCCTGGCGGATGCATCCGCTCACAGCGGCCTGCTCGACGACATCCGCATCACCCGTCCGACCTTGACCGACGCGTTCTTCGCTGCCATCGGGGAGAAGTCGTGAACCGCACCGTATTCCGGGTCGAGTGGTACCGGTGGCTGCGCACGCGGCGGCTGGTCGCCCTGGTAGCCGCGTTCGTCCTGTTCGGATTCGTCTCGTTGCTCGGGGCGAAGTACCTGCCGGATCTGATCGGGCACTCCGCGGAGATCCAGCTGCTACGCGTGCCCGACTGGCGAGACGGGTTGCAGCAGTACGTCAAGAACACCGGCCTGCTGGTCGCGGCGGTGGCCATGATCCTGGCCGCGCAGGCATGCGCCCTGCGCAATACCGATCCGATCGGGATCTACTACTTCAGTCGCGAGGTCTCGCCGGTGCGGCTCTATCTGCCCCGGATCCTGGTCGCCGCAGCCGTGATCACCGCGGCTGCCTCGATCGGGGCCGCGGTCGCACTGTACGAGTGCTGGGCGCTGTTCGGGTCCTACCCGCTGGGTCCGGCCGTGGGTTCGCTTGCGGTGCAAGCCCTCGCGGTGGTGTCGTTCGCGGTGTTCGCCGCGGCCCTGGCGGCGCGGTTCGGCTCGGCGGGTATTGCCGCCGGGGTGACAGCCGTGGTCTACGTGGGCTGCCTGCTGGTGTCGGCCGTGCCATCGGTGCAGCCCTACCTGCCCACCACCGCCCTGCAACCGGCCATCGAGGCCGCGAGCTGGTCCCCGGCCGACGCGGCGAAATCGCTGCTGGCCTTGCTGATCGCGACGGCACTCGCCCTGATTGCTGCTCTGACCACACCGATTCGCGCGATCAGGACCGCTGCGTAGCGGCCCGGTGCCGCGACAACAGATACAGGCCCACCCACGAGGACGCTGGTGCGTGCAGTCTCGCCGGGGCGCGGGATAGGTTCTGCCAGAACCGAACAGGTTCGCGGGCTGGCCATTCAATCGGTCGAGTTCTCCAGCGGGCCGGGACCGGGATGCTCGATCACGCGGACGCCGTCGATACGGGCCGTGACCAAATGCACGACGGCCCATGCCAGCTCCCAATACAGCGCACCACTCGGAGTCCATGGATATCGAGAGCCATCAGCTGAAGTACCATACGAAGGGAGACCTCGAGTGGCGGTGCGTTGCAGGAACATCCGCAACTGCCTGCGAGCTCACCACCCTTCGCGCGTCGGGTCAGGTCTGGCGCAATGCCACCACCCGGCGTCGTCCACTTTGTCGTAAACCGTGTTGGCCGAACAGGCCGGCGAGGTGCCCGGAAGCATGCCGACAACTGTCGGCCGATACAGCCGGCGGGAGAACAAGTCGCGCAGTCAGCGCCCGGGTCGGCACCGGCTTGATTGTGGTCTGTGTAGGTGGGTTCGTCTGCGAGTCAGTCCTGGTGGGTGACGGTTTCGAGCCAGCGTCGTCGATAGCCGATCCGGGTGGCCAGCCGGGCGAGTCCGCCGAATGCCGCATGCTGCAACCAGACCGGGATCCCCGCGAGATAGCCGTCCTGGTACTCCCACAGCAATGCCAGTGCCAGGGGGTTGCGTGGTGTCCGGGAGCGCAGGGTGGTCTTGTGCGCGGCATCGAGTGCGTGCCATAGCTGGAACATCTCCCAGTGCCGTAGTGGCGGGCGGATCTCGTGGTCGAAGACCGTGTCGGGCGCTTCGCTCCAGAATTCGTGGACCGTGCGTGGTGGTGCGGTGAGTGAATCGCCTGGATGCACAACGGTTTCCGAGCCATCGATCTTGAAGCGGAGTCGGCCGCGCCGCAGGGTCCACGATTCGCTGAGTACCGGATGCCAATGCGGACCCGCTTGTCGATCGGCTTCCGGCAGTTGATGTTCCAACCGCAGGTAAGGGCCGCGCTCGTCTGTGCCGCGTGCGAGGAGAGTGATCCGATGACCGTTGCGGAAGGTGAGCGTGTCGCGCATACCCCATTTTATAAAGGTAACCTTTGTTTTATGTCAACGAGCGAATCTCCCGCCACCTTGTTGAAGCTGCTCAGCCAGGTGACGCATGCCTTCGAACGCGAGCTGAACCGGGAACTGAGGCGGGCACTGCGCGAGGACCTGCGTCCCGCGCATTACGCGGTGTTCCGCTACTTGGCCCCGGAAGGTTCGCGGATCAGCGCGTTGGCCGAGGAAGCGGGCATGACCCAGCAGTCGATGGGGGAGCTGGTGACACACATGCAGCAATGCGGGTATGTGGAGCGGCGGATCGACCCGGACGATCGGCGGGCGCGGCTGGTCGTGCTGACGGCGGCGGGCGAGGCGGCGCTCGCCACGGCAGCGGAGCGGATCTGGCAGATCGAGCAGAGGCTGGCAATCGGTCTGGGCGAGCGTGCATCGGCCGATCTGCAGCGATCTCTGAGCCGCGTACACGAGCTGTTGATCGGTTGAATTCATCGACCCCGCATGAGCTCGCCGAAAGCGTCAGCGGCACAAGACAGTTCACATGACCCAGGACCGCAGCCGATGTATCCGGCACCGTGTGGTCGAAGTGTTCGGCGGCGTAAGCGTAGGGGTGGTCGGGGAACGCGCTCGCCTGCTGGAAGATGCCAGCACCGCACTGAATTGCCGCGTACCGCGCTGACCGAACCGGCCAGCGCGGTACGCCGGCGGCCCGAACCTGGTGCGCCGCAGAACATCCGCTATTGCCGATGAGCGTGCTTGTGTGCGGCTCCCGGGTCCGGGTAGTCAGACTCCGATGTGTGCACCCTGAGGTGGTTCCAGCATGATTGACACAATCATGATCACGACTGCGTTCCTCCAGTATTCCGGCAAGGGGCCGATGAGGCACGAAGAGAGCCTCCTGGAGGCGGGCTTGCGTCAGCGCGGGATACCTGTGTGCTACTACACGATCAAGCGCATTCATCGTCGCCAGTTGCCATTGGGCGCGAATACGTTCATCGCTGGCGACATGGATGCGATGCATGGAGCTATGCGTCAGCTCCACATCACGGTGCCCGAACCCGACGACTATCCCACCAGTCTCCGAGCGTTCCTTCGGCGCAGGGTTTGGCCCTCGACTCTCGGAGAGGTCGAACGAGCACTCGAGACCGGTGCCGTGCCACCGACGTTCGTCAAACCTGCCGATCGTCGGAAGAGCTTCAGCGGTCTAGTCTGCTATTCCGAGCGAGATATCGCGGCTCTGGGCAATATCAGCAGGCGGCAACGGGTTTGGTGCTCCGAGGTTGTTGGTTGGGCTGCGGAGTATCGCGTGTACGTGGTCGATCAGCGCATCGTGTCCGTCGATCACTATGACGGTGATGCGGCGGTTCTGCTTGATATGACTGCTGTGGAGGCGGCGGTGGTCGCGCACCTCAGTTCCGGTACGGCGCCGCGTGCGTATGGCATCGATTTCGGGGTGCTGGCAACCGGTGAGACGGCGCTCGTGGAAGCGAACGACGGATACGCGCTGGGTGCTTACAGCATCGACGCCGACTCGTACACAGAGTTGATCATGCGCCGGTGGAGCGAGCTTCTCGAATCGGCGCGGCTCTAGCGCGGTACCCACCTATTCGACCATCCTCAAATGCCGCTGACCGCGCTGACCGAACCGGCCAGCGCGAGGCGTCGACTGCCGGAACATGCTGCGGTGCAGAGCATCCGCTATTGCCTGCGGCCCGCGGTAAACCCGGCGGCGAACGTAGATACTGACCGGCGTGGAAGATGTCGAAATCGTCGTCACCCATCACGAACGCGCGACCGTGCGGGTCGGTGAGGTGTTTCTGAAGATCGACGGTGATCAGGCGCGCATCGATGCCGAGGTCGAGGCGATGGTGTCGGCACCGATCCCGACAGCAAAGATCCTGTGGCGCAAGCCGTTCGTGCTTGCTCTCGCCGCTTTACCTGGAACCGCGCTCGGCCGGCTCGGCGAGCCGTCGTCCGCATCCACGGCGGCGTGGGCCGCGGCGGGGGCAGCCCTGCGAATGCTGCACGACGCACCGTTGCCACCGCGGCCCGGTCGCACCCCAGAGCAGCTCGCCGCCGAACTCGATGCCGAATGCGCATGGCTGGTCACGAACAACGTCCTCCCCGCTGACATCATCGCGCGCAACCGCCGGACCGCTGAAGTCGCGCTCCGGCCATGGACACCGGTGTTCACCCACGGTGACCTACAGCTCGCGCATGTATTCGTCGACGGAGACGCGATCACCGGCGTGATCGATTGGTCCGAGGCGGCTCAAGGAGACGCCATGTACGACCTCGCCACATTGACACTCGGGCACCCGGAGCGCCTGAGAGATGTGGCGTCGGGCTATGGCACAGGTGTGGACCTCGAGGTGATCCGGGCTTGGTGGTCGTTACGAAGTCTGCGCGGCGTGCGCTGGCTGATCGATCACGGCTTCGATCCCACCTCGCCAGGATGCGAAATCGACGTGCTCAGAACCCAGGCGCGGCAGGATCAGCCATGAAGAGCTGTATCCGCTTCTAGCCGCACACCGCGCTGACCGAACCAGCCAGCGCGAGCCGCCGGCGGCCGGAACCCTGTGCGCCGCGGAACGTCCGCTACTGCCGATGAGCGTGCGCTCGCTTCGGGACAGGTGGCGCCGATGTGCGGATGTTTGAGAACGGCAACCCAATACGATCGGCGGGATGGATGTCTATGAGGCTGTGCAGAGCAGGCAGTCGATTCGTGCGTTCTCCGACCATCCCGTGTCACGCAACATTCTCGACAGGGTGCTGACAGCCGCTGTCCGCACACCATCGGGCGGCAATCTGCAGCCGTGGCACATCTACGTTCTGAGCGGTGACCGGCTGGCGGAGCTGAAGAAGCGGATCAGCGAGCGTGTGGCCTGCGGTGATTCCGGCGACGAGCGCGAGTTCGCGTTCTACCCGCCGCAACTGGGGTCACCGTATCGGGAACGCCTGGCGGATATGGGTGCTCGCCGATACGGCGCGCTCGGGATCGGCGTCGATGACACCCAGGCCCGTGCGCGAGTTCGAGCCGAGAACTGGAACGGTTTCGGCGCTTCGACGGTGCTGTTCTGCTACCTTGACCGCGACATGCCAGCGCCACAATGGGCAGATGCGGGCATGTTCCTCCAGACGGTGATGCTGCTCCTTCGCGCCGAAGGACTACACAGCTGCACGCAGATCGCTTGGGCGGAATACCACCGCTCCGTCAACGAGGTGATCTCTCCACCGAACGAGCGAATACTCTTCTGCGGCATGTCCATCGGCTACGCGAACCCTGCCTCGACCCATCCCTCCATCCCTCGAGCTCCCCTCACCGAAACAGTGACGTTCCTGGAGTAACCGCCCGCAACCAACCAGACAGACGCACGACCGACATCCTGTATTACCGCATACCGCGCTGACCAAACCGGCCAGCGCGGGTGCGTGGAAAATCAACGGGCAGAGGGCATCTGAGCCGGGCCGACCGGATGTCGTCGGTGCGCGGTAATGCCGAGTTTGGTGCGTTGGAATGCCTGACGCTGCATGAGCTGGGGACCGGCAAGGCCACTAGAAGGGCACGGGGACACGACATGCACTTCGAGGAGTTTCGGGCGGCCGGAGCGCTCACCGAGGATATCGCCGAGGATCTGGCGGCTGTGGCGAGTCGATACAGCTCCTACCTCACAATCAGCTGCTGCGGCCGCACCGTCCACGCTCTCGTGCTGCCGGTGTGCTGGGAGGTGCTGCAGATACGAGCTGGTGACCTCGTCGTAGTGACGGCCGAACGTGGCCACCGCCCGCCCGGTGACGAAGACCGCCAGGCCCTGAAAGACTTCGTCGACAGCTTCCGCCAATCCACAACATCGGCGCGAACGCCAGCTCTCCGCTAGTACGTCATCAGCCGGGCGCTAAGGGATGTCCCGTAAGTCTGGGTCGGTGACGGTGACCGGTCCACCGGCCAGGAATCAGTAGGCGTGGGCGAGGTTGGCCAGAGTCGCCACCCCTGCCATCGCGACACCCACACCGTTACCGCGTAAGCGGCAGTCGCGCAGGATCTTCCAGGTCTTCATCCGGGCGAAAGCGTGCTCGACATGGGCACGGACCCTGCGGTGGGATTTGTTGTGGGCCTGTTTCCATTCCGGTAGCTCGGCACCGGGCGCCCGGCGGTGCGGGATGATCAGACCGGTGCCCTGGTAGCCGCCATCAGCGATCACCACCGCGTTGCGACAGGCGTGAGCGGCATCGGATTCGGTCCAGGCGCGACAGTCGTTGCGGTTGCCCGGCAACGGCTTTCCGATGGACGGGGAGATCGTGGTCTGTGATACCTCTGGCCAGCGCGGATGCCACTTGGCCGGTGACAGCGGGAATCAGAACGGTCATGGTTAGACCTCCGAATGACTGACTTTACTGAACCATAGCCAGCAAGCTACTGTCCTGTCTATGTCGTCATATAGTCAGATGTCCGGGTCGCACGCGACGACCCTCCGGCGCAGTGCCCACGGTCCGGCGGGGTCGATCGCCTATCACGAGGCCGGGCCGTCCGACGGGCCGCTGATCGTCTTCGTGCACGGTTGGCCCGGGATCGCGCGCACGTTCGGTCCGCAACTGGATTACTTTGCCGCGCATGGTTTCCGCGTGGTGGCCCCGGATATGCGCGGGTACGGGGATTCGGCCGCCCCGGTTGATCCGAGCGCCTACGCCCAACGCCATCTGGTCGCCGACATGATGGCACTGCTCGCGCATCTGGGCCGCGATCAGGCGATCTGGGTCGGTCACGACTGGGGCAGCGCGACGGTCTGGAGCCTGGCCGCCCATCACGCCGACGCGTGTTCGGGCGTGGTCAGCCTGGCGGTGCCGTACCGCACCCTCGAGCGCGGGATCGACGCCATGCTCGCCTACGTCAACCGCGACACCTATCCCGAAGACCAGTACCCGGACGCGCAATTCGACTACATGCGCTACTACGAGCGGCATCCCGACCGCGTGACGGCGCTGTTCGACGCCCACCCCGAGCGCACGCTGAAAGCGTTCTACCGCAGCGGAAACCCCGACGGCGCAGGGAAACCCGGTCTCACGGCGACGGTGAGCCACGCGGGCGGCTGGTTCGGCGGCAGCGCCGAAGTCCCGGATCTCCCACGCGACGAACGGATCCTCGACACCGCGTTGTTCGAAGAGCTCCGCGGCGCCTTCGCCCGCCACGGCTTCTCCGCCGCGACCGCCTACTACCTCAACCACGCCGACAACCTCGCCTACAGCGACACCGCACCCGCCGACGGCCAGCTCGAGGTTCCCGCCCTGTTCGTCGGGGCACGTTACGATCCGGTCGCCGACACCGCCCACTCGGAGCTGGCGCGCCCCATGCGTCAGCTCTGCCGCAACCTGACCGAGGTGATGCTCGACGCCGGGCACTGGGTCGGACTCGAGTGCGCACCGCAGGTCAATGCCGCAATCCACAACTGGATCTCGAACTCGGCGGTCGGCGCATGACCGCGGAACCCGATCCGCTGCAATGGCATCGAGAATCCCGCCGAGGAATGGAGGACCAGCATGGCACTGGAAATGCGAACGCACTGTGAGCGATGCGAGACGGTCGAACTGCCCGCGGACGGGCCGGCGCGGATCTGTTCCTACGAGTGCACCTTCTGCGTGTCGTGCAGCGAGACGATGGGCGAGATCTGCCCGAACTGCGGCGGCGAACTGGTAGCCAGGCCCCGGCGGCGCACCTGACGGGCCGGTACATGCTCACCACCAAGACGGTTCCCGGCACCGTCGATCATCTGGAGCCAGCTTTTTGAAGCAGGTCAGTGCCGCTGCGAGGGTGAGGAATCCGAGGAAATGGGTGGCCTTGCGGTCGTAGCGAATATTGAGCCGGTGGTAGCCGGTCAGCCACGAGATCGTGTGCTCGATGATCCAGCGGTGGCGGCCCAGCCGTTCGCTGGATTCGATCCCCTTGCGGGCGATCCGAACCCCGATGCCACGATCGCGGACCCATCGCCGCAGCTCGGCAGTGTCGTATGCCTTGTCGGCGTGCAGTTTACCGGGCCTGCGGCGCGGTCCGCGCCGCGAGCGGACTGCGGGTTTGACGAGCGGTTTCAGCGCTTCGACATCGTTGGTGTTGGCCGCCGAAATACCCACCGACACAGGAATTCCCGATACCACTCGCCGCGTACGGTCGGTGCCGTCGCGGGGGTGTGCGCTGCGGAGACTGTTATCGAACCAATGACGTCGGTGTGTGCGACTCCGATTACGCTGCCCCACATGGAGGATTCTCCGTCGACCGAAAATACCGGCCAGATGGGGGAATGGGGTGTGGGGCTTCTGGTCATCCGCGAATTGCGGTGGAAGTACCGGGAACAGAAGGGCGCGGACTACGGCATCGATGCCCAGGTGGAGGTCTGTGAGGGCCGTCCTGACGGCAGGCTGTTCGCGGTACAGGTCAAAGCTGGCCGCAGCTGGTTCTCCGAACAGAGCACCACACCACGGGGATGGGTGTTTCGGCCGCGCGCTCGGCACGTGAGGTATTGGCTCTCGCCTACGCTTCCAGTTCTGGTGGTCCTGTATGACGTGGAGCAGTAGCGCGCCTATTGGCAGCACATCGCTCCTGAGAACGTGGCACGCACCTCGGGCAGAGGCTACAAGGTCCTCATCCCGCAGTCGAACCGCCTCGACCACACCGCCAAGTATGCGCTGCTACGCGGTCCTGCATCGTCACGACCAGCGACGAGCAGCTGCCCACGCCGGTACCGAGCCAGCTTCTCGATCGCGGTGATCTCAGCGGTCGGGTCCGCACCGTACAACGACGAGGGATGGATTCCGACCAGGCCGTCGATGCCCGGCAGCGTCCAGTGGACCACCTCCGCGACACTCCACGGACCGAGGCTGTGCCCATGGAGCTGATCCAAAGCCCAGTGTCAGCCATGTCCGGTCCGCAGCCAGTGCACCAGCTCCCGCGACAGCGCACGCAACGTGGGATTTCCCGGCGAGAACTACTCGACCTGCAAGTTCGAACCCGCGACGAACAGCAGAGCCCGGCCTGGCGGCAGCGGTATGCCGTGCGTTCCGGCATCGAGGGCACCGTCTGCGGATTCGCGAACGGGCACGGCATGCGGCAATGCCGCTACCGCGGCCAGACCAAGACCCACCTCCAGCACGTACTCACCGCCATCGCCGTGAACATCGAACGCCTCAGCGCAGCGCTACTACCGGACGAGCCGTTTCCGCCCCGACCACCACGGCCTTCCAAAACTACTTGGACCACAAGCGAATTCCCCGACCACGGTCCTGGCGGGCTGTCGGCAGTTGATCTCGCAGCTTCCAAGATCACCGACAGAGTCAAGCCAAGGCTCCTGAGGCGTCATGAGGTCGCGCGAAGCTGGTCGGCGTCCAGGACGGCCTCGAGGTACTCGGCGATGGCGTCCCGGTTGTGGGTGAGCACTTCGATGCGCTCGGTCATGCGGTTCAGCTCGTGCTCGAGGGTAGCGATCATCTGCGGGGTGGCGTCGGTGAAGTGGATGACTCGGGGTTTGTTCAGGCAGGGCAGGATTTGCTTGATGATGCGGGTCGGCAGGCCCGCGTCGAGCAGGCCGCGGATCTGCATCACCCGGTCGACGAAGGCATCGTCGTAGTCGCGGTAGCCGTTGGGCAAGCGGCGTGAGACGATCAGCGCCTTTTCCTCGTAGTAGCGCAGCAACCGGGTGGATGTGCCGGTGCGACGGGCCAGCTCTCCGATGCGCATGTGATGTTCCTCATCTCGGCGAATCCCTTGACCTTCACACTAATGTGAAGGTTTGACGATACCCGCATGGCGAATCGAATACAGATCCCGCGGTCGGAGACGACCACGAAAGATGCTCCGCGACTGCCAGTTCCGTCGTTGCTCGCGCTGACCACCGCAGCGTTCATCACTGTTCTCACCGAGGCGTTGCCCGCTGGCGTACTGCCCGGGATGAGCGCCGGCCTGGGTGTCAGTGAGTCGGCAACGGGGCAGCTGGTCACCGTCTACGCGATCGGAACCGCGGTGTCGGCCATTCCGTTGTCGGTGGCGACGGCCGGATGGCGGCGCAAGCGGTTGCTCCTGGCTGGTGTGGCCGGATTCGCGGTGGCCAATACCGTGACGGCGGCATCGCTGTCGTACCCGCTGACGCTGGTCGCGCGGTTCATCGCCGGAGTCGCGGCCGGTGTGGTGTGGGCGCTGCTGGCCGGGTATGCCCGCCGTGTCGCGCCGGAGTCGTTGCAGGGCAAGTCGATTGCGATCGTGATGGCCGGCATTCCGCTGGCGCTGTCTCTGGGCATTCCGCTGGGGACGTTTCTCGGCGATGCGGTCGGCTGGCAAGTGACGTTCGCGGTGATGTCAGTGCTCGCGGTGGTGCTACTGGCCTGGATCTCGTTGGTGGTTCCGGACTTTCCCGGGCAGTCGGGCGGCGGTCGCATTCAGCTGGCGGCAACCGCACGAGTTCCCGGGGTGGGTGCGGTGCTGTTCGTGACCCTGGTGTTCGTTCTCGCGCACACCATCCTCTACACCTACATCGCCACCTTCCTCGATGGGGCCGGGCTGCACGGCATGGTCGGTGCGGTGCTGCTGGTCTTCGGCATCGCGTCGATGCTGAGCATCTGGTTCACCGGCGCGCACATCGACCGCCGCCTGCGTGGATTGACCATCGCCGGAACGATTCTGGTGGCCATCGCGGCCGCGATGCTGGCCGCGCAGGTGCACAACGCGGTGCTGATCTACCCGGCGGCGGCGCTGTGGGGTTTGGGCTGGGGCGGCGTGCCGACCCTGCTGCAGACCGCGGTGGCGATCGCCGGCGGTGATGCCGCCGATGCGGCCCAGGCCATGCTGGTCACCCTCTGGAACGTGGCGATGGCCGGCGGCGGTGTCGTCGGCGGGGTGCTGTTGACGCTGTTCGGCTCGATGGCATTCCCGTGGACCGTGCTGGTGCTGCTGGCACCCACCCTGCTGGTGGTCCTCGGCGCTCGCGGGCATGCCTTCCCTGCTCGATCGAAGGACTACGCGTGAAGCAGATTCATCTCGCCGCCCAGCTGCCTGGCATCCACCACACCACCGTATGGTCGGACCCACGGGCGGGAAGCCAGATCGAATTCGAATCGTTCGCGCATCTGGCGCGCACCGCCGAGCGCGGCCGATTCGACTTCTTCTTCCTCGCCGAGGGACTGCGGCTGCGGGAACACAAGGGACTCCTGCACGACATGGACGTGATGGGCCGTCCGGATTCGCTGACCATGCTGTCGGCGCTCGCTGCGGTCACCGAACGCCTGGGCCTGGCCGCGACGATCAACGCCACCTTCAACGAACCCTATGAGGTGGCCCGGCGGCTGGCGACCCTGGACCTTCTCAGCGATGGCCGGGCCGCATGGAATGTGGTGACGAGCTTCGACGCGTTCACCGGTGAGAACTTCCGGCGTGGCGGGTTCCTCACCGAGGCGGACCGGTACACGCGCGCCGCGGAATTCCTGGCGACCGCCCGCGAGCTGTGGGACAGTCTGCGGTCCGACGACATCCTCGCCGACCCTGTCGGCGGTGCGTTCATCCGGCCTGGTGCAGGCAAATTCTCCTATCCCGGAGAGCATTTCGACATTCATGGCAGGTTCGCCACGCCATCGGGTCCGCAGGGGCACCCGGTGATCATCCAGGCTGGCGAATCCCCTACGGGCCGTGACTTCGCGGCCCGGGAAGCGGAGGTCGTCTTCAGCAAATACGACCGGTTCGACGAGGCTCGCGCGTTCTACCGTGACGTCAAATCCAGGCTCGCCACCTACGGCCGGACGCCCGACGAACTGCTGATCTTCCCTTCGGCCACGTATGTACTCGGCGACACCGCGGCCGAGGCTGCCGAACGTGCTGTGGAGATCGCCCGGGCCCAGGTCGGCCCGCGCACGGCCCTGACTTTCCTGGAAGGGATCTGGGGCTGCGATCTGTCCTCATACGATCCGGACGGGCCGCTACCGGAAATCGACCCGATTCCGGAAAGCCAACTACTTCAAGGACATTCGACGTTCCGCAGCGCACGCGCGGAGACGGCTCTGCGCTGGCGGGAGATATCGGCAGCGCGGGGGTTGAGCATTCGGCAACTGGTGATCGAGATCGCCGCCCGTCCGACCTTCGTGGGCACGCCGGCTGCCGTTGCCGACGCCATCGAGGACTTCGCCCGCCGCGGCGGCGCCGACGGCTTCATCTTCGTCCCGCACCTGACGCCCACCGGATTGGACGATCTGGTCGCTCACGTCGTCCCGCTGCTCCAAGAGAAGGGGGTGTTCCGCACCGAGTACACCGGCACCACGCTGCGCGAGCACCTGGGCCTGGACCGCAGGCCCGGACACACCACTGCGAGGGAGGCATCATGACCGAACTGCACTTGGCCGTCGCGCTCGACGGCGCCGGCTGGCATCCGGCGGCATGGCGCGAGCCGAACGCGCGCCCCCGCGAGTTGTTCACGGTCGGATACTGGCGCGAGCTGGTCGCCGAGGCCGAGCGCGGGCTGCTGGATTTCGTCACGATCGAGGATGCGCTGGGCATGCAGTCGGCTCGGTTCCATCTGCCCGACGACCGCACCGACCAGGTGCGCGGCCGCCTCGACGCGGTCCTGCTGGCCTCCCGGCTCGCACCCCTGACCACGCATCTGGGCCTGGTGCCGACGACCAATGTCACCCACACCGAACCGTTTCATGTGGCCATGGGTATAGCGACGCTCGACTATGTCAGCCACGGGCGTGCCGGCTGGCGTCCGCAAGTCTCGTCGCGCGCGGCGGACGCGGCCCATTTCGGCCGCCGCGAGACCCCACTGCTGTCGCCGACGGATCTGTCAGGCCCCGAGGCGATCGCGGCGGCGCTGGCCGAGTTGCACCGCGAGGCCGGCGACGTCGTCGAGGTCGCTCGGCGGCTGTGGGACAGCTGGGAGGACGATGCCGAGATCCGCGACGCCGCCACCGAGCGGTTCATCGATCGAGACAAACTGCACCACATCAACTTTCGCGGTGAACACTTCAGTGTCCGCGGCCCAGCGATCACCCCGCGGCCGCCGCAGGGGCAGCCGCCGGTCACTGTGCTCGCTCATGCCTCGGTGCCCTACGAGCTCGCCGCAGCCGACGCCGACATCGTCTACGTCACGCCGCACTCGCGCGCGGATGTGACTCGGATCCTGGGTGAGGTCGACGCCGCGCGGGCCAAGACCGGCCGTCCCGCTGACTGGCCTCTTGCGGTCTTCGGTGAACTGCTCGTCGTGCTCGACGATCAGCCGGGCGCCGCCGCCGGTCGCCTGCACCGGCTCGACACTCTCGACGGCGAAGCACTGACCTCCGACGCCGAGATCTTCACGGGAACCCCGGGTGAACTGGCGGATCTGATGGTGGACTGGAAATCTGCCGGTCTCAACGGCTTTCGGTTGCGACCGGCCGTGCTGCCCGACGATCTCCAGGCGATCTGCCGCGACCTGGTCCCGCAATTGCAGAGCCGGGCGGGGTTCCGGACCGCGTACGAGGCGACCACGTTACGGGGCATGCTCGGCTTGGCCCGGCCGATCAGTCGCTTTGCCGACGCAAGCCAGTGAACCGAATCTGCCCCAGGAACTGGGGTTCGGGTCAGGGATGACCTGTTTGGCGCAGGTTGCGGGACTGGCAAGCCGCCGGAGCGTTCGAGCAGATCCATCAAGCCGTGCTCGCCCGTGCCCATGCCGCCCGGGTGATCGACTTCGACCGGGTCATGGTCGACGGCTCGCACGTGCGGGCGAAAAAAGGGGCGCCGCAACAGGTCCGAGCCCGGTCGACCGCGCCAAGA
>NZ_JBHZAL010000037.1:0-61936 GCF_042754245.1 Nocardia sp. NPDC059228 | reverse complement strand
CACACCCACCACCCGGTGACCTGCAGCTTCAACTGAATCTGAATCAAACAACCCGGACTCGAAGACCGGGTGGTCCCGTTATCGGGGACCGGTCAACTCGACTACTCTGCCTTCTCCCGCAGCGGTCTGATTCACCAGCTCGAGTACGAAGACTTCTCCACCGCAGACGCTACGTTCGCAGTGGACAGCCTGAATGTGGACTGGAACGAGCAGGCGGCAAAGAGCGCCAAGCAGTACCTCGCGTACACCTCGTTCTCTCGGTCCGGACTGATCGATCAGCTGGTGTACGACGGCTTTACGCGCGCCCAGGCCGAGTACGGGGCCAATGCCTCCTACTGACAATCTCTTTCGGCGGTAGACCCTGTTGGCGAGAAGCGAGCACTGCGGGCGCGGCCGGTCGTAGTGCTCGTGTGGGCGCGGCGCGTGGGGTTTTCATCACCACCAAAGCGTTCACGTCGGGTGCCCGGGCCAAACCGGTCTGGCTTCAGTCAGCGGGAGTGAGCGATAATGCCGCATACCGCGCTGACCGAACCGGCCAGCGCGACCCCTCTGAATGCATGCGGGACTGTCGTTTTGGGGTACACCCCAGCACCACATTCCGACGGGCGCCGAAAAGTGCGACTCGCAGCGGTAGATGGCGGTGTTGTCGCACCCTCAGGTGGTGCGCCGGCCGCCGAAACCTGGTGTGGTGCAGAACGTCCGCTACTGCCGAAAGTCGTGAGGCTGTGGATCGACCGGACCGCGCCGCAAACTACTGCCGACAGCATGCGGAGGGCGTTGCGCTGTGGGGGTGGGATCTCGCCGGGCGACCTGCCATCGAATGGCAGCGCCAACCTGTGATATCCCTTAGACCTGTTCTCTGCGAACACATTACAAACAAGAAGGCAACACATGAAAGCGATCGCCGTAGTCGGCGCAACCCTTGCCTGCCTGTGCGCTACCGGGCTGACCGCGCCAGCGGCTTCGGCCGACGTCACTTCCAACTATGGACTATTCACGGTGGGCGGTGAGGATCTGCGGGTAGGTTCCACCTACACCATCTACCTGGGAGATCTTCGTGGGTATCGATCGGTAGGTCTCGTGGAAAAGGAAGCCAACCCCCACGACACGATCGACAGGCTGGTCCACATGGTCGACAACGTCATCGGCTTGAAGATCTCCTGGACTCCACGTACGGCGGGGGTGCGGACAATCGTCTTGTCCCCTTCTGGCGATGCGGATGGACCCGTGATCGATTGGGCGCGTGTCCGCGTCCGTTAGGACTGTGAACCAGCAGTCGTCGCGGACATGAGCAACGCTGGGCTTGGGCAGTTCCTTCCTGCCCGGTACACCGGCAAAGAACGCCCCCTGCGATCTTTCGGCACTGGGCGGGCAAGCAATCTGGACTGATGAATCACGTACTGTTCGGCTTGATAACCGCCGACAGAAACGTGCGCAATTGCCATATACCGCGCTGACCGGACCGGCCAGCGTGGGGCGCCAGCGGCTGGAACCCGGTGCGGTGCAGAACGTCCGCTATTGCCGATGACACGACGACAATTGGTCTCGGCCTGATCGATCTGGTCGTAATGATGGATCGTTGAGCGGTTGTAGGCTGTGCCCGAACGCTTCTCGAACAAAAGATTGCGGAGGCCCTGTGCTTCAGATGTCGTCCCACTGGACACCGAGCGGCGAGTGGGCCGAAACGGCGCGCGAGTCGGAGGAAGATGTCACCGAGCTGATCGAGCAGCTGGAGCAGTCGACTGATCTGATCGACGGGGTGTGGACCTTCGCCTACGGTTCCATGCTTGCCCAATGTGCCGTGGATCCCCTCGGAGAACGCATCGAGACCTGGGATGGAGTGGTGCGTACGCTGCAGATCGGGGCGGCGTTGTATCAGGTCACCGACGGAACGACGGGTCCCGTGGAGTGCTTCATCGATAACAAGGTGCGGCAGTTGCCACCCGCGGGGTCGGCGGCCAGAGGCACTGTCATCACCTGGCTGACAACGTTCTATCTCGCGGTTATCTGCGCGGATGGCGCACGACTGCAACTGCTTTCGGAGGTTTCGATGGACCGCCTCCGAATTCCCGGGCTTGTGTTCGACGACTTCTGGTACAGCTGGGCCGACACTTTGGCGACCTGGTACCGGCAGGAGCCTGGGGCGGCCGAGAAGCTGGAGACCACGATCGAGCAGTCCTACCGTGAAGTCGCGACGGTCATGTCGCATGACCGGTTGGACAAGATCGCGTATCAACCGATCAACCTGTTCTACACGTTGATGCGTAGTCGCGACGAGTTCAATGAAGAGCTGGTCGGTGCGCTGTGGCACCATCGCGAATACTGGACCGCAACCCCAGACCGCAGAAAGGACTCCGAAGGATGTCTTGCCCTGGGGCCGCTTGCCATGGCTTGTATGGCTACTGACATGGGCGTGAAACTGGTCGTCGAGTCGGAGTACATTCCTCGTCATCTGGTACGGGGCAGCTGGCGTGACGAGTTCCCTATCTAGCCCGAACGTCCTCAACTGCCGCATACCGCGCTGACCGAACCGGCCAGCGCACGGCGGCCAGCGGCGAGAGCCGCTGCGGCTCAGTGGCATTCGCTTCTGCCAAACCCGCGCGGTTCACCGGGACCCCTGGGGCGGTCAGTCTTCGTCCTGATCCTCGTCGTCTTCGTCATATTCCTCGTACGCCTCGGCTTCGAGTTGTTTGACTTCGTCAACGAAGCGCCAATAATCCGGACTATAGAGGTCGAGATAGACCGCATAACCCGACGCCGCCAGGTCGAAGACGACCTTCGGCGTGAGCCAGTGCAATTCCATTTCGTCGGTGACATCCTCAGATGCGGATACTCCCAGCGTCGTCGTTATCACCTCGCTGATCCTGGTGAACCATTGCGCGACTTCATCAGCGACTTCTTCGGTCTCCGACGAGGCGACGTCAGTGACGAAGCATGAAATATGCTTGATTTTACCCTCGCTGCGATAGATTCGAGCATCCTGCCGATCGACAGCGAAGTTGGTAGTTAGGTCCGAGTACCTGTCTTCCAGGTTGATCTGCCAGCCGGTTCGGGAACAGAACGGCTCCAGATCCTGGAGGGTCCAAGTCCAGTCGAAATCTGCTGCGAGGCGGGTGATTCGGGAGATGCCTTCGAGGTCTGAATGCATGGTCAAGATCGTAACTTCCTTAGACCGTGTCTCACGTCGTCGTGATTCGTTTGCCGCGTGCCGTATTCGGTTGCGCGGCATGATGTCCGGTCGCGATCGACGAGTTGTCGCGTTGGCTGGTGCCGGACGAGTTGTGGGCTACGAACGCACTACTTTGCCGCATACCGCTGACCGAACCGGCCAGCGCGGGGCGCCGGCGGCTAGGACCTGGTGCCGTGCAGAACTCACGCTCTAAGTAGCCGATTAGCGGACGCCGGGCAGGATCGACGTGCGTAGCATCCTGGGCGATGATCGGAGTGGGATGTCGGAGGTTGTGAACTTGACGGCGGGTTGATGCCGCGGGTGTGCTCTGGCCGGTTGTGCTTCGTCTGGGTGAGTCGTCGGTGGAGCTCGTGGGTCATGGGGCTGGTTCTGAGCGTCAATGTGGGCAGCTCGTGCGGTACGCGATGTGGCGGGTAGGTCTGCCGCTATCGGCCTTGCCTGGCCGCCGGTACCCGCCACGTGGGGTCCAGTGGCGGAACGCGAATTGACGCCCGGCGCAGTTCGGCGACCTCATTTACGATCTTGGTGGCGATCACCGGGTCGCGCAGTTGTCCCACGATTGGAATCGTCTTGCTCTTCTCGAAGATCGCTACAGGGCTCGCCGCCGCGGCCGCTGCTGTTTTGTTCGCCGCCCCCGCCTCGGCGCTGCCGTCGGCAGAGCTGCGGCCGGTCGCGGGCCCCCACAACTACGGCCCGTTACAGGACGCGCATTTCGGGTTCCTGCTCATCCAGCGGGATGGCATTCAGATACTTCCCGACATCATCTCGGATTTCCCGGGCATTTCCGAGGGTGGCCATGCCGTCTGCGATCTGCTCGCGGCCGGCCTATCGAAGCAAAGTCTGGCCGAGTTCCTGAGCGAAGAGCCAGGCGAGTTCGGCTCGGCGATGGCCTTCGTGAACGCCGCCGAGACTGCCTATTGCCCCGGCTGATGCCGGTGCATGGCTGGCCCGTCCTGAACGTTCGCCTCGTCCTCGCTGGCTCTCGCGACGCACTCTATTGTCGTATATCGCGCTGACCGAACCGGTCAGCGCAGGGCGGCCCGCGGCCGGAACCCAGTGCGGTGCAGAGCATCCGCTATTGCCGATTACAGGCTCAAGCTCTGCTTCAATGCCGAATTCTGACGCCCCGAGACGTTGTGAGACGCTCCAAGAAGGGACCGGGGCCGCCCGGGGAACAGGAGTGGGTATGCCCAGCTATGAGATCGACGGAGTTATACCGGTTGTAGCCGCCGACGCGTTCGTGCACCCGTCAGCGGTGCTGATCGGAGATGTCGTGGTCGAAAGTGGCTGCTACATCGGCCCGGTGGCCAGCATCCGAGGCGACTTCGGCCCGATCGTAATCGGTGCGGGATCCAATGTTCAGGATGGCTGTGTGTTGCATTCGTTTCCGGGGCGAGAGTTGTTGCTGGAGACCGAATCCCACATCGGGCACGGCGCGGTACTGCACGGTTGCGTCATCGAGTCGGGGGCGATGGTCGGCATGAACGCAATCGTGATGGATGGCGCACGGGTGGGAGCACGCGCGCTCGTCGGCGCCGGAAGCATGGTTCGGGCGGACACGACGATCCCCGCAGCGCATCTCGCGGTCGGTAACCCGGTCACCGAGACCCGGCCGCTGGATGAGCAGACGTTGCGGTGGAAAGCCAACGGCGTCAAGGTCTATCAGGAATTGGCCAAGCGATCGTTGGCTTCGATGCGGGAGACCGCACCGCTGACCGAGATTCCGATCAACCGGCCGCGCCTCAGCACCGGCCGCGACGTATCGACTCCCTTGCACGAATTGCGCCGCAGTGGTGGCAGTAGCTAGTCGTCGAGAAAGGTTGCCGGGGAGCGGCGGCGGCGGTCTACGGTGACCGAGAAGACATCGGGGCGAGAGTAGTGCCCGGCGGGATCGAAGTTCTGTCGTTCCTGGGCTACCCGGGCGGGATCGATTTCGGCGATCACGAGCCGTTCCGCACCGATCACCGGCTCGACCAGCCAGGCGCCGTCGGGCCCGGCGATCGCGGAGCCGCCGTCATAGCCGGCCGGTTTGCCTTGTGAGATCAGCATGTCTCGCAGCGGGAAGTCCTCAGGTACATCGCTGTAGTCGAGCACGGCTCCGGCGGCCAGGGAATAGACCCGACCTTCCAGCGCGACGAAACGGGTGATGTCTCGGGTGTTTCGGACCGATCCGGGCCAGGTGGAGATATGGAGGGTTTCCCCGTCGGCATACAGGGCGTGACGGGCTTGGGGCATCCAGTTCTCCCAGCACGACAGGCCGCCCACCCGGAATCCGGCGACATCGTGAGTACGCAGGCCGTGACCGTCGCCGATTCCCCACACCATCCGTTCCTCGTGGGTGGGCATCAGTTTGCGATGAGCGCTCACCACTCCGCGAGCCGGGTCGATCGCCACCAGCGTGCAGTACACGGTCCCGCGGACGCGTTCGCTGATCCCGAGATAGCAGAAGACCCCCAGATCCGCGACGGCCTCGCACACGGTGGCCAGGTGTGGGCCATCGAGGGTGACCGCGGCATCGAGGTAGTAGGCGTAGGCGGCCTTCTGCGCCGGATTGTTGAAGCGGGCTCCGCCGGTGCGGGCCAGCCAGATCGGATAGCCCGACAGAAACGTCTCCGGAAACGCCAGCAGGTCCACTCCGGCTTCGGCCGCCCGGGTCAACCAGTCGACCACCGTCTTCGTTCCCGCCGTAGGGTCCAGCCATGCCGGCCGAGCCTGCGCCGCAGCGATCCTCATCTACCGATCGTAAACGTTGCACGACTGGGGAATTCGGTGCGGAACATCCATCCAGGACTAATCCGCCAGCACACGACATGACCTAACTATGGTCCACGGTAGTGATCTGTAATGCCGCATACCGCGCTGACCGAACCGGCCAGCGCGAGGCGTCGACTGCCGGAACATGCTGCGGTGCAGAGCATCCGCTATTGTCTGCGGCCCGCGGTAAACCCGGCGGCGAACGTAGATACTGACCGGCGTCGCTCGGCCGGCTCGGCGAGCCGTCGTCCGCATCCACGGCGGCATGGGCCGCGGCGGGGGCAGCCCTGCGAATGCTGCACGACGCACCGTTGCCACCGCGGCCCGGTCGCACCCCAGAGCAGCTCGCCGCGGAACTCGATGCCGAATGCGCATGGCTGGTCACGAACAACGTCCTCCCCGCTGACATCATCGCGCGCAACCGCCGGACCGCTGAAGTCGCGCTCCGGCCATGGACACCGGTGTTCACCCACGGTGACCTACAGCTCGCGCATGTATTCGTCGACGGAGACGCGATCACCGGCGTGATCGATTGGTCCGAGGCGGCTCAAGGAGACGCCATGTACGACCTCGCCACATTGACACTCGGGCACCCGGAGCGCCTGAGAGATGTGGCGTCGGGCTATGGCACAGGTATGGACCTCGAGGTGATCCGGGCTTGGTGGTCGTTACGAAGTCTGCGCGGCGTGCGCTGGCTGATCGATCACGGCTTCGATCCCACCTCGCCAGGATGCGAAATCGACGTGCTCAGAACCCAGGCGCGGCAGGATCGGCCATGAAGAGCTGTATCCGCTTCTAGCCGCACACCGCGCTGACCGAACCGGCCAGCGCGAGCCGCCGGCGGCCGGAACCCTGTGCGCCGCGGAACGTCCGCTACTGCCGAGTTTCGGATAGGTATAGCCCTTGTACAGGGATGATCGTCAGGCGCGGGACCAGCCTCGTTGATGGAGGCGATCGATTGCGGCATCGAGTAGGGCGCGGCCAGGCGATGCTTCCTCCCACCACAGCGACCAGTGGACAGTGATTCGGAGCTCGATGGCGGTGCTGAAGGAGTCCGAATCACGGAAGCCGGAGTATTCGTCTTGCCACACGTGGACCGAGAATGGCGCCATGAAACCGAGGCTGTATCTTCCCGCCCAGACGCCTGTGGTTCGGCGTTGCAGGGGAATTGGCAGATTCAGGGCTTTGTTATCGAGGTCGTCGATGACGAGATAGTCCTGCGTGGCGGGTACCGAGGTGTCCGGTATGCGGGCCATGGTGTCGAAGACATACATCTCCTCCCATGATGGCCACTGGTTGCCTGACAGGTCGCATGGCGCATCGAACAGTACATCGACCGCTGCCAGCATTGCTGACTCATCGATTGTTTCAACATCGATCATCTGGGCGCGGGTGTATGGGGGAAACGGTTCTGTGCCTGGCGGCTTCAGATACCAGTGTCCTTCTGCCAGTGGTTGTTGCGCGATCAGGGAGAGTCCCTCCGAGTGGAATCGCACGCACTTGGTGAGCCCGAACTCCTTGGGTTCGATCAAGTCGCGGGTGAGTTCGACGATCGCTGCTACCGCCTGTTCGGCCCCTGCTCGCTCACACTCGGTTGCTGTGGTGCCGCAACGTAAATCCCACTCGAGTTCCAGTCTCAGCTTGTAGGCATGACCCGATTGGTAGATGACATGTCCGGAATGCTGATCGTGCACAGTGCGTGATGGTGCACGACTAGTCCCGTTCGGAGCAACCAGCGGTTTCGGGAGTGCCACCGTTGGCGTTGCACGCTATTGCCGCATACCGCGCTGACCGAACCAGCCGGCGCGGAGGTATCCGCTCCTACCGAACGCCGCCTGGCACCGAGGTCGAGTCTTCAGTGACGGACTCGGCTGCTCAGTAGCTCTCCCAGTGGACACTGACCTTGGTGAAGTCGTGGGCGGCCAGATCCTGTGGGGTGATGAAGCAGTAGAGGGTGCCGAAGTCTCCCCACCCCATGTTGATTTCGGGATCGGTGTCGAACTGGGCGAGCAGCAGCGGACCCGACGGTTCGAAGTCATGGTAGAAGTGTTGTTCGGCGGCCGTGCCGGGCAGCAGGCCGCGGTCGCGTTGACCCTGGATTTCGTTGGCCCAGCCACCGAGTTGGTGCCAGGCCCAGGAATGGGTGAAGAAGGCCTCGCCGAACGCTTCGAATCCTTCGTACACCTCATCGTCGTGGTCGTTTCCGTCGAGGAGGTTCTCTTCGAACCACTGCGCGTCGGGAATAGTCTCGACCACCGCGTAGGTCATGTCGACACGACTGATGATGCCGTTGCGTTCGGCGAGGTCCGGCGGCAAGGGCATCTCGTTGAGGGCCACGTCGTCAGGGAAGAACACACAAGCCCCGGCCCAGCCGTTCGTATCCCCGAAGACCGAGATCTTTCCGGAGGCAGGCAGATCCAGATCCAGATTCGGCAGGGTGGCGAGATCGATGGTGGCGACGTGCTCGTAATGGCCGTGATCGGCACCGGGCCAGGCGAATCCGTCCGGCAACTGCGGCAGGCCACCGAAATGGCCGATGATCGGATCATCTTCGCGAGCGTGCCGCAGCCGCAACCCTTCGCGGATCGTCAGCTCGATCTCAGCGTGGAATTCTTCGGGTATGTGCAACCGCATCAAGGCGCGGAGGTCGGGCTCGGTCACGGCAACGATCGTGCCAGCACTACCCGACAACACCCAACGAGAATCCATTCGCCGAACATCCGCTTCTGCCGCATACCGCGCTGACCGAACCGGCCAGCACGGGGCATCGGAAGATCAACGGGCAGAGCGCCGTACGGCCGCCGGCGGTGCGCGCTCATGCCGATTACACGACGATTGTTAGGTCTGAGCCCGAGACCGCGCGCTCAAGATCTCACTGCGACTGATCCTGTTGGCGGGCTTCTCGAACGCGGCGGTAGGCAGGGAACGAATCGAGTAGGTGCTGCTCGAACTTGGGTGCGCGCGATTCCCGCTCGCCCAAGTGCAGCTTGGCCCGCAGGTGTGCATCCATCACCTGTACGGCATCCTCGGCCCGATTCAGCGATAACAACAACAGGATCAGGCGTCGGACGAACATAGGGTTGCTGTCGCCAGTCACCGATACCGCCGCCGCGACCAGCGGCTCGACGGCCAATACGGCTGTGGCCCAGTCGCTGACAGGACCGTCGACCATGCCGATGAATTCTTCGACGGCCGCGTCGACATCGTCGTCGGTCTCGACCAGGATCTCTTGCTCGGCTTCTCCGAAGCTGCCTCTGCGCCCGAAGCTCTTGATCGCGAGTTCGGTGGAGTAGGGCCTGCCGCCGGACAGATCGAGATTGCTGACCGCTGCGTCCGGTGTTGCATCGATGGCGGTTTGCAGAGCGGGAACAGTCATCGAGACAGTGCCGGTCACTCGAAGTTCTCCGTATTTCAGGACGAGATCGGCCAGGACCTCCAGCGCTCCCGAGAAGTGCTCACCCTCAACAGTTTTGCGGAACGCATAGCCATCATCCACTCGGTGCATCGTGAAGCCGCGGTCCGTGCACATCGCTACCTTCAGCTCACGCGATAGCTCCGCCCGGGTTGCCCCCGTCGCCATCAGCCCTCCCAATTACCGCACCAGTTGCCGCTTGTGGCCGTCAGGGACCCAGTCAGCCACCGCCATCACCGCTGGACAATACGTATGGTCGACCTCAGTCGGAGGCAAGCCAGTAGAGAGCCACACCAAAACAGACGGCGGGCAGCCGAATATTGGGAGCATCGCACCGGGCACCTGGATCAAATCCTGGCCGGGTTCCGATCCTGACAGCAAGTGTCCAACTAGCCGAATGCAGGGTGGGTGCCGCCCCGCGATGCAGACGGCACCCTGCTTCGCACAGGAGATCACGTGGACGCGCTCACAACGCCGCCTCCAACTCGACCTTGCCGTTGAGGTCGTTGGCGACGTCCTGTGTCTGCACAGAACTCAACGCGCCGGCAGGGGAAACCGCACCGCCGGCAGGATCAGGCACGGCAGCCGGAAGCCACAGTGCGACGATGCCGAGTACCCGCGCCTCGCCGGCGGGGAGACTCTCCTCGAAATCGACGTCAATGCCGTGTTCGCTCCCGTCGCACGTGACAGGAACGGGGTCTCTGTGCACCAAGCCCGTCGAACCGCTGTCTCCGATCTGAGCAGTGAGCACTCCCCCCTTCGGTGTCGAAGACGGGCACCGGTAGCTCACGCGCAGCGTCACCCTGGAAGGACGGACCGTTCCACCCTGGATGAACACATGTGTCTTCTCGGTCCCTCGACCGCCGTTCGGCGAAAACCACGACGGCCCACCGTCGTGTGTGCCACAACCCGCGCAAGCCAGAAACCCCACCACGACGAGCGCAAGCCCGACCATCCGTACCCAGATCACGACCAGAATCTATCTCGACCGACGAAACACACAACCTCCGCAATTGCCGCTTACGAAGCCGTTCGGACCGGGCCGAGCCGGCGGCCCATTGAACGCACTGAACTGCCGCATACCGCGCTGACCGAGCCGGCCGGCGCGGCGGCGCGGAAGATCAACGCGGTGTGGGCGTCTGCTGCTCAGGTCTGTAACGCGGGACCTATCGGTCCAGCTGACCGGACTGGATGAGGAACGACACAAAGTCGCGTACAGACCGTTCCACGGTGCGCGGTGTGTAGCCGAGTTCGAGTTCGGCCTTCGAATAGTCCACCCGCGGTGCGGCCGAGAGCGCGTTGAGTGTGGCCCGGGAGAGAACGTCTGAACCCAGTGCGGCGCAGATCGGTTCGGCCACCGGCATGATGGCGCTGAGCGCAGACAATGGGACGCCGATCAGTGGTCCGCGACGGCCCGCGACGCGGGCGTTGAGCCGGGCCCATTCGATCAGCGGCTGGTATTCGCCGCCGAGCAGGTAGTTCTCGCCGGTGCGGCCCTTCTCGGCGGCGAGCATCGCCCCTGCTACGACATCGCGCACGTCGACGATGTCGAAGACGGCATCGGAGATGAACGCGGGTACCAGGCCCCGCGCAGCGTCGCGTGCAATGCCGTTGAGCCGCGACCACTTTCCGGTCGCGTACTCCACCGGGCCCCAGATGCCGGTCGGGTTGCAGATCGTCGCGTCCAGACCCTTGTCGATGACCTTGCGGAGTTCCTGTTCACCCGCCCATTTGGAACGGTCGTACACAGGGATTTTCGGACGTTCCGAACGTGGCGAATTCTCGTTCAGCACCGGCCCGCAGATCTCCTGATCGAACGAGTGAACCGAGCTGATGTGCACGAACCGCCGCGCGCCGACGGCCAGTGCAGCCTCGGCGACGTTGCGGACACCCTCGGTGTTGACCCGCCACGCCAGCGGATCCTGCATCCGCAGCGTGATCATCGCGACCAGGTGGAACACCTGGTCGACACCCTCGAGCGCGCGCCGCATCGAGTCGCGGTTCATCACATCGCTTTCGGCCCAGCTGACTCGATCGGATGTCACGCGCGGGTTCCGCACCCGGTCGATGGCGACCACGTCGTGCCCCTCGGCAACCAACGCGTCGATCAGGTTCGTGCCAACGAAGCCAGCGGCTCCAGTAACACCTATCTTCATGTCTTCTTCCTCCCCGGTCGCTTCGATGCGCTCGCTGACGGTGTCGGCGCCCACGCGATTCCTGCTCGCATGGGCGTCTTCCTGATCAACGAGGCTATTTTTGACACGTTATGCCATCAATGGCACTTCATGCCATTTAACCTTTCGGCCTCAGCGCAGCGCCCCAGTTGCACCGTTCTGGCGGACGAGGTCGACTTTCACCTGGGCCGTCTCGGCGGCGGAGCCGATCCAGCATTGACCGCAGCGCTGCTCGTGCAGGCTGTCGAAGCGCAGATCCATGGCGCCGCTCTAGAACCACCCGCCGACCGCACGATCGAAGACTGCGTCGAGTCTGTGGTCGAGTTTTGGACACGAGCACTCAGCGCACAGGCAACGTGATCGCAAGTGCAACACAGACATCCCGCGCGAATATCCGCTCATGCCGCATACCGCGCTGACCGAACCGGCCAGCGCGGAGCGCTGGCGGTCGGAACCTGGTGCGGTGCAGAACGTCCGCTACTGCCGATGAGTGCTATCGAGGCTTACGAGCAGGCCGCTGGCGCACGTACTATCAGCGCATCATGTGGTGGCAGCGAAGGAAGACTCCGCAAGCAACGGTGAGCTACGAGCAAGCGGCCGAGATTGTTGGGGCGTTCTACCAGTCGGCAGATTGGTCCCGGTTCGGCGTCGACGACCGCGAGATCGTCGAGAACGACAAGCTGTTCGTATTCTCGGTTTTACCGCGTGAGGTTCTGATCAACCGCGACGAGCATGGCCTTGTGCTGATGGGTACGGTCACGGTGGTCTACAAAGCCGACGGCAGGCTCGAGAGGGTAAGAGGCGGCGCCTTCTTTACGCGAGAGAGCAATCGGCGGGACAGGGCTCGGTGGGGCAAGGCAACAACGCGTCGTCCCAACCCGAATCCGCGCCTGATCGTGCAAAAGCCGACCTGAAAGGCGCTGACCTGCCGCTGGCATGGTGACCGAAGCGGTCAGCACGTGAGGCCGGAAGATCCACCGCCGGAGTTGATCCCGGGCGACGGAACGTCCGCTACTGCCGAGTTGAGGTTCTTCGAACCCGCCAGCCGGTCAGCTGTGTGATCGGGCGATTACTCTGCTCGCGCGTACCGGGTTGCCGCGATTACCGCGTCCATGTCGATCAGCAGACCCGGATTCTGATCCTGCACTTCCAGGAACTCCAGTACCACGTCCTCGATCGTGGTTCGGCGGGCCAGAGTCATCAGCTCTTGTCGGACATAGCCGCCCATCGGCATCCCGGCGGCTCCCGCGCGGCGACTGAAAACACTCCAGATCTCCGCTGAAAGCTCGTAGACACCGATCAATGCCATTGCATCGGCGTCGATCTCGGCAATCGGGTGGCCGGGTCGCTCCGCTTCCAGGAACTCGACAACGGCATCCAGCGGGACACGCGTTCTCGCCAGCTGGATCAACTCAGCTCGGATGTAGGCAACCATGGATAGGCCAGCCCTTCGAGCTCGTCGCCGCAGTACATCTGCCGCCGGTGCGGGCAGGTCATCCATCACGATCGTCGCCATGATCACACCGTAGGCATGCGCGCCGAACGGCGGCAAGGCCCGACGGTCCACATCCACGTGTCCGGTCATGCCGCATACCGCGCTGACCGAACCGGCCAGCGCAGCACCTCGGAAGATCAATGGGCCGCGGGCATCTCGGATGGCTACCCGAGCGCCGACAGTGCACGGTAATGCCGAATGTCGTGCGGTTCGCAACCGCGATATGCCTTTGCTCGCCGAACCGATCCGCGTCTGCCCTCCTCCTGGTGCGGCGCACTGGCGTGCCGCTGGTCGCGCGGTTTGAACCGGTCGCGGGGCTCCTGGCGAAACATGCACATACCGATATGGGTGTTCTCAAGCCCCAGCGCCTGTGGGGAGATCGACGCGCGACGAGGTCGAGAGGACGGTCTAGGTGCAGGACGCCTTGTGCTCATGGATATTTCACTACGACGAGGACGATTTCATCATCGCCGAGAACCAGTCGTACTCGGACCAGGTATGTCATGCGATCTCAGATTTCGTCGATGACATCCGCAACCTGCGCAACCTTCAGGAGCTGCTCACGAGGTGGCCGAACATTACAACGAACCACCCGATGAGAGTCTGTATCAACGCAACCTGTGCTGAGTACATCGGCGGGGGCCACGTCACGATCCAGTCGCTGTATTCCATATTCGAGACGCTGACGCTGTCCGAGACTGAATTCCTCCGCGTGGTGACCGAATTCCAGGACTTTCTGTCGGCTCGTGAGAAGGGCCGACCGGGCCGAACGGCGCGATCAGGGGACCGAACTCGCTGCGGTGCCGAACATCCGCCACTGCCGCATACCGTACGGACCGAACCGGCCAGCGCGGGGCATCGGAAGATCAACTGGCCGTACCGATCCGAGGCCGACGGAACGTCCGCAACTGCCGAAGGTCCGTGCTCATGGCCGAACCTGCTCAGAGACTTGCCACGGCCTAGTAAACAGCACTCCAGTACTCGTTCACGGTCCATGTCACTGCGCGGAATTCGGGGTGCTGCGGGTCGTCGGTGACGGTGATCGTCGCGCGCGCTAGATCGATCTTCATGCCATCGGCCACGAACTGCTGGCTATTGGCGGTGAAGGTGAAGAAGGTGCCTTCGAAGGGGTCCGGCCGCAGCACTGGCGCCACCGCCCGCATGATTCGGGTGCCGCTCCGGTCCTCGCACACCACGAATCGCTGATCGCCGCCTGCCAGCGTGCCGTGGACAGTGGTCACCGGGCGTCCAGTGGTCTGACTAGCCAGCAGCACCAGCCGTTCGGCGTCCTTGCACCGGGCGAACGAGTCGCGGTAGCCGTACGTGTCGGCTCCCTGGGGCAACGTGCCATCGGTCTGCACCGGCGTGGCCGTCGTTGAGGTGGGCGGCGCTGATGAGTGCGACGAAGTCACGGCGGTCTCCTCGCCGGAGCACGCCGCCATCGAGCAAATCAACACGACCCCCACCAGTGCCGGAAAGCATTTCCGTGCCGAAATCACCCACGGAGGCTAGCAATTCGAACAAAACGCCATCCCGGCAACCCTCCAGCTGGACCACATGGTGCACAAACGCACGCACGTACCGCGCCGACCGAATCGGCCAGCGCGACAGCCACCAAAAGATCAACGGCCGAGCACCGTACGGCTGTCCGCTGTGCGCGCTACTGCCGATGCCTCGCGCTGACCTCACCGGCCAGCGCGAGGCATCGGAAGATCAACTGGCCGTGCCGATCCGACGCCGGCGGAACGTCCGCAACTGCCGATGACAGGACCGCTTCGGCTGGCAACTGGTCAGATATCTGTGTTTGCTGATTTTGAGCGGTAGTCTGGGCGCTCGGTGTTGAAGGAGGGGAAAGGTTTTGGCGCATATCTAGGTGGTTGTGTGCTTGGCGCCGGATGCGATCGATGATGTGCAGACCGCGCTCACCTGGACCGAGTCCTGGCCGGGACCCGGCCCTGCCCACCATTTTCTAAGAAGCCGCATACCGCGCTGACCGAACCGGCCAGCGCGAGGCGCCGGCAGCCGGAACCTTCGTCGCGGCGGTCGGCGAGGTGTCGAGTATCGACAACGCCAGCTCGCCGGTCGGGTCAGCTCGCCTTCAGGCGTGGCTGGTTCTGCTCAATTCGCCGAGTAACGCCCAGGTTCGCTCCTCGTCGCGTGTCGACCCTATTGCGGTCAGCGCGAAAATCAGCTCGTCGGCGCCGGCCTGGGCGTAACGAGCTACCGCGTCGGCCATGGTCTGCTCGTCGCCGATAACGGCCAATTCCACTGGATCGGATACCTTCTCACGGTCCAGCAACGCACGGTAGGTCGGCATCTGGCCGTATCTGTCCATCTGCTGCGCCGCGCGATCGCATGCGGCGGCGACGTCAGCGGTGACTACGCCGCCCACCATGCCGATCACGCGGGGCGTCGGCCGACCGGCTGCCGCGGCGTGTCGTGCAAGTGTGGGGATCGTGAAGTCGGCCAGGGTGTTGGGACCGGTGAGTAGCGGGAGGGCACCGTCGGCGAGTTCGGCTGCGACCTGCAGGGTCAGCGGGCCCGAAGTGGCAAGCAGTACGGGTACCGGTGAGTGGACCGTCGGCATCATGCTGCGTGTCGGCGATTTGGCCACCAGCGTCTCGCCGGTGTGGTCGACTGCGCCTGTGTGGAGCAGATCGTATAGGGCGGTGAGGTATTCGCGTAGGTAGCGGATGCGTGGGTGGGTGTTGCCGTAGCCGGCGGCGATCTCCGGCAGCGACAAGCCGAGGCCGAGTTCGAAGCGGCCGTCGCTGGCCGCCTGCGCTGTTTGCGCCTGCATGGCCAGTGCGTTGGGGTGGCGTGGGTGGATCGGGACGACCGCCGTCCCGACCGTGATGTCCGGCAACTCGCGCCCGATCAGCGCGGCAACCGCCAGTGCGTCGTAGTCGAACCGCTGGGTCAGCCAGACCGCAGGCACGCCGAGCCCGGCCAGTTTGCGGGCCTGGTCGAGCAAGTAGTCGACGGGATTCACACCCGGGGTGAGCTGGTTGTAGTAGTCGGTTGGCAGGGCAACGCCGATTCGCATGCCAACAAAAGTACACCAAGTTTACTTATATACTCGGTTTACATTTGGCTAGACTATCTGACATGACCCCCGAACCGGGCCTGCGCGAGCGCAAGAGGCAGCACACTCACGCAGCTATCTCCGACGCCGCCCTCCGACTGTTCCTCGCTGATGGGTTCGACGCGGTGTCGGTTGTGGACATCGCAGCCGCCGCGGAGGTGTCCAAACGCACACTGTTCAAATACTTTCCCTCCAAGGAGGACCTCGTCGTACAGCGGTTCGCCGACCACATCGATGAGGCTGCCCGCGCGGTACGAAACCGGGCACACGGGCAGGCACCCCTGGCTGCCCTGCGAGCCGCCTTCTACGCCGGCCTGGACAATCACGAACCCAGCACCGGCCTGTGCGACGTGCCCGAAGTGCTGGCCTGCTATCGATTGGTACTGAATACCCCAGCGTTGACCGCTCGCCTTGCCCACTTCCTCACCACCGGAGAGGTTGCACTCGCCCAGACACTCGGGCCAGCAAAGGAACTGGACGCGCGGCTGGCGGCCAGCGCGATCATCGCGGTGCAACGCAACCTCAGTGAGGCCAACTGGCACGCACTGGTCAACGGCCAGAGCGCAGCCCAGCGGCATCCGGTGGCAGTCGCCGAGGCAGAACGCGCCTTCGACCTCCTGGAGGGGGGCATCGGTGATTGGTTCCCAGTTGCTTGACACAGCTCCGCCTAGGCCGAAACCGCGCGACTGATAGCCCTACTCGGCGGATGCGAACCTACCCCGGATAACGGCCTGTTATCCCGGATAGCGTTGCAGGCGGCCTGTCTGGGGATACCCGTGCTGGCGCGTGACGATGGCGTCGAGCTCGGCGTACTGCTCACCCATCCCGCTCATTGCTGGCCTCGGCCACCGGTCGAACCCGTCCCACACGTGCGGGCGGTCGGCCAGCGCAGACTGGCCCGGCATGTAGGGCCGGTCCGGGACCTGCGGCGCCGGACGATCCGGGGTGGACAGCACGGTTGGGTGCGCACTACGTCCTGGCTGCCTACATGGCCTCAGCCACATGACATCTCAACCATCCGCACATGCCGACTATGTGTTGATCTCGCCACCGACGTAGGTCACCGACCTACGGCTTGGTTGTTTTCTGGGCCGGGATCCGCGTCGGTTCGACAGCATCGAATATGGTTCGCGCATGTTTCCCATGTGGCGAATCACCTATGCCAGAGCGGCCCTTCAGCAAGGGCCCTGGCGTGCCGCCGCTCGTGGGCTGGCGAGTTGGATCGTGACGGTCGGGGCTCCGGCGGTGGTTGTCGGGGTCGCGTTGACGGTCGTATCGGGCTCCGCTGCAAGGGGACTCGTTATCGCCTTCTGGGTGGTGCTCGTGGTAGGCGTCGTGCTTGTCGCGGGCGGGCTCTGGGCGTGGAGGGTCGGTGGGCTCGTCGATAAGGAAATCAGGGCGCGTTATGGCGTGCTGCGGAAGGTCGAGTCCGCACGGCTGCTGCTGCGCCCGCCGGTACGGCAGGACGCGGTCGCGCTCGCCGCCACGATCGATGCGGAGATGCTTGCCGGGAACGGGTGGACCGAACGCAATGCTCAGGAAGTGGTGAAGGCCGTCGGGTCGGGGCACCCGACTCCCGGGCTTCTCGTGTTCGAGGCGTGGTCGGACGGGTCCCTGGTAGGTGGCGCGAGCGTGCACCCGAGCGGTAGCGACGCATCGTCGCGAACTCTCGGCTGGTGGATCGGACCACGGCACCGGCGCGCCGGCTACGCGAGCGAAGCGGTGGCCGCGCTGGTCGAGGCGATCCACGACGCCGGTTTCACTACCGTCGAGATCGGCACGAGCGAGTCGAATCTCGCGGTGCAGCGTATCTGCGACAGGATCGGAGCGACGGAAAAGGATCGGCGAGCGCAGCAGTTGCCGAACGGATCGGTCGTCCCGGGAATCTGGTACGAGCACCGGCAGGTGACTGCGGAAATGCCTTGACCCTGCCGAGTATCGGCGTCCACGAAATTACCCAGGTTGAGCCGGTTTTCGTTCACGTAATTCCCCAGGGTCGCGTTCACGTAATTCCCCAGCGGGAAGGCGGGCGGACGGTTGGTGTGGTCCTCGCAGGAGTTGGCTGCTCCCATCTGATGAAGGTGATGGGAGCCAGGAATGGCGAGGAGAACGTTCGACGTGGTCGATGTGACCGAAATCTTGATTCACTGGCATGCGGGCAGGTCGCAGAGCCAGATCGCGGAAAGCCTTGGGCTGGACCGCAAGACGGTGAAAAAGTATGTGGACCCGGCCGTCGCGGCGGGGATCGCTCCGGGTGGGCCGTCGAAGTCGGTGACGGAGTGGGGCGAGCTTGTGCGGCAATGGTTTCCGCAGATCACCGACACCCGTCAGCGACAGACGACGTGGCCGGAGATCGAGAAGCATCGCGACTTCATCGTCGCGATGACCAAGGCCGGGGTGACGCGGCAGACGATCTGGCAGCGGCTGCGAGATGAGCATGGGCTGAGTGCGTCGGTGTCGTCGCTGAAGCGGTTCATGGACGCCAACCTGCCCGAGGAGACGCTGCGGTCGCGGGTGACGGTGCTGCGCGAAGATCCGCCGGCCGGTGAGGAAGCCCAGATCGACTACGGATATTTGGGCTCGTGGGTGGAGCCGATCAGCGGGAAACGCCGCCGGATCTCGGCATTCGTGATGGTGCTGGCCTGCTCGCGGTTGATGTTCGTGCGGCCCGTCTTGACGATGGATCAATGCGCCTGGACCGAAGCGCTGTAGAGGCGTTCGTGTTCTTCGGCGGCGTCCCAAGACGTTTGGTGCCCGACAATCTGCGGACAGAGGTCGCGACCCCGGACCTGTATGACCCGAAAATCAACCGCTCCTGTGCCGAGCTCGCGCATCATTACGGCGCTCTGGTGGATCCGGCGCGGCGTGGGAAACCAAAGGACAAGCCCAGGGTCGAAAGGCCTATGCCCTATGTCCGAGATTCGCTGTGGCGCGGGCGGGAATGGACGTCCCTGGCCCAGATGCAGCAGGCCGCGGTCGTGTGGTGCCGCGACGTCGCCGGGCAGTGGGCGTGTCGCCCGCTCGACGGTGCTGCCCGATGACGGTGTTCGGAGCGGTCGAGCGCGACGCGCTTCTTCCCTTGCCGGACAAGGATTTCGTGCTCGCGGACTGGTCGACCGGGACCGTCGGACCCGACATTCATGTGAAGGCAGGCCGCACTTTGTATTCGGTGCCGTGGCGGAATATCGGCCGCAAGGTGGATGTGTGGTGGTCGACCTATTCGATGGTGCAGATCTTCGCAGGCGGCGAGTTGATCGCCACCCATGTGCGCAAACCATTCGGCAAACAGTCCGACCTGGCCCACTATCCGCCGGAGAAGACCTGGCCATCCGCCAGGGCGCCGAGGTCCGGTCCCTCAAAACCAGCCGCCTACTCGCCACTTTGGCCGGTGGTCACGCCGACCGGACCTGGGACAAACGCCTGCGGGAATTCGTCCGGCCCGCCGTGCTCATCCTCGACGACTTCGGGATGCGCGAACTCACCGCTACCCAGGCCGACGACCTCTACGAGCTGGTCTCCGAACGCAGCGCCGCCGGCGGATCGATGATCCTGACCTCGAACCGGTCACCGGTCGACTGGTATCCACTGTTCCTGAATCCCGTTGTCGCCGAATCACTTCTGGACCGCCTCATCAACACCAGCCACCAGGTGTTCATGAACGGCCCCTCCTACCGGCCCAACAAACGACCCGGCACCAAGGACCAAACCAAGACACCGAAGAAGGAGGTCGGGTAGAACATCAATCAGGACCCACCACCTGCGGTATAACGTGAACGCGGGCACCGGGAATTGAGTGAACGCTGACACCCGGTGGGGCGCTCCCAATATTCGGCTGCCCGCCATCTGTATTGGTGTGGCTCTCAACTGGTCGCCTCCCATCGGGTGCCGTGCAGGGAGTGGCTGAAGAGGGGCCAGCCCCATGCTCGAACTAGCGGTGCCCTCCCGCACGGACACCACATTGCCGATCACGGGAGGGATGATGAGGGTCATCATCGGGCTGGGTCCGCACAAACGCTCGACACGGGCAGCTCAGTGCGCGCGTTCGGCAGCCGATTGAGGAGAGCTCAACGGCTCCTCGCTGTGGCCGGTTCGGCGCAGGATCCGAATGAGCCAATCGGTGCGTGTTCGACGGGCGCCACTGGACAGTTGGGCGAGGGGAAAGAGGGCATCGAATCCGTGGAATCCACCTGCCCAGAGGTGCAGTTCGGCTTGGCCGCCTGCCGCCCAGATGCGGGAGGCGAAGTCGACGTCTTCATCCCGGAAAACCTCCGCAGACCCTGCGTCGATATAAGTGGGCGGCAGGCCGGAAAGATCCGTTGCGCCACTGGGAGAGATGTAGGCGGGAATCTGGTCCACAGGGAGGTCGGCGAGTACGGCGTTCCATGCGAAAGCGTTGGTCTCGCGGGTCCACACTGTGGGCTCAGGGTGTGCACGTACCGGGCGAGGTGAAATCGGAGCTGAGTCCGCGGGGGCGCAGTCGGCGGATAGTCGGGACGTCTAATCCTGTGCAGGGTCCGCGTTCTCGATCAGGGCGCGGAATCCGGTCAGCAGCGCCGCGAGGCCGACTTCGAACTCGTCGTCGCTGTCGACCGCGTCGGCCCGGTTGCCGAATGCGGTGACGGTATGGCGGTAGCGTCCGAGTTGCCGCGTCCGATACGCGGCCGGTACCGCAGCCGATCCAGGGGTGAAGCCTCGCCCCGTGCGGGGCGAGGCTTCACCCCACAGCAACATCGATCATCTGTCGACCGCGGCCGATGATAAAAAAGCTGTAGGGTTCACGAGACCCCAGGGGCCGCACACCGTAACCGGTCCTGCGGACATGCGCCGCCACTGGTCTCCCGACTGATGTCGAACTTCCTTGGCCATATCCCCGCTCGGGTGCAGAGCAGCTCGACGGTCCCGGGGCAACGAAAATCCGGCGCGCATCACCGCTTCTGCGCGCCGGTCGGGACGCAGCGGGTGACCTGTCGCTCGGTCAGAAGTGGTACGACCTGGCCGAGCACGATTCGCTGGAAGTGCTCCGACGCGCAATGGTCGGTGAAGTCCTGTTCGGTGTCGTACTCCTCGACGATCACCACGACATTCTCCTCGATTCCCGTATGAACGGTATAGCCACGGCAGCCGGGTTCGCGCCGCGACGCCTCGGCCATCGGCCCGAGCAGTTCGACCACCCGGGTCCGATTCGGGGTCAGATACCGGGCCACCACAACGAAACTCATTTCTCTCCATGTAGTAGGCGGGACCGGGTCAGCGACCACAGCCCCGAATCGGAGGACGCGGCGGCCAGCGCGCCCATAGCCAGTGAGTGCGCCACTCCGTCGCGGTCGGTGACGAAACCGGCCGCCACGAACGGTGACATGACTTCCCGTGCCGGCGCGGGCATCCACGGGATGATCGGCGCCGGCATCAGCTCGACCAGGTCGGGGCCGCTGCGCTTGACCGCTTCCAGGCTGCGGTTCAGGTTCGACCGATCCGTGACGAACACCTTGTGCATGGTCAGCATCGACAGCGCCCGTGCCCGTTCGATCGGGGCGACCCGGGTGCTGACCACCCCGGCCGCCCCGATTTCCTGCAGGAAGTCCACGCCGCCGCGGTCGGTGGCCAGGCCGGGGCAGGAGTCGATGTTGACGAACACCAGCTTGTCCAGCCCGGCCAGCAGCGACACGATCTTCGGCAGCTGGCCAACCGGGACGGACGCCAGGATCCCAACATGGGACTGCGCCTGCACGAACTCCCGCACCCGGGCGGAACCGACCACCGAAGCACACACCGGGACGTCCTCGAACGCCGCCGTGATCCTCTCGTTCATGGCCTGCACGGTTTCACAGTGCCCGACAACACCGGAGGCCGGTCAGTTCGCCGCGTCGAGTGGGCTGGGCCCCAGCGTGCTCGGCAGGCCGAGCTTGCCGGGGTTGAACAGCCCGTTCGGGTCCAGCGCCCGTTTGACGTCGACGAAGGTGCCGAAGCCGGTGCCGAGCGCCTCTGGTAGATACGGCCCGCGCAGCAGGCCCGAGCCGTGGTGGTGGCTCAGCGCGGCGCCGTGGCGCACGAGCACGGCGTTCGCCGCATCCCACGCCGAGCGGTACCAGTGCCGCCTCTTGTCCGGCTCGACGTCGCCGCGCAGCGAGAAGTACAGGCATGCTCCGTCGGTGTAGGCGTGCGATTGGTGCGCAGACGCCGCGAGGGTGCCTGGCACGGCTTCGATCGCTGCCACGACCTCGTCATAGATGGCGGGCAGCGCAGCCCACGAACCGGCCATCTCCAGCGTGTCGGCGACGAAGCCAGGCCCCGGAGTGAAGCCGTCTGCCGACTTGCCGACCAGCATCCGCTCGTCCAGCCAGCGTTGGAAAATGGACTGACCGTCCAGCTCGGATCCGGTCGCCGCGCATTCCTCGGCGCTGACCCGGATGATTGCGTCGACCAGCACCGGATCGCCCTCGTCCGCGACCAGCAGCACGTTGGTGTCCGGATACCCGAAGTGAGTGCCGCTCTCCAGCTTGTCGTAGAGCCGCATAGCCGCCGGGGTCGCGCCGCGCTGCATGATGCGGCGGCAGGCATCCAGCCCGCCGGCGAACGACTCGAACCCGTATGCGATCGCCTCCGCATACGTCGGCAGCGGGTGCGTGCGCAGCCGGACGGAGGTGATCACGCCGAGCGTGCCCTCCGACCCGACGAACAACTGCCGCAGGTCAGGGCCGGTGGCCGCCCGCGGGTAGTCGCCGAACCGGGCCAGCGTGCCGTCGGCGAGTACGACGTCGAGGCCGACGACCATATCCTCGATCTTGCCGTAGCGGGTGGACAGCTGGCCCGCGCCGCGGCAGGCCACCCAACCGCCCACCGTGGACATCGCGAACGCGGACGGCCAGTGCCCGGTGGTGGCGCCGTGGGTCTGCTGCAGTTCGGTCTCGAACACGTCGCCGAACATGCCCGCCTGCACTTCGACGAGCTGCGACTCGGTGTCGAAGGACACGATTTTGTCGAGGCGGCAGACATCCAGCACGACGCCGCCGTGCACCGGCAACGCGGCACCGGTGACGTTGCTGCGCCCGGCGGACACGGTCAGCGGCACCCCGTACTCGCCACACAGCCGCACCGCGGCCTGGATCTGTTCCACCGTGCTCACCTCGACGATCACCGCGTCCGGCGTCGCCGGATTCCCCGCGGTCTCACCGATCATCGATCCAGCCCACCAGTCGCGGGTGCGCAGCACGACCTCGTCGCGATCGGTGTACACGGCGTCCGCCGCCCCGCGCAATGCTTCGGTCAAGGCCGCGGGCACGGCCACGACTGACGCCTGCAGCGAGGCCTCGCCCCGGCCCGGGGGCATGGCGCCCCAGCGCGGAGGCGTCGGAGCACCGACGATGTAGTTGCCGCGGTTGAACGGGTGGGTGATGGTCTGACGGCTGATCATGCGTTGTCTCCCAACAGGATCGACTTCTCCCGGGCGACGTCCGCCCGGTATTCCTCCACTTGCGCCGCCACCACGTCCGGGGCGAGGCCGAGTTCGGCGCCGAGCAGCTCGCCCACCAGCGGTGCGGCCTCGACCGACGCGTCGCGGGCGAACAGGCGCAGCCGCGTCCGCCGCGACAGCACGTCGTCCACCGATCGCGCCAGCTCCGACCGGGCCGCGAACACCACCTCGGCCTTGAGGTGCGGCTGTCCCGGGATGAGCGGCTCGCCCAGCGCCGGGTCCTCGTCGATGAGCGCGCTCACGAACCGCACCTCGGTGCCGTAGCGTCCCCCGAGATGCGCGGCGATACCGCCGGTCGCGGCGGTCGCCTCCGCGTCGTAGCCGGCGCCGCCCAGCAGCGGCAGGTTCTTGGTGCGGCAGCGGGCTTTGCGGTCCAGCAGCCCGAGTGCCTTGTCCACCACCAGCTCGCCCATGTGCCTGCTGGTGGTGAGTTTGCCGCCGGTCACGGTGACCATGCCTGCGGTGACGGTGATGTGGTGGTCGCGCCGCATGTCCAGCGTCGCACCCTCCTTGCCGCCCACCAGCGGGCGCAGGCCCGCGTAGCTGCCCAGTACGTCGCCGGCGTCCAGCTTGGTGTCGAAGGCGATGGTGGCGCCTTCGAGCAGGAACTCCATCTCCTCGCGGGTGCAGTGCACGTCGTCGGCCGAGCCGTGGTAGTCGGTGTCGGTGGTGCCGACCACGACGGCATCGCCCCAGCGGGTGCAGGTCGCCCGCCGCGCGCGGCCCGGAATGGGCACGGTGACCGTGCAGTCGTTGCGGATCTTCGACCACGGCAACACGATGTGCACACCCTTGGCGGGGCGCACCTGCGGCTGGTGTCCCGGGTCGGCCATGCCGTCCACCCGGTCGGTCCACACCCCGGTCGCGTTGACCACGACCCGGGCGCGGACGTCGATCCGCTCGCCATCGGCCTCGACCGTCGCACCGGTGACCCGCCCGCCTGCGGTGCGCAGGCCGGTCACCTCCGCGCCGTTGACGACCACGGCGCCGAGCCGGGCCGCGCTGCGCACGATCGCCAGCGTCAGCCGGGCGTCGTCGGCGCGGCTGTCGTAGTACATCAGCCCGCCCTCGAGGTTTTCCGAGCGCAACGTCGGCGCGTGGGCCAGCACCTCGTTGACGGTCAGCCGCTGGTGCAGCTTGCCGATCCGCCAGCCGCCCGCGAGATCGTAGGTCCACAGCAGACTCTCGAAGGCACGCGCGATCCGGGCATCGAACACCCCGTCTTTGGCCAGGATCGGGAACAGAAAAGGCAAGCGCTGCACCAGATGTGGGGCGTTGCGCCGGAATCGCTGGCGCTCCAGCAACGAATGCCGGACCAGGTCGAGATTGCCCTGTTCGATGTAGCGCAACCCGCCGTGCACCATCTTCGACGATTTCGACGATGTCCCGGACGCGAAGTCGTCGCGCTCCACCAGGGCCACCGAAAGGCCACGGGAGGCGGCGTCCAGCGCGGCGTAGGCGCCGGTGACGCCGCCGCCGATCACCAGCATGTCGAATGTGCCGGTGTCGAGTCCGGTCAGCGCGGCGCGGCGGTCCAGCCGCAGTAGTGCACCCGGGGTCGCCCGCGCGGCGACGGCGTTCGGCCGTCTCGACGGCAGTGTGAACATGAGTTGGTCTCTCCATTCCGGACAGGGCCCAGGCGTGACCGGACCCGAAACTTCTTTCAGGACAACGAGAGCGCGAGCACGTCCTGCCAGCGCGCCCGCAGTTCCCGGCGATCGGCCTCGGCCAAGCTGGGTTCGAACACCTGGCCCGGCTCCTGGTCGGCGACGGCATGAGCCAGCGAGGGCCAGATGCCCAGCCGGGTACCGGCGAGGTAGGCGGCGCCGCGCAGGCTGGCGGTCGCCGAATCCGCCACCCGTTCGATGGGGATTGCGGTGAAGTCAGCCTGGCTCTGAAGCAACGCATCGCTCGCGGCCAGCCCGCCGCCCACCCGCAGTCGGGTCATCGGCCGGTTCATGGTCGTCCGCAGGGCGTCGACGGTATCGCTCACCGCGTGCGCGATACCGTCGATCACCGTGCGGGCCAACATTTCTCGCGTGGTGGCCAGGCTCAACCCGACCAGCAGCCCGCGCGCGCCGGGGCGTTGTACCGGTGTGCGGAGCCCGGCCAGCGTGGGCACGAACCAGGTGCGGTCGCTGCTCGGCACGGTCGCGGCCAGCGCGCTGATCTCGGCCGCGGAGGCGAACAGACCCAGATCCTCGGTCAGCCACCGCAGCGCGGACCCAGTGGTCGAACTGTAGGCCTCGAGGCTGAACCGGCTGTGTCCCGCGCTGCGCCAGCCGACCAGGCACAGCACACCGTCCAGCTCGCCGAGACGCGCCGGTGGCTCGTCGCCGGCGAGGGCACCCACGAATGTGCCGGTGCCGTGCACGCAGGTGCCCTGCCCCGGCGTGAGCGCGCCGAGGGCGATCAGCGACGCGTGCTGGTCGCCCATGACCGCCGCGATCGGCACGCGGATGCCGAGCAGATCCGGGTCGGTGTGGCCGAAATCGCCGTCGTCGTCGAGTGGCGGCGGCGCCAGTTCTGTAGGAAAACCCAACTGCGCCAGCCATTTCGGGTCCCAGGCGTGCTCGCGCAGCTGGTATCCGCCGAACGCGACGGCGTTGGTCGCGGAGATGGTGTACCGTGCGCGGCCGCTGAGGTGCCACACCAGCCAGGTGTCCACCGATCCGAAGAGCACACGATCGGTGGGGATGTCGAGCTCTTCGAGCCGCCGGGCGGCCCAGAGGAACGGGGAGCGGGTGCCGACCGGGCGGCCGGTGCTCGGCCACAGGATCGGATCCCACTGCGGAGCCAGCTGTGCCAGTTCGGCGGCGTACCGGCTGTCCTGCCATACCACGGCCGGGGCCAGCGGGCGCCCGGTCACGCGGTCCCACAGAATCGCGGTCGCCCGCTGGGTGCATATCGACATACCAGCGATCTCGACGCCGTTGTCCCGCGCCCAGGCTACCGCCTGACCCGCCACACCGACCGTGCGCTGCAACAGTTGCTCCGCATCCTGCTCGACCCGGGACGGCTCGGGGTGCACGACATCGACGGTGGCGTAGAACGACGGCCCGCAGCTCCCGTCCTCGCCGACGACGGCAGCCCGCGTCCCGGTGGAACCCTCGTCGACGGCCAGGATCCCGCGCCGCATCATGCCGCGCTCCCAGCGAATCGCAGGTCGATCCGCTCGTCGTCGGGATCGATGCCGCTGCGCGTCGGGTCCCAGCGCACGATCAGGCAGCAGACCAGGCCGAGCAACGGCACCACCGCGAGCAGCGCGATCGTCGGTCCGAGCCCCATCGCCTCCTTGATCTGCGGGAACACATACAACCCGATGACGCTGCCGAAGCTGCCCAGCATCCCGGTCACGCCGGTGCCAAGGGTGCGGATGTCACTGCGGTAGGACAACGCCGCGATCGACTTGCCGTTCGCACCCGGCCCCGCCGAGTGGAAGAAGATGAACAGCAACGGCAGCATGAACCCGACGGTGATCGGTAGCCTGCCGAACCCGAGCCCCATCACCAGCAGGATGGCGGACGCGAAGCCGTAGCCGATCGCGGAGCTGACCCGCAATCCGATCTTGCGGCCGAAGTAGGCCGACAGCGCACCGCCGATGATCCCCGCGACATTGAAGATCATCGACCCGAACGTGGCCCGCTCGAACTTCTCCCCGAAGATCGCCAGGCTGATTACCGGCAGGTACCAGCCGATCGCGAAGTACTGCATGGATTGGGTCAGCGAGATCGCTGTGGACAGGAAGGTACGCGGCAGATAGGGCTGCCGGAACAGCACGCCCGCCTGCCGGAAGCCGATATTCGACTCCCGGACCGGACCGCCCTGGTCGGCGGTTCCCGCCGTTACCTGGAAACCGTAGATCCGACGCAGGCTGCGAGCCGCCTCGGGCAGTCGGCCCTTGGCCGCAAGCCACGACGGGCTCTCCGCCAGGAACATGATTTGCAGGATCAGCAACGCGATCGCGAAGACCCCGGCCGAACCGACCGACCACCGCCAGATCTCCAGCGTCACGCCGAGTTGGTAAATGGCAAGTGTCAGCGCCAAATTCACCGTGGTGGCCATGTACCAGACGGACTGCCACAGGTTCAGCCGCCCCTGCATCTTCGCCGGGGTGTACTCGGCGAGCAGGGCCATCGCCACCGCGAAGTCGACGCCGTAGGCGACGCCGACCAGCCCGCGCCCCAGCCAGACCGCCTCGAAGCTGCCGGCGGTGGCGGTCAGCACCGCGCCGAGCGCCGCAACGGCCTTCGCGGCGATCAGCGGTTTGACGCGGCCGATCCGGGCGGCCAGCCAGCCGCCCGCCGGATTGAACACGATGGCGACCGCGGGAGCCGTCGCGGTGAGCACGCCGACCTGGGCTGCGCTCAGCGTCAGCTCCTTGGTCATCGGCGACAGTCCCGCTCCGAGCGCGGCGTTCGAATAGGCGTCCAAGAACAGCCCGCCCAGCGCCAGGTACCACAGCAGATTCGCCTTGCGCGGTAAATTCGGCAGGCTGTTGATCAGCGCGGTTACCTGCGACATGCTCGAAATCGATCGCGGCGTTGCGACCGTCGATGAACTCATGGACCGCCAACTTTCTGCGCTGGCTGTCAGCGATCCGACACAAAAAAACAGACACGACGAAGACCGCTGACAGTGGCTCTTCGTCTATGCCTGTCTGGACTGCAAAGATTAATCTTGAGATCCACAACACGTCAAGGGAATCCCCGGATCCGGGCGCGGAGCGCTCTCCCTGGATCGAGTTTTCGGCCACAATCGGCTCACGGCAATGGTGGCCTCACCAAAAGCATCGGCAACTGGGGTCTACCCGCGCAGCGAGGCAAGTGCGGCGCTGATTGTCGGCTTCGCGTGGGTTGCTGTATCCGGCGCTGGACTGGGATCTGGATCGCTATCGGGTCGACGACGATGTTCACCGTCCCCCTCGACGCGGACAGCGGCCATAACGGGGACCGGGGTCAGGCACCCGGGCGGTAGGTGCTCGGATGCTGGCCGGTGGCGCGGTGAACGGCCGCCGCGAGCGCTGGGCTTGTGGTAGCCACCGCGCGGGCCGTGGCGCCGATGGAAGCACCGCGAGCCAGGTGGCCCAGTGCCGCGCGCATCCGGAGGTGAATGCGCGACTGGGCGAAGGTCATTCCGGTTTCGGCGGTGAACAGGCGGCTCGGGGTGCGGACGATCACGATGTCCCTGCTTACATACCCGATAACGCTAGACCCACGAGCCGGTGCTGCCAGGGCAGCCGCCTGCGCGGTGAGGGGTTCGGTTTGTGGGTCTCGCCGCGCAGGCGCGTATCCGGAGTCCCGACCCGCGGTGATCTCCTGGCCTGGCTCAGGGGCGGGATCTGCGGGTCTGTCGGGCAGGCGGCCCCTATAAAGGGGAACGGTGGGCGGCACGGTCCGGTGGCTCGCGACCGCGAGTGCGCACGGAAGGCCCCGATCAAAACCCGTGCGTGTATCGACTCCGGCTCTCACCACCGCTGCCGACGATAGGCGGTCCCGACCGAAGCAACGGGGGGCGATCGCGGCGGCGTCGAAGGCGGCGCGCACGCGTGGCCAGTAGGTGCAGCGCGGTGGTGTCCAGGCCGATCGCGGTCGGCGTCGCGGTTGGTCCGGGTGCGGGGGACCGCGCCCGGATGCCCTGCCCCGGGCCCGGGCGAACGCCAACTCGGCCTCGACCTCGTGTCGACAACACCCCGAACCGGCCATACGCCAGCGCGCCCTCATCACGCACAGCCGGACATGAAACACTTCAACGCGCCCGAACTCAACGAGGCCACCTTCACCGCCGGCGGTTGGGTTCACACCCGTGATGTCGGCGTCTTCGACGAGCACGGGTTCCTCTACCTCGAAGACCGGCTCTCCGACATGATCGTCTCCGGTGGATACAACGTCTATCCCCGGGAAGTCGAGGAGCGACTGCTCGCGCACCCGGCTGTCGCCGAAACAATCGTCGTGGGAGCACCCGACCCGGTCTGGGTCGAGGCCGTGACAGCCGTTGTCGTCCTCGCGCCCGGCCATCACGAATCCGAACAGCTCCGCAGCGAACTGATTGCCTTCGTCGCCGAAGGGCTCGCCTCCTACAAGAAGCCCCGCAACCTCGTATTCCGCTCATCCGTTCCCAAGACGGCAGTCGGCAAGCTCGACAGGAAATCCCTCCGCCAGGAGCTTCGCGAGCAGAGCCGAACGGCCATTTAGCGGACGATCGACGAACGCCTTGCCCGCCAACGCCTATCGGAAGACCGTGACGGCCTCGGTTCGGTCGTGTCCTCGCTCATCGGCTGAACTCGGTCCATGGATCAGCCGATGAGCGCGTCCACGCAAAGTCTCGGCGAGCTCGGCCGCGGCACGGCGTAGCGCGAGCTCGGTCGGCGTGGAGCCGTGTGACGTACGCGAGCCCGAGCGCGAACGCCGCGATCATCAGCAGATGACGAACCGCATCGACCACGGCCAAACATCATGCCGCGCAACAGAAGGCGAAAACAGCGCTATAACCCGATCGGATATCCACTCCGCGAACAGCGGTTCCTTCCGGTTCGGAACCCTGGATCGTTTACCCGGTGGTTCACGGCTAGACCTCGTAAACGGCGGTGGCGGCCCGCACGTCGAGGATCTCCAGCAGCACCATCCGGCACACGGCCATTTGCGACATGTGCCCGCGCGGGGTGATCACCACGTGTGCCGCGGCTCGACGGCATTCCTGAACGAGCTCGACGAACGCCGGTGGCAGTGTGGCGCTCCGCGGTGAGGGCTCGTGGAATACGGTGCCCAGCTCGTATCCGAGCGATCGGGCGGTATCGCGCAGCCGGTCATCACTCGAATCCGACTCGCGATCATCGAGTAGATCGTCGCGCACGTATCCATAGGCAAGAGGCAATGGAGCGGTTGTCATGGTGGTTCGGTTCCCGGTCGGCCGGCCACAGAAGAAATCGGAGATAACCCCTGCGAGCCGGATGGATCTGTTGTCGCAGGGCAGCATGTGCCACCTGCCATCGTTGGTTCGACCTAGGGTCGAGCTCAGCTATCGCATTTGTCGCCCACTGGTGTCTCCGTCGGGCATCCGCCGGAATTGTGACGTGAGCCACTGGCGTCATGAGTATGGAATATAATTAGGAAGATACGCCATAGTTGCGAACGTAATTCTTTGATTTCCAGAGTTGGTCACCTGGATATTCGATATGCTGCTCGGTGTTGTGTCGATTCCGAAGTATCTTCGGCGCTCGGGAAGCCCACCCAATCCATCGTTGCGCAGTTCCCCGCATGCGCGGATGCCGACTGATCGCGGATCTGGACTGCGGATCTGCGCGGATTCCTCGGCATTGTTGCGGGAGTGACGTTTTCGCACATGGCCAACATTCCGATCGCGAGCTATCCGGTTCGGACGCCGGCACCCGAGCGATCTGGCTCGAGAGTTGGACGCAGCCGGCGCGCCCGGGCGCGCCGGCTGTCTTCGTGTCGGCCGACACGTGAACCGCGCGACGAGCCCTGGCGTCGATGTGGGGTTCGGGGCGGCAGTGCGTCGGCTGCGACGCGCGGGCGGCGGGCTGGTCGCTCGTCTCCTGAACATGCTTCGGTTCCGGGGCCCTACCCTTCCCATTGGATGAAGATTGAGCGAGTTGATATAGAATCACAGAATTATCTGCAGTTTCCTTGGCAAAAAATCGGTGAATATTCATACTTGGTAATGCGAATGAGTGATGTGCCTCACGTTCACCGGTTTGCTGCGACACCCGTCGCTCACATCCCCACACACGCTCAGGAGACCTAACCCGTGAAGATCGGAATCCCCCGCGAGATCAAGAACCACGAGTACCGGGTGGCCATCACCCCGGCCGGTGTCCACGAACTCGCCGGCCGCGGCCACGAGGTGATCATCGAAGGCGGTGCCGGTGTCGGTTCCCCCTTGGCCGACGAGGACTTCAAAGCCGCTGGCGCACAGATCATCTCGAGCGCGGACCACGCTATCTGCACCTGGCCGCTTCGACGGAGTGCACCGACGCGCTGTTGGCGGCGAAGACCACCTCGATCGCGTACGAGACCGTCACCGCCGCCGACGGCTCCCTGCCGCTGCTCGCCCCGATGAGCGAGGTCGCCGGCCGTCTCGCCCCGCAGGCCGGTGCCTACAACCTGATGCGTCAGGGCGGCGGTCGCGGTGTCCTGATGGGCGGTGCCCCGGGCGTGCGCCCGGCCAAGGTCGTCGTCATCGGCGCCGGTGTCTCTGGAAAGAACGCGATCGCCATAGCCCACGGCATACATGCCGACGTCACCGTCCTGGACCTATCCCTAGCCCGCCTGCGGGAGATCGACGCCCAGTACTGCGGTCAGGTCAAGACCATCACCTCCAACACCCTCGAGCTCGAGCAGGCCGTGCTCGATGCGGACCTGGTGATCGGCGCCGTCCTCGTCCCAGGTGCGAAGGCACCAAAGCTGGTGTCCAACGATGTGGTGGCGCGGATGAAGCCGGGTTCGGTGCTCGTCGACATCGCCATCGACCAGGGCGGCTGCTTCGAGGACTCCAAGCCCACCACGCACGCCGACCCCACCTATCAGGTACACGGCTCGGTGTTCTACTGCGTCGCGAACATGCCCGGTGCGGTACCCCGTACCTCCACCTACGCCCTCACCAACGCCACGCTCCCCTACAATGTCGCCCTTGCCGACCAGGGGTGGGAGCAGGCCACCGCCATGTCCCCGGACTCGCCCAGGGCCTGAGCACTCACGACGGCCGGCTGCTGTCCGAGTCCGTGGCCGCCGCCCACGGATACCCCGCTAATCGCCTGGCCGCCAGCCGAGGCGCATGGCAATCCACGAAGGAAGCGGCACAATCGGGCCTCTGCGCTCGACGACGTAGGCGACTCCGTCGACGACCGAGCCCGGCCCGATCAGGTAGCCACCGGTGCGGCGGCCGGGGCCGCCGATCGCGCTGTGCCGGTCATTGCGCCAAACCACGGTAGACGGCGTCGCGCAGTTGCAGCGTGTAATCACTGAACATGCCCGCGGGTGTGGTGTTGCTCAGCGAGACCACGGTGATTTCGTGGGTGGAATCAATGAACCAGTTGTGCCCATAAGTACCCGCCCAGTTGAGAGTTCCCCTCGATTGAGGGCTTCCGTTGCGCACCGGATCATCGAGCACCGCCCAGCCAATACCGAAGCCGACGCCGGGACCAATCGGGATCTTGTCCATGCCCGCTTGCACGGTCAGCATGCGACTCCACGATTCCGCGTCGAGTAGACGACCGGTGCGAACCGCTTCCAGGAAGGTCCACACCCCCGCCACGGTCCCCACCATGCCCGCGCCACCGGAGTGATATGACATCGGGTCGAGAATGCGCCCCGGAGCGACGCTGTTTCGGTCCGTACCTGCGACGATCACTGAGCCCTCGTGCACCACCTGCGGTTTCGGGGAGGCATTGGTGTAATAGATAACCAGCCGCGCTGCGTCGGACACCACGAAACCCGTGTCGACGATGCCGAGCGGACCCGTGATGTGTTCGGCCACGGACTCGCCCAGTTGCCGGTGAGTCACGGCTTCGATGGCCCAGCCGACCACATCCATCCCGGTGGAGTACTCCCAACTGGTGCCCGGCGCGAAGCGCATTGGCACCTTAGCCAACCGGTTCGCCGCATCGGTTGAGTTCAGCCCCGGCACATCCATTCCGTTGCTCGCGCCGGCGACATGGAAAGCCGCGTAGTCCTCGGGAGACATTCCGTATGACAGCCCGGCTGTATGGGTGAGCAACTGCAGGACGGTGATGTCCGGACGCTTCCCGTCCAACAGGGCTGGACGAAAATCGGGCAAGTATTCGCTGATCGGCGCCGCCAGGTCGAGTTGCCCGGCCTCAGCGAGCTGCATGGCCAGCACCGACACGAACGGTTTGGTAATCGAGGCCAGCAGGAAGATCGCATCATCGGGGAGTGGCCGGCCAGTGTTTCGATCCGCCAACCCAGCGCTACGGCGATACAGGAGCTGGCCGCCCACACTGACCATGACACTGACACCGACCAGCCGTTGTTCGACAATGGCCCGCTCGACGACCGCATCTACTTCTGCCGCCATCAGATGTGCTGCCACAACTACTCCTGGAAGTTCCTCGTCTGCAACAGAGCTTGTCTGTTTGCGAACCCAGGAACCGCCCGGCCGCTCGCGGAAGAAACCCGCAAGAAGTAGTCGCTGCGGCCACCGTATCATGTGCTCTGGCTTCGCTTCCGACGCATCACCCGCGTCGAGGCGGCCGCGATGCTCGCAGCGCCGGTGGTCGCAGTAGTGGTGTAACTGGACGGCCATCGTCTGATGACGGATGGCGGAGCGAATGGTGGACCAGCCGCGCGTGATTCGGCATTACACCGACCCCGCGGACAGGACTCTCGACCGCTGCACCCGAATCAACGAGTCCAGCTCTTCCTCGATGGCGAAGGACCGGCTCTGCGAGCGGCGGCCGCCGCCGTGGTCCAATGTTTCGGAAACCCATGTCGGCGAGCGGAAACGGTGACAGCGAGGCTGATGATGGTCAGCGCCAGCACGATCCAGGACAGGGATTCGCTGCCGAGCCAGGCCAACACCAGTCCGCCGATCGAGCCGCCGCCCGCGATGCCCGCGTTCCAGCCGGTGACAAGCAGCGACTGCGCGGTGTCGGCGTGCGGACCAGCGGCACGGGCGAGGGCGGTCTGCAGCAGGGTCGCCGCTCCGCCGAAAGCCAACCCCCACAACGCGACTCCGGTGAATACCAGCATCGGCACGGTGCGATAGACCGCCAGAATGGCGACCGCCACCGAGAAGAGTGCGCAGGCCGTGATCGTCGTCGCTCGTAGGTGCCGGTCGATCCACAGCCCGGTGAGCCAGATGCTCGGCAGCGAGAAGATCCCGAACACGAGCAGTACCAGGTCGACCTGCGGGGCGAGGTCGACCGGGGTGAGATACGCCGCGATATAGGTGTAGAGGATGTTATGGGCGAGGACGAACGCACCGGTCACGACGAGAACTGGAAGGACGCCGGGGATGCGGGCGGTGCGTGGAATCGATGAAGCCAAACCGGTCGGTTGTGTCGGCACGTCGGGCACCGTCACAACGGTCCAGACCATCAGCGCGAGAGCCAGGCCGCTCATTGCCGCGAAGGTCCAGCGCCATCCGATCGTCGTGGCCAGCACGGTTCCGATGGGAAGGCCGAGAGACAGCGCGATCGGTGTTCCGGCCATGGCGACCGCCAGCGCCCGCCCCTGTTGAGCCGGAACCACCATCCGGCGTGCGTGACCGGCCAGCAGTGCCCACAGCAGTCCCGCGACCACGCCCGCGACGAACCGGCTCACCATCATGACAACGTAGGAATTCGTTGCGGCTGTGACCAGATTGGTTCCGGCGAATCCGGCAATGGCTGTGAGCAGCAGGCGTTTTCGCGGCCATCGTGCCGTGGCGGCGGTCAACGGGACCGCGGCCAGCATCGAGCCGATCGCATAGGCTGTCACCGTCTGCCCGGCGGTCGATTGGCTCACGCCGAGGTCGGAGCTCATCGCGGGGAGGATCCCGGCCGGCATCGCTTCGGTCATGATCGTGACGAACCCGGCGGTTCCCAAAGCCGCCAGACCCGGCCACGGAAATCGCGGCATCGCGGGCGGTAGGGGTAGGGATGATTGTTGCTGCGTCATGATCGACAGCGTCTAAGATTGACATGTATGTCAAGGTCCATACCGGGGCGCGCCCCAGGAACGTGAGGGTGCACACATGCGCATCGGAGAACTGGCCCGGCTGACCGAGACACCAGCACGGTCCTTGCGGTACTACGAGCAGCAAGGGCTCCTCTCACCCAACCGGCAGGCCAACGGCTACCGCGATTACGACGACTACCTCGTCGAGCGGGTTCTGCAGATCCGCGGACTGCTCGAGGCTGGACTGCCGACTCGCATCATCAGGCAGATCCTGCCGTGCCTCGGCACGCCCCGCACCATCCATTTCGCCGACGCCACACCGGAGATGATCTCCACCCTCGAACACGAGACCGCACGCATGACCAGGCGAATCACCTGCCTGACCCGCAATCGCGACGCCATTGTGGAGTATCTGTCGGTAGTCAAGGGCCTGGCCTGACTGCCCGCTCTGGGCTGCGGGGTACGTCACACCCGGCGTGGGGTTGACCCTCACATATGTGTCAAGGTTGAAAACTGCACGACATGAACAGCTCCCGCATCTGGCATACCGAGATCGGCTCCGGCACACCGCTGGTCATGATCCACGGTTACACCGTCGATCACCGCTTGCTCCTGCCGCTCGAACCCCTCTTCACGAACCACCCGGGCTGGCGACGCCTCTACCTCGATCTCCCCGGCCACGGCAACAGTCCCCGGCTGAGCGGACGAACAACCGCCGCCTCACTCACCGGTGCGATCCTCGACTGGATCGCCGAGAACGTTGGAGACCAGCGATTCGCGGTGGTGGGTCAGTCTTTCGGCGGACAGATCGCCCGCGCCGTCACCGCTCGATTCGGCGATCAGGTCCTAGGCTCCGCACTTCTGGCACCCGTTGTCCGGTGGGGCGAACAACGCACGCTGCCCGGTACCACGACCATCACGGCCGACACGGACCTCCTCGCCGCGCTACCGGACCCGGACCGGCAACTATTTCAGATGGTCATGGCCGGGCACACCAGACCGAACTGGTCGCTGCTCGAGCAGTACGTTCTTCCGGGCTGGCGCGCCCATGACACCGACGCGGCGACCGAACTCGAATCCGAGTTCCTGCTGCCGAACTGGCCCGAAACCTCGGTCCCGCCCCACCGCGGCCCGCACCTGCTCATCACCGCCCGCCAAGACGCACTCGTCGGATGGCGCGACCAACTCGACCTACTCGACTTCTACCCCCACATGACCGCCACCGTGATCGACGGCGCCGGCCACAACCCCCAAGTCGAAACAGCGGAGACTGTCAGGCAATCGGTGCACCACTGGCTCCGCGCCGTCGAGTCCGGACCGATCCCATGGCCAATCCCGGAGCAGCCCGCCGCTCAACCCAATTGCGCGCCGGCAAGTAACCCACACCGAGGTCGGATCCACCGTTAATCCGAAAATCCCTTTTTCGGCGAGTTCTACCGGGACCCCGATGCTCCTCGACCCGAAACCGAGCCGAGGTGCCGACAAAACACCGACCGAAAGCAGGCAACCAGTTGGCCATGCCCGTGGCCGTGATCTCCCACGACTGGGGAGCGCGCCTCGGATTCGACGCAGCTGCCCTGTGGCAGCAATGGGCCCCGACCGCCACCTACAGGCCGATCGATGCCGGCCACTTCATGGCAGAAGAAAAGCCCATGGATGTCACCGCCTTCATCCAGGAATTGGTACAACGCACGCCAGCATGAGTCGACAACCCTCGAAGAACCATTCGAGGGTTGGTTGTCAGCGGGCCTCACCATCGGTGATCCGTAGAGGTGTTCCACAAACCGTCCCGGTCAACTCCGCGTTCTACTCACCATTGCCCACGGTTCGGGCGTAGTCGGCGAGGGAATCGGCAGTGCGTTGAATGTGCCGTGCCAGGGCGTCGGTTGCCTCGTCGGCCCGGCGCGCGACGGTCAGTTCGGCCAGTTCGCGGTGTTCACCGGCGGTGTCGCGGTTCGGGTCGTCGCCGAGGAAGCGCGACCATGCGAGGTAGAGCTCGGCGCGCACCCGTAGCGAGGTGGCGATCGATTCGAGGTGGCCATTGCCGCTGCCGGCGAGTAGGGCCACATGGAAGGCACCGTGGACGTCCACGAAATCCAGGTTGGGGACGGCATCTTCGAGGAACATCGGCGTGGCGGCCAGTCGGTGGTGGGCGGCGACGACCTGCGCCTCCCACATCAAGTCTCCGTTGGCGATGGACTCGCGCAGGGTCGCGGTCTCGATCAAGACGCGGGCTCGGGTCAGTTCGCGTAGGTCGGTTGCGGACAGCGGCAGGGTGGCGAAGCCGCGCTGCGGATTGGCTTGCAGCAGGCCTTGTTCGGCGAGGCGGCTCATGGCCTCGCGTACGACGGACAGGCTGACGTCGAAGCGCTCGCTGTAGTCGGCGAGCTTCATCTTCGTGCCCGGCGGAACGCGGGCAGAGAGGACTTCGGATCGGATCGCGTTGTAGACGACCTCGGCCCGGGTCTGTTTGACGGTACGGGTCGGCACCCTCGCATGGTATCGCGACCCCGAAGGAATGACGTCATTCCAGACAATTTCGAAATTCTCTTGCAATGCCGAAATTCTGCGCGTAGAACTTGTGGTGCTCGTCACTCACATGCGCGGCCGGTATCGCGCTCAGGAGGTTGATCACCACATGACCACCACGGTTCCCGTTCTGATCGTCGGCGGAGGTGGCGCGGGGTTGTCCGCGTCGATGATCCTGTCCACGCTCGGGGTCGAATCCCTGCTCGTCAGCGCCCTGCCCGGGACGTCGGTCCTGCCCAAGGCGCACGTGCTGGGGCAGCGCACCATGGAGATATTCACCGAAGTCGGTGTGGCCCAGGCGATCTACGAGCGCGGGACCCCGCAGGAGAACCTCGTCGAGACCGGCTTCTACGCCGGTGTGCGCGGCGCGAACCCGAACACGGGCCGCGAGATCGGCAAGCTCGAGATCTGGGGCGCCGGGAATCGAGATCCGGAGTACATCGACGCCAGCCCGTGCCCGACGACCAATCTTCCGCAAATCCGGCTCGAACCCGTGTTGAAAGCCCATGCGGAGCAACTCAATCCCGGCGGGATCCGATTCAATCACGAGCTGATCGCTCTCGAACAAGATGCCGACGGCGTCACCAGCACCATCCGCGACAAGGCCAGCGGTGAGCAGTACCGGGTCCGCTCCCGGTACGTGATCGCCGCCGACGGCGGCCGCACCGTCGGCAAATTGGTGGGCATCGAGCTGCAGGGCGACCGCAACATCATGGATGTCGCATCGGTGCACATGACCGCCGATCTGTCCGAGGTGCTCTCCGATGACGGGGTGCTGTTGCGGTGGCTGGCCAATCCCGACTTCGGCGGCACGATGACCGGGGGAACACTGTGCCCGATGGGCCCAGATCATTGGGGCACCAAGTCGGAGGAATGGGTCTTCCACATCGGCTACCCGTACGGCGACTCCGATGCCGGCGACCGTGACAAGGTCATCGCACGGATGAAGGCGGTGCTGGGTCTGCCCGATCTGGACGCCGAGGTCCACGCCGTGTCGAAGTGGACGATGGAGGGCATCCTGGCCGACAGGTTCCGAGCCGGCCGGGTGTTCGTGGCCGGTGATGCCGCCCACCGGCACCCACCCACCAGCGGGCTCGGATTGAATTCGGCGGTCCACGACGTGCACAACCTGTGCTGGAAGCTGGCCCAGGTGCTGGCCGGGCAGGCCGGCGACGGCCTGCTCGACACCTACGAGGCCGAGCGCCGCCCGGTGGTTCAGCGCAATATCGCCAACTCGGTCAAGTGCGCGATGGACCGGTTCCGGCTCGACGCTGCGCTGGGCATCTCGATGGACAAATCGGCCGAGGAGAACTGGCGGGCCATGGAGGTCATCTGGGACCCGTCGCATCCGGACTACGCCGAACGGCGTGATCTGCTCAACAACGCGCTGGCCGCCCAGTCGGGCGAATTCCGCCATCACGGACTGGAATTCGGGTTCACCTACACGTCGACGGCTGTCGTCGACGACGGCAGCCCGGCGCCCGTGGCGATCGACGCCGTCCGGTTATACGAGCCGAGCACCAGGCCCGGTCACCCGCTGCCGCACGCATTCGTTTCCCGTGCGGGCGTGAGGTTCCCGCTGCAGAAGCTCACCTACGGCGGCGCGTTCGTCCTGATCGCCGGCGAGGACGGAGCGGCCTGGGTGGACGCGGCCCGCAAACTGGCCGACAGCACCGGCATCCGCCTGGTCGCGGTGACCGTCGGCGCGGACGACGCCGAGCTGGCCGATGCGCGCTTCGCCTGGCTGCGCAAACGCGAAATCACGCGTGCGGGTGCGGTTTTGGTGCGACCCGATCGTTTCGTGGGATTTCGGGCTGTCGGCGCGGTCGAGGATCCGCTGGCGGAGCTGTCCTCGGCCCTCGAGCGGATTCTCGCTGTCGGCGGGCTCGGCGCCGGTATCGGCGCGTGATTCAGCCGACTGCTGCTTCATGCGGCAGCGAGTCGAGTCCGGGCAGCGGGGACCAGGCGACCCGCGTCGCCTCGTCGGCGGGCAGGCCCAGCATGCGCAGCAGGTCCTCGGTCACCTGGTCGGCGGCCTCGGCATCGTCGCGGTCGGGGTGATCGTGCAGCAGTTGACCGAGGCACAGGGCCGCGCCTGTGACGAGGGTCATGGTCAGGTCGAGGTCCCGGACCTGAAATCGTCCGGCCTTGACGGCGGCCCCGATATCGCGGCGGGCGCGGGGGGTGATGCCGGTGCTCGCCTTGGTGAGGCCGGGCCCGTGGGCGAGCAGGCTCTTGCTGAGCGTCGGTGCGCGTCGGTGCAGGCGGCCGACGAGCCGGAAGCTCTGCGCGAACGCCTGGGCCGGATCGTCGAGCCTGCCGGTCAGCACGTCCAGGGCCGCCCCGAGCCGATCCAGCGCGTCCTCGACCGCGGCCCGGAACAGCTCGTCGCGGCTGGCGAAGTGGTTGTAGAACGACCCCATTCCGACGTCGGCGGCCTGGGTGATCTCCAGGATCGGCGGGTTCAGTCTTCCCTCGGCCATGAACGCCTGCGCCGCGGTCACCAGTGCGGCGCGGGTACGCGCCTTGCGGCGCTCGAGGCGGGTGGGTTCGGAACCGGTCGGTGTGGCCATTGCCGTCCCCTGTCTCGCCAATTCCGGCCATGGTAGCCCAGAGTGTCAATGCTGACGAATTATTCAGAAACCCTTGACTGAGGATAGCGGCGTAAGTGACGATATCTTCAGAAAGTTGAAGGGAGTGATCGATGAACGACCATCACGACGTCCACGTCGGTCTCCACAGTGAGCAAGGGGCATTGCCCGGTGAACATCCCGGGCGGGCCCGCAATCCGGTGATCAAGGTCGCGGACCTGGCGTGGCTGGAATTCGAGAAACCGGACCTGCGCAAGGCCGAAACCTTCGCGCACGCCTTCGGATTCGCCACCGCCGCACGGTCGGCGGACGAATTGTGGCTGCGAGGAACCGATCCCGGCGCGCCGTGCGTGCTGATCCGCCGCGGACCGCGCTCGAGCTTTCTCGGCCCGGCCTTCCGGGCCACCGAAGCCGCCGATCTGTCGAGACTCGCGGACCGCACCGGGTCCCGGGTGGCTCCGCTGCCGGAGAGTCTCGGCGGGCTCGTCGTCGATCTCGCCGACCCGAACGGGCTGCGAGTGCGCGTCACCGCGGGCATGGAGGTCCTCGGTGCGCTGCCCGCCCAGCAACCGCACACGTTCAACTTCGGGCACAACACGCCCCGAACCAACAGCACCCAGCGCCCGCCCCGCGAACCGACTCGGGTACAGCGGTTGGGCCACGTGGTCTTCGAGACGACCCGATACCGGCAGACCCTGGACTGGTATCTGGAGCATCTGGGCTTGATCGTCAGCGACTTCCTGTACCACCCCGGCCGCCGCGCGCGCGGCCCGGTGATGAGTTTCATTCGCTGCGACCAGGGCTCGATCCCGACCGACCACCACACCCTGGCATTGATGCTCGGACCTTCCAACCGCTATGTGCACTCGGCCTACCAAGTCGCCGACCTCGACGCGCTCGCCGCGGGCGGGGAATACCTGCGCGAGCAGGGATATCACCGGTCGTGGGGTATCGGCCGCCACATCCAGGGCAGCCAGATCTTCGACTACTGGCGTGACCCCGACGGGTTCATCGTCGAGCACTTCAGCGACGGCGACCTGTTCGACAACACCCTCGAACCAGGCTGGGCACCGATGTCGGCGTCCGGGCTCGCGCAATGGGGTCCACCCGCGACCAAAGATTTCCTCGGCATCGCGCCCGGCCGCGAAGCGCTGCGCGAACTGCGCGCCATGGCCTGCGCGCTGCGCGAGGACAACGAATTCGACCTCGGCCGCCTGCGCGGCCTGATGAAAGTAGCCCGCTCATGAGCATCTCCGTACTCCGCACCGCCGACGCCTGGTGGGTGCAGACCGCCACCGGGGCCGCCCGCGTGGACACCACTGCCACGACCACCGGTGAGCTGCTGGCCGATCGCGAGGCCCTCACCGCCGCGGCCGCAAGCCGCGACACCACGCCGGTGACCGAGGTGAGGCTGTGCTCGCCGGTGACCGCGCCGTGCCGGGTGGTCGCGCAGATGACAAATTTCGCCTCCCACGTGCGGGATTCGGGCGGCGATCCGAAGACGGTGCCACTCACCTTCTTCCGCAAGACCTCCGGATCGATCAGCGGACCCTACGACGACGTGATCAGGCCCGCTCATGTGGGACTACTGGATTACGAGGTGGAGATCGGCCTTGTCTTCGGCAAACCCATGCCCGTCGGCTCCGAGATCACTGCCGACAACCTCGCCGACTACATCGCCGGACTGGTCATCACCAATGACGTGTCCGCCCGGGATGTGCAGTTGCCGAAAACCCAGTTCTACGAAGCAAAGTCGTATCCGACGTTCACCCCGGTCGGGCCGGCGCTGATGCTGCTGGACGCCGATGAGCTCAAGCGGTTCACCGATCTGCGGCTGCGGCTGTGGGTCAACGGCGAACTCCGCCAGAACATGACGGTGGCCGACATGATCTACCAGCCGGTGCAAGCGCTGCGGGAGCTGACCCGCTTCCAGCGCATGGACACCGGGGACCTGCTACTCACCGGCACCCCGATCGGCACCGCCATCAGCGCCCCGCCGAAGCCGGTCGCGCTGATCACCAACCTGCTGCCGCCAGCGGTGAAATGGAAGCTGTTCTTCGCCGGCCAAGCCAAGAACCCGAAGTACCTGCAGGACGGGGACGTCGTCGAAGCGGCCATCGGCACCGACGACGGCGCACTCGATCTTGGACGCCAGCGCACCGCCGTGAGATACGCGCGATGACCGGCACGATACCCGCCCCACCCGTCGGCGCGGACCGGATGTGGCCGCAGTACGAGTCACCGGCCGACCTGGCCGAGATCGAATCCGTCCCGCTGGCCGCACGCGGACTGCCGGAATCGACCTACGCGCTGCTGACCCGGGCGGCGCGCCTGTGGCCCGACCGCACCGCCCTGACCGTGCTGCCGGACGCGACCCGATGGCGAGAACCGGTGTGCCGCACCTTCTCCGAGCTGCTGGCCGATGTCCACCGCTACGCGAATCTGCTGCACCGGCTGGGCGTGCGGCGCGGTGACGCGGTCGCGCTCATCGCCCCCAACTGCGCCGAGCTGATCCCGGCGACCCTGGCCGCCCAACTCGCCGGAATCGCCGCGCCGATCAACGGCGGGCTGTCCCCGCGACACATCGCCGAACTGCTACGCCGCTCCGGCGCGCGGATCGTGATCACCGCCGGTCCCGAACTCGCTACCGAAACCTGGCGCTCGACAAGGGAATCCGTGATGGGAGGCCACATCGACGCGCTACTGGCACTGCGCCCGACCGCCTCAGACGCCACCGCGGACCCGCTGCCGCGCCTGGACGGGATCGAGGTGGGATACCTCACCGACCTTGCCGCCGACCAGGATTCGACCGGCTTCGCCGGCCAGCCGCCGACCGCCACGGATCTGGCGGCGCTCTTCCACACCGGCGGCACCACCGGCATACCGAAACTGGCCGCGCACACCCACTCCGGTGAGGTCGCCAACGCGTGGATGATCGCCGCGAACTCCCTGCTCGACACGAATTCGGTGGTATTCGCCGGGCTGCCGCTGTTCCATGTCAACGCCCTGGTGGTCACGCTGCTGGCACCGTTGTTCAAGGGACAGCCGGTGGTCTGGGCCGGGCCGCTCGGCTACCGCGACCCCGCACTGTACGGCCAATTCTGGAACCTGGTCGAGTACTACCGCATCGCCACGATGAGCGCCGTGCCCACCGTGTACGCGGCGCTGACGCAATGCCCGGTCACCGCCGACATCTCCAGCCTGCGCTACGCCATGGTCGGCGCCCCGCCGCTGCCCGCGGCCGTCCGCGAGAACTTCCAGGCCCACACCGGAATCACGCTCATCGAAGGCTACGGCCTGACCGAGGCGACCTGCGCCAGCGCACGTACCTTCCCCAGCGCGCCCCGGCCCGGTACTGTCGGCCAGCGCATGCCCTATCAGCAAGTCAAGGTCGTCCGCATCGGGCCCGACGGCAGCTGGAACGACCTGCCGCGCAATCATCTCGGAGTGCTCGCGGTCGCCGGTCCCACGCTGTTCGCCGGATATGTGAGCGGGCGCGGCGAACACGGTCATCTGCTCGACGGGCTGGGCAAACTGGTCGACGGCTGGCTCGACACCGGCGACCTCGCCCGCGTCGACCACGACGGCTACATCTATCTACACGGCCGCGCCAAGGATTTGATCATCCGCGGCGGCCACAATATCGACCCCGCCACCATCGAGGACGCCATGCTGGCCCATCCACAGGTCACCGGTGCCGGCGCGGTCGGGCGGCCCGACCCCCACGCCGGCGAGGTGCCCGTCGCCTACGTCACGCTGGCCGCGGGCGCCGAAGTGACCGAGACCGATCTGCTCGCCTGGGCCAGCGAGCGGGTTCCCGAGCGCGCCGCCGCACCGAAATCGATTACCGTGCTCGACTGGCTACCGACCACCGACGTCGGCAAACCCTACAAGCTCGCGCTGCGCGCCGACGCCACCCGCCGCGAGCTGCTCGACGCACTCGACACGACCGCTGGAATCGGTGCCGTGTCGGTGTCGATCAAGGACGGATCGGTGCGGGCCACGGTCGAACTCGCTGCGACCGCGGACACCCCGGCCGTGGAAGCCGTGCTCGGCCGATACGCAATCTCATGGAAAGTCCAGGTTGATCAATGAAGATCGCGGCGATCGCACTCGCCTGTCTGCTCGTGTTGTGTTTCGGCTCCGCCGGAGCTGCCAAAGCGCTCGCAGTACCGGCCATGCGCGAGCGGGCCGCCCATGTCGGCTTCTCGGTCGCCGCGTATCGGGCCATCGGTGTGCTCGAACTCGCCGCTGCGCTGGGCGTGCTGGCCGCACTGGTGTGGTGGCCGATCGGTGTGGCAGCCGCGGGCGGTCTGATCCTGCTCATGGCCGGCGCCGCCATCGTGCACGCGCGCACCGGTGACCCACTGCCGCAGCTGGCACCGGCCGTGGTCGCCGGGCTGATCTGCGCGGCCTACCTCGCGACATGGATCGGAGCCAACCGATGAACAGCTCGATCGTTCCCGTGGTCATCGTCGGCGCAGGCCCGACCGGGCTCACCGCGGCCACCCTGCTGGCTCAGTACGGCATCGAGGTCCTCGTGCTGGAACGCTGGGACGGTGTCTTCCCGCAGCCCCGCGCGGTGCACCTCGACGGCGAAATACGCCGCATCCTGGCCAAACTCGGAATCGGGACCGCCTTCGACGCCATCACCCGGCCCGCGCTGGGACTGCGCCTGCTCGACCGCGATCAGCGAGTGCTCGGCCAGATCGACCGCGACCCCGCGGGCGGGCGCAACGGCTACCCCGAAGCGAACCTGTTCGACCAGCCCGAACTGGAAGCGCTGCTGCGCGCCAACCTCGAACACCACCGATCCGTCACCGTGCGCGGCAACGTCGAAGTCACGGCAATCGCCGACGAAACCGACTGCGTGCGAATCGATTACACCGACCGCCTCACCGGCTCAGCGGGAACCACGCGCGCGAGATATCTGCTCGGCTGTGACGGCGCCAACAGCCTGGTCCGCGCCGCCATCGGCGCACGCATGCAGGACATGAGATTCGAACAACGCTGGCTGGTCGTCGATGTCGCCACCACAGCCGAACTCGGCCAATGGGAGGGGGTCCACCAAGTCTGCGATCCCGAACGCGCCGCCACCTACATGCGCATCGGGAAAACCCGTTACCGCTGGGAATTCCGCCTGCGGCCCGGCGAAACCGCCGACGACTATCCAGATGTCAGCCGACTGCACCCACTGATCCGCCCCTGGACCGCAGACACCCCCGTTGAGGAATTGGAGGTGGTCCGGGTCGCCGAATACACCTTCCGAGCCCAGGCCGCCGACCGCTGGCAGCGCGGACGAGTCTTCATCCTCGGCGATGCCGCCCACCTCACCCCGCCGTTCATCGGCCAGGGATTGTGCGCTGGACTCCGCGACGCAGCGAACCTCACCTGGAAGCTGGCCGCGGTCCTGGCCGGTGCCCTGCCCGCCGACCGGCTCGATACCTACGAGGCCGAGCGAAAACCACATGCTCGCAGCATGATTCGCCTCGCCAAACTGATCGGCATGATCATGACCGACGGCGGTGAACTGGGCAATCGACTGCGCGGCGTGCTTGCCCCGCATCTGCACCGGATTCCCGGCCTCACCGCACAGATCACCAGCGGCGAAACACCACCGCTGCGCCGTGGCGGCCTGGTCACGGCGCCCTTGCTTCGGCGTGGTCTGGCCGGCCGACTCGTCCCGAATTGTCGGCTCGCCGATGGTCGCCGTGTCGATGAGGTCATCGCCGGTCGCTACGCGGTCATCACCACCGCCGCACCGACAACCGCACAACGTGAGTGCATCGAACAACGCGGCGGAATTCTGCTCGCCGCCGAGCACGGCGGCGAATTGCACCGCTGGCTTCGAGATGCACGCACCACCGCCGCCCTGGTCCGCCCGGATGGGACCATCCAGCGAACCGGAAGCAAGCTGACACAGCTGTGCACCGACATGGTCAATCTCCACTGGAGCGCCGCAAACGGAACACCACTCGAACAACACGAACCCGAGGCCAAGCGGCCGCCTTCAACCAGGAATCCGCCGGAACAACGGCCAATCCCGATACCTGAATGCCTAGGAAAGCAGTCGGAGGGCGGCGACCCCGGAAATATTCGTTCCGAAGGTGATGTCGACGCACTCAACCACTTCGTTTAACAGGCAGCCGATCGGCAATCGCCAGAGTCACTGGACCGACTGCCCTTCGGCACGGAGCACGCTGAAACCCTGACACTACCAACGCCGCATGTCCGCCCCAGAGTGCGTCCGCAGGACGCCGCACATTAGCGGGCATGCCGTGGGTGGTGAGATATCCGGTAGGCCTGGTCATGTGAACGCCATGAAAACAGTTCACAGACTCATTGCTGAAAAAATAGCGGATTGACATAGTTTCGAAGCACGTCGATCGCGTTGGCGACATTGCGATCACGGGGCCACCTCCATCCAGCACCATGACGCTGCGGATTCAGCGGCCGGGTGACCCGTCTACGAAGGATCCACCATGAGCCAATTCCCGTGCTCTGCAACAGCATCCACGACGCCGCCGACCCCCGCGGTTCGGCCGAGCAAGGTCCTCGTCGTCGAGAGCAACCCGGCGATGGCAGAGATCGAGGTACTCGTGCTGGCCAACGCCGGCCATGAGGTGATCTCTGTCCCCAACGCGCAGTGCGCTTTGGCGCTGGCTCGGCGATGGAATCCGGACCTGGTGCTACTCGAGCTGGACCTGCCCGACCTGCCGGGCGCGAACCTGTGCCGACAGCTACGGAAACGTTCACCGATTCCGATCATCGCGGCCTCCCTCGACGGCAATCCCGATGCCATCGATGACGCCTACGCCGCCGGTGCGTGCGACTACCTGCCCAAACCGCTCAGAAACGGTGAACTGCTCGACCACATCCGTGTCCATCTCACGGCACCGCAGGAGGCCTGAAACGTCGACCAATTCCGCTGTGCCACCAGGCCAACACGTCACTGCGCAGGGTCCGGTGGGCACCACCACAATGGGGACTCAGTGCGCCAGGCTGCGCCCGCCGGGTTCTATATCCAGACCCTCGAGATGGCCGATGTGGCTGGTAGTCAACGCGATTGCGATAAGCATCGGCGGAACGGCGACGACGCGGTAGAGAGTGCTCCTGGCGGCCGACCGGCCTCAGTCGTCGAGGCCAGGTTCGGTGCTCGCCGTCAGGACGGTATCGGCGGTATCGGGGCGCCGACCGCGCGCACCGAGGTGTCGATGCTCCTTTGTGCCTGCTGCAATCGGCGATGGTGCACATCAATACCCTTCTGTTGCATGCCGTTCTGGAGGATCCGCAGTTCGATGATCTGGTCGGCGACAACGACGCCGTGTCGTGAGCCCGTTGTTCTGGTCGAAACATCAACCCTACGGCCGGTTCCGGCTCGACATGGACACCCGCGTGGACCTCACCCGGGGAACGAATCACCGGATAATGCCCCTGTCGATGGTCACGCCATCAACTCCCGCACCTGGCTCGAACATGGAGAAGCGAGGAAGTAGCGGAGGCGGTAGTTACATCCCGGTTACGACGGCGGCGGATGTGAGGTCGGAATTGTCCTGCGGTGACAATGCAGGCGGCGAATTTCGTTGATGCATGACGGTGTCCAGTGGCGGCGTGATTTCTACCGTTGTCGGCATTCCCTGTACCCGTTCTGAGGACCGCTGATGAACCTTTTCTCGACTCTGCCGGACCGTCGTGCGGCTGCTGCACCGGAGGCGGCCGCGGTCGCCGACGACAGCATTGATCTGAACAATGCAGGCTTCCTTGACGCTGTGCGGCGTGCCGCGTCTACTTTGCGCGCCGCGGGAGTCTCGAGCGGCGATGTGGTTGCGATCATGTTGCCCAACACTGCCGCTTATGTCGTATCCCTGTTCGCCATCTGGCGTGTGGGTGCCACGGTCACCCCTATCGACCCGTCGCTGACCGCCGAAGAAGCCGACTATCAGCTCGCCGACACCGGTGCCACGGTCCTGATCACCGCGCGGCGGCCCACCCCCGACGCTGGGGTCCACGTCGTCATACCCGCCGGCGATCTCACCACCGCGGACCCCGATGTCGCCGAACCCGCACGGCCCCGCAACGACACACTGGCGCTGCTGTTTCCCAGCAGCGGCACCACGGGCAAACCCCACAGCGTGACGATCGATCACGCCAATCTCGACGCCATGTGCTCGCTGGCGATCGAGGCATTCGATCTCACCGCAGCCGACCACAGCCTGCTGAATCTACCGCTGTTCCACGTCAACAGCATCGTTGTCGGTACTTTGTCGCCGCTGCTCGCCGATGGCCGCGCCACCGTGGCCTTCAGCCCGAAGACGTTCTTCGACCGGATCGAGCGCAGCCGTGCCACATACATCTCCGCTGTCCCGACCACGTATGCACTGCTGTCGGACCTGCCCGACCAAATCCGGCCGAACACCTCATCGGTGCGATTCGCCATCTGCGGCGCGGCCCCGGCCGAAGTCGAACTGCTGACCAAATTCGAACGCCGCTACAGAATTCCGATCATCGACGGCTATGTCTCCGAAGTTCCGGTACGAGCACGCCGCTCACCGTCACCCGCACGATGGGCACCGTCGAATATTCCCGCCGGGCCGGCTGATTCGAACTGCTGATCCGGGGGAGTCCACATCGTGGCTGGAACCTAGCCGAAATGGCCGGTCGATGCAGTGCTCGCTGAGCAGCGACGCGGGGAATTCGGCGCGGGTGCGGTGCCAATGCCGTGGACGCAGCTGGTCGATGTGATCGACGGAGTTCGCCGTCGGTGTTGTCCCCGGAGAACAAGTTGGCAATTTGCCGCGCGGCAACGGCGCAGTAACTACCGTTGGGGAGTGACGAGCTTTCGTCGCGGCGGTGATGTCGATGTGGGCCGCTATGTCGCGGGAATCGCCGCCCGCCTGAACGAGCGGGTGACGGATATCGCCGCGATCCTGCGGCGTGGTCTCGAGGACGAGATCCCCGAATTGCGGGGCGACGCCCGCATCGTCGAACTGCTGGGCACCAGCGTGCAAGGCAATGTCGACACCATCCTGCATGCACTGCAGCACGACATTCCCGTCGCACGGATCAACGCTCCCACGGCGGCCATCGAATACGCCAGACGCCTTGCCCAGCATGGAGTTCCGGTCAAGGCCCTGGTGCGTGCCTATCGGATCGGGCATCGGCGGATGACCGAGTTGGTCTTCGCCGAACTGCGGGACAGCGCTGTCGCGCCCGCCGACGGTGTCACGGTCGCGGAGGCGATCACCACCGCGACGTTCGAATACGTCGACTGGATCACCATGCAGGTCGTCGCGGTGTACGAGACCGAGCGCGAGCAGTGGCTCGAGAGCCGCAACAGCGCCCACGCGCTGCTCGTGCGTGAGGTGCTATCCGAGAGTAAGCCCATCGATGTCGATGCCGCGACCGAATCCATCCGCTACCCGCTGCGTTGGCATCACCTGGCGCTGATCCTCTGGTATCCCGACACCGGAGCGGGTAGTGACGAGCTGACCCGGCTGCAACGCTTCGTCCGTGAGCTGGCCGAGGCAGTCGGCACCGCGGCCGCGCCGCTGTTCGGGCCGGCAGACCGGACGAGCGCATGGGCCTGGCTGCCCTATCGGTCCGAGCAGCCCGATGCGGTGGCCAAGGTCCGTGATTTCGCGAGCAAGCGGCCGGACACACCGCATTTGGCGATCGGCATCATGGGCCAGGGGATATCAGGGTTCGTTGTCCCCCTGTGTGAACCACGCGTGCGCGCGCACCGGCGGCGTGCTGGTGGGCACGCACCAGCGAGGAGTCCACCGATACCTCCCGGTCGAGTTCGTCGACCGCATCGGCGATCACACGCACCTGCTCGACCAGCATGCCCAGGGTGCCGTTGCGGGTCCAGCGCCAGAACCGGCTGTAAACCGTCTGCCACGGCCCGTACCGGTCGGGCAGATCCCGCCAGGCCACACCGGTCTTGGCCTTGTACAGCATCGCGTTGATCACCCGCCGGTCATCCACGCGGGGGCGGCCTTTCGCTCCAGATACCGGCAGCAAGACCTCGATCGTCCGCCACTGCTGCTCGGTCAACTCGTGCCTGCGAACCACACGGGCAATCAAATCAGAACCGCTGCAGCAACTTTGCAGATCAGCAGTACTAGCTTTGAGGACACTACCTAGCAGCCAGACAAGCGGCCGATGCTGGATGTGCATCCGTATCTGGGGGTTCGGGCGGCTGCTTCCACACGCCCGCGGGCAGTCCACAGCATCCAGGACCGCGAGCCTGGCATTTGTCGATCCGGCGTACGTGATCGCGTCGGATGCATCGGCCCCTGCGAAGTCAGCCTACGCCGCGGCCATGTCTACGTCGATCTTGTCGTTACGTTTGTCGATCGTGGCCTTGATGTCCTCCATCCTTGCGCGGCTTCCTTTGCGCGGCTTCGGCTCTCACCGAGCCCACTTGCCTTGCCTCTGACGGCGTTCACTGAATTACCCACTGGCGCTCACCTACATTCCCGATGTGTCCCGTATGGCTGCGCTGTGCAGGGCGGGCCTGCTCCGAGGCTGGTGGTTACCACAGCTGGCCAGTGCTTTCGATCGGAGGAGTCCCGCTTTCGCATGGTGACACGTGAGCAACTGGTCTCGCACGAACCTAACAGGTAGAGCATCACCCTCATCGGGTGAGACGACGTTGGTTCACGAGGTGAACTCTCGCTTGGAATCCCTGCCCATCAGCCGTGGGGTTACCGTCCGACGACGGACATCGTTGGGCCCGTGACAAGTACAGAAGGAAGCGGCGCACGCAAAGTGTCAACGGAACGCCAATCCTGGATCTGGCACAAATTTCGTGATTCGGTCGATTGGGTTGTTCAGTCGCTCAACAAGATTCGCTTCCTGAGTAGGTCAGTTTTCGCGCGCCCGAACATCTGTCGTTTGAGCATCTTGATGCGGTTGACGTGGCCTTCGACGGTTCCGCTGCTCCATGGCATGGTCAGTCCGGCAGTGACCGCGTCCTGGTCGCTGCGCAGACCGCGGACGAACGAGTGCAGCGCTGGCTGGTCCTCGGCGTCGATGGTAGCCATCCACTGTTCGAGATCTCTCCCGCGCCGCTGGCCCATGATGTCGGCGAATGCGCGGACGTGTCTGGTCAGCGCGGCCAGTTCCGGACTGGCGGCCAGGATTGCATCGAGGCTTGCCTGGCGTTCGGCAGCGAGGGTGTCGGGTTTGGTCATGATCCAGCTGACGACTTTCCGGACGGTCGGTGGCTTGGGCGCCGCGACCGGGACATGTGTGAGAGCGCGGAGGGGCTGGAGGTAGTTGCGCACCAACTTCTCACTGCCTTGGTAGCCGCGGGCCTTGATCTCCTGGAACAGCTGGGTTGCGTTGGTGCAGCCCTCGTTCCACCGCCGGTGCAGGTCGGGCTTGTATGCCTCGAGGATGCTGACTCGGTATCCGAGGCGGTTGTTGACCAGCAGTTCGTCGGCCGACTCAGCGCGGGCGAAGCGGCGAGTGGTGCCACGGGATAGCCCCAGCTCGCGGCTGATCGCAAGAATGCTCGTGCCCTGGGCCAGCAGGGCATGAACCTCGGCCCAGCGCCGACGAGTGCGCACCGCGGTGCGATCCTGCCGGTCGCTGGGCGTGGGCGGCCCGGGGAGTATGTCGGCGGCGACCGCGGCGATATCAGGATGGTCCTGCGGTTCGGAGGCGTTGATCGCCGCGGGCAGACTGGCGCGGTGGCGTGCCACGGTACGTTCGACCGCCTCGCCGAGGTTGTGCCAGATGTGCCATCGATCGGCGACCTGCACCGCGTCCGGTGCTCCTGCGGTGGCGCCTTCAGCGTAGGCACCGGCGCGGTCACGGCAGACGATCTCCACGCCCGGGTGGGCCCGCAACCAGGCTGTGAGAGTGTCGGCGCTCCGGTCGTCGAGGACCTCGATCGGACGGCGGGTCTGCATGTCGATCAGAATCGTTCCGTAATGGTGCCCGCGGCGCAGGGCAAAATCGTCCACGCCCAACACCCGCGGGATCGGATGCTGCGGATCGGGCAGTGCCCGGATCTGGCGCAGCAACGTCATCCGGCTCACGGTCGCGGCCAGTTGCCGAGTCAGCCGCGCTCCCGCGCGGCCTCCCAGGGCCAGCGCGACCGCGCACAACGCACGCTGCAGAATCAGGGTGCGGCGGGCATATTTGGCCGCCAGCTGCGGCACTTGTTCGGTGAAAGTTGTTTTGCCGCAGTCGAAGTTGTCGCAGAACAATCTGCGGACCTGTAACCCGATCAAGACCTCGCGGCCGGTGATCGAGGCATCGGACAACCGTCGGCGGTAGCGGCTGTGGACCCGCCCGGACAGCATCCCGCAGCCGGAACAGGCGACCGGATCCTCACCGGTAGCGGCCTCGATCCGCACTGTTGACCCCGCCGCGCGGATCACTCCGATCCGCAGACCCTCCAGATGCGGGAACAGGACCCTCATCAGTTCAAGATCAGAACACCCGCGACATGATGAACTATCAACCGCCCCTTCGCATCCCGAACGGGTCAATCACGAAGTCTGTGCCAGATCCAGTATTCACGTTCTGCCGACACAAAGGGAGCCCTCCGTCCCCTTTGCCTGGACTACCGCGTCACCGTGGGCCCGAGACGTAAGATTAGCTGGTGCCCGGGTCAGCAACCCGCCAACGCGGGCTCGACGTGTTTGCCCGATGCCGAGGAGCGTCCAACGGTCCTCCGCGGAACCCGACCAGTGGGGTCTACGAGGGCGAAATGACGTCGGCAGCGGTAGTTGGCGGATGCCGGGGGACAGCGTCATGACCTCTCCCCTGGTTCCCCGGCCGCGTCGTGGCCCGTCTGAGCAGAGATTGGCGCGCTATGGCTGGAGCGCAACCGACCCGCCTCGACGGGCGGTTTTGTTCATCAATCCAAGGTCGGGCGATGGAGCGGCGAGCCGTGCGAGAATCGCTGAAAGGGCACGCGATCGCGGGATTGAGGTGGTTATTCTCGAGCCAGCCCAAAGCCTCCTGGAGTGCGTCGACGAGGCGGTGAGACAAGGCGCGGACGCGCTGGGGATGGCTGGCGGCGACGGGTCCCTTGCGGTCGTGGCAGCGGCCGCCGCCGCGCATGGGGTGCCGTTCATCTGCGTCCCGGCCGGGACACGTAATCACTTCGCGCTCGACCTCGGAGTGGACCGGCAGGACGCGGCGGGCGCGCTCGACGCGTTCACCGATGGGGTAGAGCGGCAGATCGACCTGGCAGAAGTGAACGGCCGCGCATTTGTCAACAACGTCTCTCTCGGAATCTACGGTGAGGCGGTCCACCATCCGTCCTATCGCGCCGCCAAGATGCGCACCCTGGTGGAGACGGCCGAGCGGGTGGGCGGCCCCGGTGCAAGGACACCGGCGCTGCGTCTCGTCGACGACGTAGGACGCCAGCACGCCCAGCTCGCCATTGTGCTGGTGTCGAACAACCCCTATGTGTTGGGCCCTCCTGTCCTCGGCACTCGCCCCTCGCTCGATAGCGGGCTTCTGGGCATCGTCATTCTTGACGCACCGGATAGTAGGCGGCATCCTCCAGGGCGCGCCTGGAGCGCACCGGACTTCGAGGTCTTCGCCCCCGCGCCCGTACAGGCGGGTATCGACGGTGAACCAGTGGTGCTGAGTGCACCACTGGAGTTCGCCATTCGCCCGGCAGCGCTTCGCGTGCGCATCTCGTCCCGGCATCCTGGCGCCTCGCCCTCCGCCCGCATCCGACCCGCAAATCCGGGGAGCACTTCACCGGCCATCCGCCAGGCGGAGTGGGAGTAGTCGGCCAGCTAGGACGCCCTTCCGCCCGACGACCGATACTTGCGGTCGCGTACGCCCGCCACCATGGCTGATATTCCGGCTCCAAGGACAGAGCCGAGCGCCACGTCACCGGGGTAGTGCACGCCGGTGTGAACCCTCGAATAGGCCACCCCGGTGGCGAGCAACCGGATCGGCACTGCCAGCGCCGGGTAGTGTCGGCCCACCGTATAGGCGAATGCAAAAGCCGAGGCGGCGTGACCGGATGGGAAAGACGCGGACTCCGGCATAGGAACAAGACGGGCTTCAAACGTATCCGGGCGAGGTCGCTCCGGACGTCGCCTATGGGCAAAAGGCTTGATGCCGAGATTCACGGTTGCGGACGTTGCACCGATCGCGAGCACACCCTCGAGCGCCACCTGGCGTCCATGTCTACCTCCGAGGGTGGCGATCGCTGCAGCGATGCCAAGCCACAGACGTGAGTAGTTCGCGGCCTGCGAGAGTCGGCGGAAGGCATCGTCCAACTGAGGCGTGGGAGTCACCGCCACGGCTTTGTACGCCGCTCGGTCGACCGCCCCCAGCTCGCGCAACGCCTCCGCCCACCGGAACTCCAGACCCCGCCGGTCCTCGACCCTCCGTGCAAGGGCGTCCTCGACTGTCTCCTGCGTGTCGATCCGCTCCGACATACGGCGATCATAGGTCGTAGAGCCGGTCAACCGAGGTGGCGCCTCTACCAGTGTCGGTACTACCCCGAGGTCGAGATACCGAGCAGTCCGGGATGGGACATTATTTCCTGCCTGCCGTTCGGGTGCCCGTTCGGGGGCGACGGTCCCCTCGGATAAGGCCCGTGAGGGCGAAGTTCGTCAGATCTGGCGGTAAGGCCGCTACCGCAGACAGCTGCGCAATCGACTGCCCGCCCGGGAATGGGCTGGGCGACCGTTGTTTTCGGGGCCAGGCAAGGCCTGGCTCAGGCAAGGACGCCGGTGTACAGGTCGAAGCTGCCGTCGGGCTGCTGCTCGCAGACGTAGTGGGTACCGCCGGTGCTGGGGTCCTGGCCGTCGGCCTCGCATGCGGCTTGGGTGGCGTAGTTGCCGATGTAGTCACCGCCGGGGTCGGCCTGGGCGACACCGATTCCGAGGGTGGCAGCAGCACCGACCGTGAGCAGGCCGGAGGCAACGGCGCTGGCAATCTTGATCATGGGCTTCCTTGCTGTGAGGACTCAGGTGGTTGTGAGGACTCGGATGGCCCGAGTTCGACAACAGTAGAGCAGGCCGGCCTCGGCAGCCAAGCCGACTGCTACGCCACTGAGAAGTGAAAACCCCTCCGTAGCAGCACATCACGACGAAGGCGTTGGACAACTCCTCGGCAATGGCCGGACATCATGCGCTATGAGGTGCTGGAACTTCTTCGGACAGTTACCCAAAGTAGGATTTGGGTAACTGAACGGAGTTGTTTGTGGCACAGAGGAAGTCGCGTGAGTTCAGCCAGGAGTTCCGGGAGACGGCGGCACGTGAGGTGGTCGAGAAGTCTCGGCCGGTGGCCGATGTCGCGCGCGATTGCGGGGTGACCGATCAGACGATCCGGAACTGGGTGAAGCAGTTCCAGCGCACGAACTCGGCTGCGGACACCGATTTGTCGATGTCGGAACGTGCCCGCTTGAAGGAATTGGAGCGTCGGGTCCGGGAACTGGAGGAGGAGAACCTCTTCCTGGGAAAATCGGTGGCCTTCTTCGCGAAGAAACACCGGTAACGGTCAAGTACGCGTTCATCGCGGTCGAAGAAGGCAATCATTCCGTGGCCGCCATGTGCCGGTGGGCCCATTGCCGCCGGGGAAACAATCTTCCACAGCGACCGCGGCAGCCAGGGCGGATTCAACTGGTTGTTGCAACACATTTACGTTCGAGCGATTGTAGGTGATGGTCCATCGCTTCGGCCGGAGTGCGCCAGCCGAGAACCTTTCGTGGTCGCGTGTTGAGCGTGTGCGCGACTGCCGCGAGATCTCTCGCAGTCCAGCGAGATAGGTCTGTTCCCTTCGGAAAATACTGCCGCAGAAGGCCATTCGTGTTCTCATTGGTTCCGCGCTGCCAAGGGCTATGCGGGTCAGCGAAGAACACCGGGACACCGGTCTTCGACGTCAGCGCCAGGTGAGCCGACAGTTCCTTTCCCCGGTCCCAGGTCAGGGTCTTGCGCATCGACTCGGGGACCTTCTTCAACGCCGCCGCGAGCGCCTTGTTCATCGACAACGACACATAGCCGCTGAGCGCGGTGCCGTTCTTGATCGGCGCCGATTTCCCCCATCCCCGGTCCGGCTTCACATGTGAAAACTGAAACGCAACAAGAGGGGCCCAGTTCGGGCCCTCTCGTTGCACGCGAACCTGACACGAACCAAACTGGTCAACGCGAACCTGATCGACACGAAGCTGATCGGCGCACGATTGCCGGACGGAGCCGTTCCGCCACAGTGATCTGGGCCTTCGATCAGGGTTCGGAAAACGGCCGTCTGCCGAACGGCCACACCGCCACACGCCCAACCTGGCGTTGTGAGTCGCAGCAGTAAATGGCAGTGTTGTGTCGCACCCTCAGGTGGCGCCGACGAGACTGACGTGGTCTGTGGTCTGTGGTCTGTGGCCTGACGCCGCGGCGCCTTCGAACGTCCGCTCATGGCCGCCGGGAGTGCGCGCTCATGCCGAGTTTCGCGCGTTTATGGCATGTGTCTATGCACGTACACGACCCCGTCGAGGCGGTCGTCGTCGAAGGCTGCCGCGTTGGTGAGGTGGCCGTCATAGGGGCCAACCTTCGTAACGGTCAAGCCATCGCGGAGAACAACTTGTAGCCCATGTTCGGGCTCCCATTCGCACTCGTACTCCAGCGACACATACACACGCCCACCGCGAGTATCGTCGCGTTCCACCAGAATGGCCGGCTCCTCACCCAACCGGACGTGGTCGAATACCTCACCCACGGTAGGGATCTCGATATACCAGTCATCGTCCCCGTCGGCGAGGACGGCGGCGGAGATATCGCGGTAGTAAGAGAACACAGCAGGCGCGGTATCGACCAGCACTGATGGATCCAGCATCAAGAATTGACGGATCGCGGCGCCGAAGTCCTTCGGCGCGGGATCATCGTCGTCTAGCTTGACCAGAATGCTGTGCTGTCCACCGACCAGCGGGACAGAGACGGGACCGCTTCTGTAGCAGCCCAGCTCGTTGTCGTAGGACAACCGACCAATGCCAGGGACCTCCACGCCGCCGGACGCTAGCATGCCAGTCCGACCACCAACGAAACATCCGCTATTGCCGCGTACCGCGCTGACCAGACCGGCCAGCGCGGGGCGCTGGCGGTCGGAACCCGCTGCGGCGCAGAACGTCCGCTACTGCCGATGGCCGCGATGACTGGTCTCGATCGACGGCATACTGGTCGAGTGTCCGACGACGATCAGGTTTTCGAGGCTGTACGCGCTCTGTTCGAGGCCGGCGAGTACGTCGACTATCGAGTCGACGAGCCCCGGATCCTCACCCATCTCGGCCACAAAACAGCAGAACCTCGCCTCGGTGACAACCAGTTCGACTACTACCGCGGCACCCCGCAATATCGCTTGGCCCTAGCGGGCGGATACCTGCGGCCACTTCCGACATTGACTCCGGCCCCTCTGGAAGCAGTGCTCGAATGCGAATCGGTCATCGGTGCACGATTGCCGGACTTGTTGCGGCGGTGCTATCTCGAACTCGGCGACGGCGGGTTCGGTCCCAACAAGGGGATTCTTGGTCTCGGGGGCGGTCATTCCACCCACGAGCACCCTGGGGGCGGCACTATCGCGGGGGAATGGCTATCTCACTGTCACGGTTGGCCAGCGCCTTTGCAGTCGCGGTTTACCTCGCTCGTGCCGATCTGCGAGTGGGGTGCAACGTAATCTCATTCATCGACGTCAGCGACGCCGAGTATCGGATGTGGGGCTTCGAACCCAACATCATCGATCACCACGAGACCGATGGCTCACCATATGTCGAGGACATCGAGACGGCGCTGTATCGCGAGGAGTTCGGCTTCACCGAATGGCTCCGCCGTTGGACGGACGGAACGCTCCACCAGCCACACCTCATCCTGGACGAGGACACCGGCCAATGGCGAGGACCGACCGATGCCGACGGCCCCTGCTGGTCTCGCTACGCGGAAGGTGAGTCCTGGACGGTCACTCTGACAGATCCGCCGTTCTGACTTGTCGCACAAAGACGTTGGCAGTCACACACCGAAACCTCCGCACGGAATCGAACGTCCGATTCTGCCGCATACCGCGCTGACCGAACCGGCCAGCGCGGGGCGACGCCGGCCGGAACCTGGTGCGGTGCAGAACGTCCGCGGTCGTTGCCCGCCGGCACGGATGATCTCGCGACGCACAGCATGTTCGAACCGGTCACGGCCCAAGCGCCGAGTACGAGACAAATCACCTCGATCGCGCCCGCAGACCACTCGCAGCGCCGCGACCCATGACCGGGACCGGAACGGCTGGCGAGCAGTTCCCAACGCCGCCGGCCACACGCACTCGAGCAACGCTCGGATCTGCTGGACCTGGGAGACCATCTCGACCAGCAGCTGCTCACGACGGGCTCCCAGATGCCTGAGCCTGCCCCATGTTTCATCGACCGGCTCGGGAACATAGCAGCGCAACTGGGCGGTCAAACGGGCGATCAGGACCGCGTCCTTCTCGTCGGTTTTGTCGTGGGTAAGGTCTTCGGCGCGTCGCGACCAGGCGGTCAACGCCGGTTGCACGCACACGAACGCCATGCCACGCTCGGCAGCCAGCTGCCCCAGAACCCGCCACCGATGCCCGGTCGGCTCACACGCCACCGTCACTCCCTCGAACCCGGCCGCGGCGGCCTGGTCGCCCGCCCAGTCCAACGCGGCGCCCAGATCCCACGCCCTGCATCGGAATATTCTGCGGGCCAGCACTTTCGAATCATGATCGGTGATCACGACCATCTGTTTGCGGTCAGCCAGGTCGATCCCGACGATCGCATTGCCAGTCGGAACCAAGGCTCGCAGCCGGTTCAGACGCGCGTTACGGTTGCGATCACCCCGGGACAAGCCACTACCGTTACCCATGGAACGTCCTCCTACCGGCGATGGGACACCAAGCCCGACAAGCGCATCGGGAGGACGTTCCCCACGTCCAGACACCCGAGGCACAGAACGTCTTTCCATGCCGCATACCGCGCTGACCGAACCGGCCAGCGCGGGACTGTCCGGATACGAACGTTCACGAGACACCCTCCGCGCCAACGTGTTTCCGCAGGTCGAATCTGTAACGGATGCCGTGTACGCGGCAGCGTCATCCCTTCGGGGGTTAGCTATACACCCAACGCCTGACCGGGGTCGACGCCCATATCCGTTGTTTCTTCGGCGAGTACTACCGGGACCCCATCGAAGCGGCCGGCCAAACTTTCCTGGCTGTACAGCGAGAGTTCCTTCTGGGTTGCCGGCCGCTGGCGGTCGTGGGTTTTCGTGGTTATGTGTCGCGGTTGGTGAGGGTGGTGGTGAAGCGGTGTTTGTAGTCGGTGGGGGTGAGTCCAAGGTGGCGGGCGAAGGCACGGCGTAGAGATTCGTCGCTGCCCAGGCCGCTGTGGCGGGCGGCGGCGGTGATGGTGTGTCCGTGCAGGATCAGTTGCTGGGCCAGGTCCAGGCGCACACGTTCGATCCATCGTGCGGGGGTGGTGCCGAGTTCGGCGTGGAACAGGCGGGTGATCTGGCGGGGGCTCAGGGCGACGGTTGCGGCTAGGGTGGTGGCGCTGTGGTCGGCGGCGGGGTCGGCGTGGACGGCGTCGATGATGGTGCGCAGGGCCGGGGTGCGCGCCGGTGGGGTGTGCAGGGCGGTCGAGAACTGGGATTGGCCGCCGGGGCGTTGCAGGTAGACGACCAGTTCCCGGGCGACCGCGCGGGCGGTGTCGGGGCCGTGATCGTGTTCGACCAGCGCCAGTGCCATGTCGATGCCGGCGCTGACACCTGCCGAGGTGAGGTAGCGGCCGTCGCTGATGTGCAGTGCGTCGGCGACGACGTCGATGCGGGGGTATCGCTGCGCCAGGGTCCGGGCGTGTCGCCAGTGAGTGGTGGCGCGGCGGCCGTCGAGCAGACCGAGTTCGGCCAGCACGAACGCGCCGGTGCACACCGAGGCCACCCGGGACGCGGTTTCGGCCAGCGTGCGCGCGGCTTCGAGCAACGCGGCCTCGATGCGATGCTCCACGAGATGGTCGGCCCCGGGAATGACGAGAGTGTCGATCGGGCCGGCGTCCGCGGCGGCGGTCGTGGCGATGGTGATCTTCGACGAGGTGATGACCGGGCCGCCGCCGGGTGAGAGCAGCACCGATTCGTAGCAGCGGTCGGCATTGTGCAGGACGTCGACCGGTCCGGAGACATCGAGCAGGGTGACGTGGTCGAAGACGAGGAAACCGACGCGACGAGTCATGTCCGGATCTGTGGTTCGTTTGTCGTTTTGGACATGGTGGGAGTGTAGCGGGCCCGGGCACAGTGAAGAGGTCAACCACGATCGAAGGAGGCAGACAGCGGTGAGTGCGGAGACGATCGCGGGGGTGGCGATCCCCGACAGCGCGCCCGCCCGGGAGGCGACCGAGCTGGTGCGGGACGTGGCGGCCCTGCCGTATGTGGGCACCGCGGCGGCCCGGGCCGCGCGGGAGGTGGCCCGCCGCTACCATTCACCGGCGTTGTTCAATCACTCGGTGCGCTCGTTCTACTGGGCGGCGGCGCTGGCACGGGAGGAATGCCTCACCGTCGATATCGAGTTGCTGTATGTCGCGGCGATGTTCCACGACATCGGCTTGGTGCCCGAATTCGATTCGTATGCCATCGATTTCGAAGACGCCAGCGGTCATGTCGCCATGGTGTTCGCCGCCGGCGCGGGCTGGTCCCCGGCGCGGGCGCGGCGCCTGCACGAGATCATCGTGCGACACATGTGGAATCACGTCGATGTCGAGGTCGATGTCGAGGGGCATCTGCTCGAACGCGCCACCGGCATCGACATCTGCGGCAGCGAGAATCACCTGCTGCCCGAAAGCACCCGCGCGACGGTGCTGGCGCGATGGCCGCGGCGGGGCCTGGTCGAGGAGTTCACCCGCTGTTTCGAGCACCAAGCGGCCCGCAAACCCCGCAGCACGGCGGCGGTAGCACTCCGAACTGGGCTGGCGGCCAAACTCCGCGACAACCCGCTCGACACCGCAAGCGACACCACCGCCTTGCCGTAACCGGGCACGCTGAGCACTACGCGGCCCGCAGACGCCTAGGACGAGTGATTCCGAGGCCGGGTGGGCTGCGGTGCGGCTTGCCCGACTTTGCCAGCGGTCGTAAGCGGGTCACGGAAAACGATGGACAACCGCCCGCGGCGGAAGGTCAATTGTGCTCGGGCACCGAGACTTCCGCCGGTGAGCGATCGAATCGCAGTCCGCGCCAGGACGGGTGCCGCAGGCCGGTGGCGGTGCGCTCGCGATAGGCGACATCGCCGACCAGATGCGGGGCGACCCAATGCGCGATGGCCGCGATCGATGCCGGGATCTCCCCGGTGACCGGCGGCGCGGCAACGGCCAGGGCCAGCAGCTCGCGCTGCAGCACCCGGCGGGTGGTGTCGCTGAACCCGGTCCCGACCGCCCCGAACAGCACCAGCCGCCCCTGGTTGTCGTGGGCGGCGACGAGCAGGGACCCGAACACCTCGCTGCTGGTATGGCCGGCCAGCCAGCCGACCACCACCACCTCGGTGCACCGCCGCAGCGGGAGCTTGCGCCACGCCTGCGACCGTCCGGACCGATAGGTGCTGTCGATCCGTTTGCCGATGACGCCCTCGATACCGTGCTCCGCGGC
>NZ_JBHZAL010000036.1:0-68438 GCF_042754245.1 Nocardia sp. NPDC059228 | reverse complement strand
CGCAGACCGCGATGCAGACATCGGCGACGCCGCGGTTCTTCAGCTCGGTCAGCACTTGAAGCCAGAACTTGGCACCTTCACCGCCGTCGCCGGCCCACAATCCGAGGATGTCGCGTTCACCGGCGGTGGTGACGCCGATGACCACATAGATCGGCCGATTGGCCACCTGACCATCCCGGATCTTCACGTGAATGGCATCGATGAACAGGACCGGATAGACCCGATCCAGGGGCCGGTTGCACCAATCAACCATTTCCGCGACCACCTTCTCGGTGATCGTCGAGACCATGTCCTTCGACACCGAAGCCCCGTAGATCTCGGCGAAATGCGCCGAGACCTCCCCGGTCGTCAGCCCTTTCGCGGTCAGCGACAACACGATCTCGTCCACTCCCGACAGGCGCCGCTGCCGCTTCTTCACGATCTTGGGATCGAACGAGGAATTCGTATCCCGCGGCACCTCGATGCCGACCGGACCGATCTCGGTGATCACCGTTTTCGATCGGGTTCCGTTGCGGGAGTTCCCCGTTCCACGCCCGGCCGGGTCGTGCTTCTCATAGCCGACATGCTCGGTCATCTCCGCTTCCAGGGCGGTTTCGAGCACCGTCTTGGTCAGCTGGTTGAGCAGTCCGCCCGGCCCGACCAGATCGATGCCCTGCTCCTTGGCCTGCGCGAGCAGTTGCTCGGCCAGTTTCTTGGTGTCCACCGCGTCTTTCGCCACGGCGGCCAGTGTCTCCGACATCAGTCGGTCCTTCCTGCCGAACCATCAGGTTCAGCCGATCGGACCGAGATCAGGATCCGCCGTTATCCCTACAGTCCCGACAGATGTTCGCGGACAAGGAAGTCGGGCCATTTCGTGGAGCGGTCCATCGGGATGGACACCAGCGCAACCCGGCGACCCGCGTCGCATCGACGAGGTGAGATTTCCAGTGCCGCGCCCCGTGCGACATAGCCTCTACCTGTAGACGCCGTCAATGCGTATGGCGCGGCTGCGTTTCCGCGGTGAACCTGTGTCGCGTCGTAGCCTGTCACCCTCTGGGGATCAGCCCAGTCGTGCGACGGCATCGGCGAGTACGGCGGCTTCGCTGATGTCGGTGTTCTTGGTGCCGGTGAGCAGCGTGAGTTTGTTCTGATCTGCCAGTTCGCGCAGGTGGGCGAGCGCATCAGCGCGCTCGGGTTCGGTGAGTTCGTCGCGGTAACGGCGGGCGAATTCATCGAAAAGTTCCGGGTCGTGGCCGTACCATCTGCGCAGTTCGGTGGACGGAGCGATCTCTTTGCACCATTCGTCGAGGTGGGCTCTGGTTTTGCAGACACCGCGGGGCCAGAGCCGGTCCACGAGGACGCGGGTGCCGTCATGCGGGGTCGGGTCGTCATAGATTCTGCGGATTTGCACGGTGCGTCGAGTCGTCATCATCGATCCCCGGTTTTATTGCTGCTCGTTTTGGCGGGTTTGGTGTTTTTCGTGCGGTGAACACGTCGGTGGAGGAGGTGTGGAAGCTGATGATTTCTTCGGCTTCGAGGGCGCGGCCGAGGTCGTCCAGGTCGACTCCGACGGCGACCCGCTCACGCATGGATGCTGACGGCTGCCTGGCCCTTGCCACATATCGAACGGTACGCGCCCGACCGGCCGAACTTTGCGATTTGCGTTGGGCGCACCCATCATGGTGCAGGCGGTCATCAACCTGACGTGTTCGATATTGCGCCCACCTCGGTGAGGTATCAGGGCTTCGTCGATACAAGCTTCGCACCGGAGCATTTGTGCGGTGACACTCCGGGCCACGGCCCCCGCAAACTGTCTGGGCTGGCGCGCTCGCTGCGACGCGTGTACCGGGGGCCCGCTCCTGCTCCGACAGAAACTCACATCAATTCGCACGACAACTCGACGACTGATCGAGCGCAAGCATTGCTGTCGTGTCGAGCATGGTGGCGTCGGCACTCGATGTCGTCGATTTTATGGTGCGGCGGCCGCCGGTAACCTGGGGATCGGGCGGGGTTTGCGAAAGGGGAGCAGATGGGTACCGTCCGGGCCGCGTCGTGTTTGATGGACGTGTCTGATCTGGATTGTTCGGTGCGCTTCTACTGCGACGTCTTCGAATGCAGTGTCGCGATTCACGAGTCCGACGCCGCGCTGCTTTTAACCCCCGAGGGTTTCCAGCTGTACCTACGGGTGAGCGGAACATCTGTGAGGCGCGGAATCGGTGACCTGGGCATCACACAGATCATCTGGTCCGCCGACAGTAAAGCAGAACTGGACCGAATCGAGCACCGCCTGCGCGCATGCTATCCCGCCACGTACACCAACACTGCGAACGGGATCAGTTTCGTCGACGGCGTCGACCCCGACGGTTCCCGAGTGCTGATCACCTACCCGAGCCCCGAACAGCTTCCACGCGAGGTTATCGACCATCGGTTCCGATGAATGGTTGATCTCGTTGGTCGGTGCTATCCGAGGCTGCGGCGTAGGTCATCGGGGTAGTCGCGGTAGGCGGCGACGTGCAGGGTGGCTTCGGGCACGGTGTTGACCACGTTCGGCGGGTCGGAGGCCAGGTGCCCCGGGAAGGCTTGGGAACATTAAGCCCAGGGCAGGTGTCCGCGTAGTTGCCGTCTCATTCATCTCGCACAACGAGTGGGGTGACCATTCGTCGGACATCTACCGCAACAGTATCGACCGCGCGAACTCGGCTGCGTGTGAACTGAACTGGCGTCCGAATGTGGTGCGGTCCCACCGTAAGAGATTCATCCGCTCGAACACGTCGCTCAGGTGCCCGACCGCGGACGTGATGGCCACCCTTTCGAGCGGGGTGCCGTCGGCGAGCCGCCAGCCGGTGGCGGTCAGGAGGTCGGCGACCATGCGGTCGACACCATCGGTCACACCGGCAGCGATTGCGATGAGATACAGCAGGGCCGGCTCGTCCCCGTACTTGCCGATCTGTTCACCGGTCTTGGTTGCCAGGTGCCACCACAACGCAATCGGGTCATCGCGGAGTGCACGGCCCTTCGTTGTGGCCGACAGCTTGCCGCGGTATTTGCGCACCAGGCCCATCTGCTGCGCCGACGCTCGCAGCTGTGCCACGGGTGGCGTCAGGTCTTCGCGATTGCCCTTCCCGATCCAGTCCTCGTCCATGCTCAGCTCAAGGAAGATGGACGACACGACGGCCGGTGGAAGGTATCCGGCTCCGGTCAGGGCGATGCCGCTGGTTCCGAGATGCTCGATGAGGCAGCGATAGGGGTGTACCGCGGCGGAAGCGATTTCCTCGTCGATATGTACCGGGATGCCGAGCCGTACACGATCGATCAGCTGTCGCAATTGATTTCGAGCCGGCGGCGGTGCTGTCCGCTGGAGCATGACGACGTCGCGCATCAGCTCGGGCAGATCGGCATCGGTGCTGTCGATCGGCCCGGGCTCCCGGTCGGCGGGAATCTCCAGGTTGATGGCGGTGAGGCGCCCGTTGATCGTGTCGAGGTCGAAGGGGACCGGCGAGTAGTAGTTCTGATCGACGTCCTCGCCGTACATACTCCGGAACTCGGCCAGTGCCCGACGATGCTCAGGATGTGCGGAATCAGTTGCCGCAATAATCAATTCGTATCCTCCGACACCGCCGCAATCCTCCGGCGGACCTGGCCGTCGGCCGTCCGTGCACACTGCGCGAGCTGCGCCGGGCTCGCGCGGTGACACGGCCTCCAACTCGATGACGTGCTGCCAGTCATCGCCGAAGTCGTAGAGGTAGTACAAGATGTCGCCGACATCGACCAGCACCTCATCCACGCGGACTTGCTCTTCCGGGATCCCCGGCTCACCCTCGTCGGCTTGGAACGGGCACAGGTAGTACTCCGTGCGTCGGTCGTAATACGCTGGCCCGCTGCCGAACTGATGCAAGTGACTGTCGGTCCAGCCGAACGCGGTCTGAATCGCCGCATGCAGTTCGTCGAGAAACAGTCCGGACGAGAGCTCGAGCCGCCGCCACACGGGCGGTTCGGTATCCGCCAGATCAATGCGAACGCGATAGGTCATCGCCTGCTCCCGCCGTGGTCGGCGTCGAGAGGGCACCGGCACCTCTTCCGCCTCGCGGGGGCTCTCCATCAACTGCCCGATCAGCGCTTTCAGGTCATCGGGATGCAGCTGCGCCAGCATTTGCTCGATGACGGGATCCATATCGCGCTGAGGCATAGCGAGCACGCTACTCGCCTCCCGGCGTCGCCAGCCCGCCCGTGGACGGCTCACGGAGGCTGCCGTGGGTTTGCCGACCCAATGCCAAGCCTGGCACTCGGCACATCGATCGAACGACGGATCGTGAGATCCCCGAAGGCCGAAGGCCCGAGCTGACGGGCAGCCTTGGTGACGAGCGTCGGCTCGTTACTCTGCCCCCACGCGGACGGTGTCGGGTTGTCAGATCCCATTGCGGCCAATAGCTTCCTCCCGGTCGAATACAACCACCTTGGGGTTGTGCGTTAGTGGTTTCGCTAGGACGGATCGGGGCGGTTCAGAAGTTGATCAAGCGGGTCGGCCGAACCGCAGTCGTTCCACCGGCTGACCGGTGATCTCAGCGATCAGTTCGAAGTCCTTGTCGGCGTGCAGCACAACAAGTTTTACCTGTTCAGCGGTGGCTGCGATCAGGAGATCGGGAATTGATGATGCCCGCGGTCTGCGAGCGCCCGAAGTACTTCTATCGCACGGTCTTCCGCCGCCGGCGTGATGTATTCGACCGGCATCTGCGTGAGTGGTGGGAGGTCGAGTATCTCGGCTAGGTCGGTTGCGGACCTCGCCGAGTATCCGGTTTCGAAGAGCGTGACCGTGGCGATCCGTATCAGGCCACGCTCGATTCGTGCCGCCCCCGTGAGCATCGGGGGATTGGCCCGAGCCGCACCAGCGCGGACTTGTCGATCAACCAAGGTCGACCGCTTATGACCATGCGTGTCCCATCACTTCAGGATTGTTGAGATCTTGCGTAAGTCCGCTGAGCCGAGTGAGGTCACTGGTCGTGACCGGTACGGCGGGCCGGAAGTCCCGATTGAGCCACCGCCTGAGGAACTCGCTTCGAGATACGCCCATTTCCCTGGCCTGTCGATCGATCTCCTCGATCACTGGCTCTGGGACATCCCGAATCAAGATATCCGTCATCGCACCCACCTCCTGATATAGATGATGTCAGGAGGTGGGTGCAGCAGTGCGGCGAAGTTTGGCGGCATTCAGCAACCGCGGCCGACGGCTATGTGGCCTCGTCGTTGTGCCACCTGATCATGCAGCAGCCGCAAGAGTACGCGGCGATACCACTCGGCTGCGCCATGCCGGAGGGGATGGGCAAGGCTCGAACCGGTGCACGAATGGCTCAGTGCGGTCCCGGAATACCGATTCGGTGACCGACTGACCATTCTTGCCTGCCGAGAGTGGCCGGCGCGACCATGCGATCCACCGGGAGGGATGTCGACGGTGATATCTCGCATGCCCGGCCCTGGTGATCTCCGACCTGGTCGGTGAGTTCCAGGCGGAACAGCCGCCCCTGCGCCGGGCGTTGAAGAATCTCAGCGTCAAGTCGACTCAGCTGTTCAACGACTGCGGTCTGTGGACGCTGCAGATCGGCGTGAGCATGCTGAACTGGTGGGAAGAACAGGCGGCGACCGGCTGTGAAGCCCCGCTGGTGCTGATTCCGGCACTCGTCGAACGACGCGCACGGGGCAGCTTCGATTGCGCGTCAACGATGACGACGAGGCGCGGCGCAACCCAGCCCTGGGGGCGAAACTCGAACAGCTCCAAGTAGATTGGCCAGAGGTCAGTGCCATCGACTCATTGGACCTCCCGGCGGTGCTCGCCGCGGCTGGCGGTGCGGTCGCACACCGTGGCTGGTCGGTGTCCGAACGGGTTGTGCTGGCGCAGTTCTCCAAACCCGAGATCGCCGTCGAGCTCAGCACGCATCATTAGCCGGTGGACGCGGTTCGGCCCAGCAGGATGGTGTTGTTCTCCGAAGGCGAGGACGCCGATCGTGACGATGACTTGCGAGCGAAGCGATAGCGGGTGGACGTGTCCGACGGCACGGCGCCTGACGACCTGGCAGACATTCTGATTACAGGGTGAGCGGAACCTGACTGACTGCCATCTGCGCGAATCTCGTTCTGCGGTTTCAAGACCTGCCGGATCTCGGTGTAATCCGCTGCGCTGCGGTCGACCTGCTCACCAGCTGAAAACCCGACCTTGCCGGATCGTGGTACGTTCGCCCAGAACGGGTCGGGACGGACACGATCAGTCGGTGTCGATCGACTGTGCGAAATCTGCGCGGTCGATCAAGTTGCGGACGGTCGGGTAGTCTTCGGCGTGCTGCTATTAGCGGGGAGTTGCCTGTTCAGGGGGTTGTTTTGACTGCGGTGGGGGATAGCCTGGCCGTGTTGCGGTCGGAGATCGCTGCATTCTATGCCGGATTCGGGCAGCCGGATTTGCTGCGCCGCGCCTGCGACGATGCGGTGTTGCTGGTGCCACTGGTCGACGATGACAGGGTCTACACCTCGCGGGTTCGGGGAATCGATTGGATCTGGGCGTTCACCAGCGTCGAGGAATATGCGCGCTACATGGTTGCTCGCGAGGTGCCGGAGGATCAGTCGTACCGATATCAGCGGGTGCTCGGGGCGAGGCTGATCGCATGGGCGACAGCGCGACCCGAGCCAACAGGGGTGTCGATCGACTGCGTGGGGGCGCACCCTCGTGGCGCGGGTCCGGAACAGGATGGTTGGCCTACGTCCGCCTTTTCGGGCGACGGTGCGTTAGGCAAAGCGCTTTCCCTTTGTCCTTAGGGCGACTCGGCCGCGGGCGGTGATTCGCCAGCGCCCGCGAGGGATGCTGGGGATGATCAGACCGCGGGATTCGAGTTGGGCGAGGGCGTTTCGGGTTCGCGAGCCGGTCAGGGTTGAGGCCTGTTGGATCTGTGCGGCGGTCAGTGTGTTGTCGGGGTGGAGTGCGGCCAAGACGGCGACCTCGGCAGGGGTCATTGTTCGATCACCTTCGGCTTTCGGGATCGGTGTCTTCCGGCGGGGTGGCCGCTTCGATTGGGGACATCGAGATGTCCGCCTCCGATGAGTGGAAGTCGCAGGGAGCTGGGGTTTCCCGAGTGGTTGTCCGAGCAGAAGCCCCAGCAAGACCAGACGATGACGGCGGTGCAGAGAGTCAGGATCGACAGGAGCGCCCATGCGTCCCAAGACATTGCGGCATCCTCTCGTGGAGCAGAACGTGTTGGAAGAGTTCGTTATTCGAGCTAATCGGGCTTGTTGTTTTCCGAACGAATCTCAGTAGACACGGGGCGTGATCGTGTTGGAAGATTTCAGTGCCCCGGTTTCCAGGGCACTTCTCAAACTTCCAAATCTCAGGAAGAAGCCATTCCAAAACGACGCCGAGCAGATAGTGAGGCTAACGGAATGACCGGTTCGACCGTTCCCCGCAGGATGCTGGGGCGCCAGTTGCGCCATCTGCGTGAGAAGGCGGGGGTGGGCATGACCCAGGCGTGCAAGGTTATTGAGGTTTCGCCGCAGACTATGTGGCGGATGGAGGGTGGGCAGTCGGTCAAGCTGAAGGTGGTCTACATCGAGGCGTTGTGCCGGCTATACGGGGCGTCGGATGACGACACGGCGACTCTGCTCGGTCTGATCGAGGAAGCGCAGCGCACCGGCTGGTGGCACTCGTACGGGGATTGTGTACCAGTGCATTTCGATCTGTACCTCGGACTTGAGGAGGCTGCCAAACGGCTCACCACGTGGCAGGTCACCCTGTTGCCGGGATTGCTCCAGACTCCTGAATACCGCCGCGCCATGATCTGGACGGTGTTTCCGGGGATGCCTACTGCTGCGGTCGAGCAGCGGGTGGAGATGACCGTTAAGCGGCAGGGGCGGTTGCGTGAAGCCGACTTCGTGACTACAGCACTGCTCTCAGAGGCTGTGCTGCACCATCAGGTCGGAGGTCCAGGGGTGATGGCCGGTCAGTTGAGTCATCTTGTGGCGCTCGGGAAGTCTACGAACGTCTCGATACGCGTTGTACCGCAACGGGTCGGCTCGCATCTGGGGTTGCAGACTGGACCGTTCGTCCTGCTGGAGTTCCCAGCGCGGACATCTCCTGACCTGCGTACCAAATGGGTCGAGCCGCCAGTCGTCTACGTCGAGGGCTACACCGGCGCTCTCTACCTGGAGAAGGACAGCGAGATCGACAGTTATCGGAGCGCTCTTGTGGAAATCAAACGGCATGCGTTGGATGAACAGGACACACGAGACATGCTGGCGCAGAGAGCGAAGGAGTACATCGGATGAGTACCCGATCCGGTGCGGTCTGGTTCAAGAGCAGCCTTTCGGCACAACAAGACGCGTGTATCGAGGTTGCCCACTTCGCGGATCTGACAGGTGTCCGTGACTCGAAGCATCCAGGCGGGCCTGAACTGATGTTCCCGGCAGCGGAGTGGGGTGTCTTCAACGACGCCGTGAAGGCCGGACGGTTCGATCGGCGTTAGGTCGCAGCTTGGGATTGAGTCGGCTTTGTACCTGCAGATTCATCCGCAAGCACGCAACGCCGACTCGATGAACTCCGGTTCGAAATGCGCATCCTGACCCCAAACCTGATGTGCAAGAGCGAGCTTGCCGTTGAGGTTGGCTACCAGCGCTCCCTCTTGCTCGGAGGATCGGTTGCCCTCCGCCAGAACCTTGGCGTATCGGACTGAATCGACGATGACGGACTTGATCCGTTCGTGGTTCAGGTATGTCTGCAGGTCGGCTTCCCAGTTGCCTGTTGACGCCTCCGGCTCGGCGGTCGCCCACAGTCGTAGGAATGTCGTGTACTCGTCCGGCTGGTAGCCCATCTTGTGCAGGTGCGAGGCCACGTCGTATACCGGGTCGCCGTACAAGGCCAGCTCCCAGTCGAGAAACACGACCTCTCGCCTATCACGGATGATCATGTTCTTGCGGTGCACGTCGGCGTGCACCGGTCGGAACGGACGGGATTCGAGTGTGCGCCAGCCGGTTTCGATGGTGGCGAAAGGGTCTTCCGGTACGTCGAGCTTGCGGTAAAGAGGACCGAAGCGGTCGTAGTTCTCTCGGAACACCCTGCGGGTCACGTCCGAGAGCTGGCTGGCGAATGTGAAGGGGTCATCCGAGAGCGGTCGCGGCGGGGCGGGCATCAACTCACGGGGAATCGTGCGGAGCTCGGCGAACAGTTGAGCGACATCGCGGGGTACACACGGAGGCACGGTCTGCCCACGGGGTGCGATGTGGTCCAGCAGCTCGCCGTCGATGTGGTCCTGGATTTGGTATGCCGGATCCGTGGATTCCCAGCGCACTCGGGGTGCGGCGGAGACGAAAGGTTCGATGGCGCGCAGGACTTGGACCTCGGGCCACAGGCGGAGGTCCATGAGGTCCGCGCCGGCTACGGGGATCCGGACATTGACCGGGCCCGATGGCGTCTCGATTCGCACGTTGTGGTTGTAATACCCTGCTGCGGAGTCGGTTCGGGTCAAGGCTTCGCGGTAGTAGGCGCCGGGATCGATGCCGAGGACCTTCGCGAAGACCTCCTGTGCCGCGTGATCCAGGTCCTGGTCCGGCGTCGGGGCTTGGATTCGGGTGAGTGCTCGTGCCGCGGCGAGGGAGACTGCGGGGTCGGACCATCCGAACAACGCCAGCACCGCGCGGGCGAGGAGTATGAGGGCCGGGTAGACGTTGGCGGCTTCGAGTTCGGATACTGCCCAGCGGGCCGCGCCGACGGCTGCGGTCTGGTCGCCGCGGCGGGCGTGGACGCCGGCTCGGAACAGTTCTGCTCTGGCGCGACCGGAGCGATAGCCTGCGCGGTCGAGGGTTTCGCAGGCGTCGGCGAAGGCGCGGTCGGCTGCGTCCAGGTCGCCGAGTGCGAGGTGGGCGATGCCGAGGGCAGTGAGTGCCTTGCCGAGTTCGTGGAGGGCGCCGAGTTCTCGCTGGATCGTGATGGCCGCAGCTGCGGCGGCGATGCCTTCGGCGGGGTCGGTCAGGGCCAGCAGCTCGGCCCTGTTTGTCGCGATATTCGCCTGTCCGACAATGCTTCCCGCTGTTTCGAAATGAGCGTCGGCCTCGGCGAGATAGCGTGCGGCCGTGGCGGTGTCGAAGGCCATGCGATACGTGAGATGCCGCAGCCGGGCTATGTCACCGAGAAACTCGTGGTCTTCGGTGCCGGCGAGTTCGCTGAGCTGGTCGCACAGTTCGAGTGCTTGCGCGAACCGTCCCTGGCACATGTGCAGGTCGGCGGCCCACAATCCCGCGCCGAGCCGAACCTGTCCGGCTCCTCTTGACCACAACGTGGTGTACATGGCGAGCGCGTCATCGGTGCGGCCGAGGATGCGGCGGGCATTGGCTGCGGCGAGCGCCAGCCGTTCGGCAACGGGGCCGACGCGGTCAGCGGTGATCGCGGCGGTGAGTTCGTCGGCTTGTTTGGCGTCGCCGAGGAGGATTGCGCCCTCGGCCGCCAGATACTGTGTCAGCGCGCGTAATTCGGGTTCATCCGGCCGTGTGGCACCGTCTTCGGTCAGGTAGTCGTTCACGTCGGCCAGGACCGCGTCGATACCTTGTTTGCCACCGGCTGCCGCGATGCGGTCCACATAGTCGAGTAGTGCGATAGAGGTCAGTGCTCCGGTGCGCAAGCCGTGGTAGCAGGCTTCGCGCAATGCGGCGACCCGGTCCGCTCCAGAGTCCGCTCGGTCCCGCCAGAGGCTGTGCAGCACATTATGGAGCGTAATGGCCACGTCGCCGTCCAGGCGCTGACGCAACGCGGTCACCATGAGCTGATGTAGCTGGAACCGGCCGGAGACGCGATCCTCTTCCGCCGTGTGGACGAACGAATAGGTGATCAATGCCTTCCATGCCGAGATGTGGGCAGGGAGTCCGAAAGCCGTTGCTACGGAGGTGAAGATCTCGTAGTCGAAGACCCGCGGGAGGCCCAGCAACTCCAGTGTCCGAATCTCGTCAGGTGCAACGTGCTGGAGGAAGCGCTCCAGGATCGCTTCGGGTGAGACCAGATCCGGTGACGTCCCGATATAGGCCCGGGCGTCGATCGCGAGATGCAGATAGAAGGGAACGCCGGCGCTCGCGGTCGCGATTGCCTCCCGCTCGAGGGGATCGGTTACGCCGGATGCGTCGAGCAGGCGCCGGCGGTCGGCCATCGACAGGTCATCGACGGCTACTGTCTCGATCCGGTCGCCCCACTCGCGATCATGCCGCTCCCAACCGACCGGCTCCCGGCTGGCGACCACGACCAATCCCTTGTCCAGCTGCGCGACGACATCTCGAAGCCAGGCATCGGACACCGCGGCTCGACCGATCCGGTCGATACCGCCGACCAGAGCCTCGTACGCGTCGAAGAACGCGACATATGGCGCTCGCCCGGACGCGGAATCAGCCAGATCGGCAGCGAACAGGTACGAAACGGCACCTTCCAACTGGCTCAGCGTCAGCTGATCGAGCTCCTGAAGAACCTGATCGTGGCGGATTCGATACGACCGCTTCGCCTTTCGTGTTCCGAGTTCCAGCAGGCGCGCGGCGGTGCCGAAGACCGGGATCCCTGTCGCGTTGTTGAGGACTTCGGTGATCACCTCGCTGTTCTCCGCGAACGTCATCGATTCGAAGCTCACGCGCAGATGCGGGTGCAACCGTTGCCAGAGCACTGTGTAAGCGATGTCGAATCGGTGGAACTTGATCTTCCGGGAACCGTATTGGGATCGCAGCACGGCGAGTGCATCGATCGACTGCCGGTGGCTTGGCACTTGGAAGTCGACGGTCGCGGTGGGGTGCGCGTCCGAGGCTCGTCTGCGCAGTTCTGCCAGCAATCGCGATTTTCCGATGCCGCCGACTCCGGTGAGCAGCAAGACTTTTGGAGTGTCCGATGCTTCGGCAAGTAGCCGGTCGAACCGAGCAAGCACTCTGTCCCGGTTCACGAACGGTCGGCCGATTGCTCCTGGTTGATAGCGTGCGATCAGCGCCATAGAGCCTTCCCCCTCGCTGTGGCTGCGGGGCAATTGTCCCCGATGATCAGGTCGAAAGGGCGGAGTTTCGGACGGACTCTCACGTCAAGTTGTCGAGACCAACCGCCCGGCACTGTTGACGAAGGCGCCGACCGGGTGACCGATACAGTGACCGATTCAGTGAGAAGGCGCACGAGCTGGTGTTTTCCGGTCAGCGGTCGTCGGACGCAACCGTGTGCGCGGCCGCCTCGGTAGGGTGGTTCGGCGGACCACTCGAACCATAAGGAAGCTTGGTGTTCTCTCCCGATCAGCTGGTTGTCGTGATACCGCGCGAGGATATCGAAAGGGGAGACCTGGGGCCTGCCCTCGAGGCTCTCAACTCGTGCTTCGTTTCGCCCGAACGCGCCCGAATGTTCATGGGTGCAGTCGAACTGGTCATCGAAGGCTACGAGCACATTCCGACCGAGCTGTTCGAGATGGAACCGGTCCGTCAGTTCGTGGGACGGCTCGACGATGAGTTTCCCTACTGGTTGTATTTCCTCGGTCTGGGTGGCCCCTCGCTGCGGCTGATCTTCGGCTGCTTCCTGCCGCCGTTCCTCGACGAGGCCGAGCGACGCCAGCAATTCGCGCACCGGCTGGGGGCGGTGATGGAGAACCGGTGGCTGCCCGCCATGGGTGACGTCGCCGCATTCGCCGGGCTCGCTGCGGCCGAGCTGGACGCCCGCACCGCCAGCGTCTTCGACCACTACTTCCGTTCCAGCGCACCGGCAATCGCGACATCACCGGCCGACACCACCGTGACCCTGCGTGATCAGGCCCCAGCTGTGGTGGAGGAGGTCTTCTACGGTGAGCCGACCGGCGTCGAGATCGAGCGGGACGACCACCCGTTCGACGGCCGCCCGGCGGCACCCTGGGATCCCGAACAGATTCGGATCTCCACCCGCACATTCTCCCTGCGCAATGTCCTCGACATGATCGACGACGGCGATCTCGAATTGGCCCCCGATTTTCAACGCAATCGAGTGTGGAAGGGCCGCCAGAAGTCTCGGCTCATCGAGAGCCTGCTGCTGCAGATTCCTTTGCCGGCCTTCTATTTCGCCGAGGACCGCGGAGGGATGTTCCGCGTAGTGGACGGCCTGCAGCGGCTGTCCACGGTGCATGAGTTTGTGAAGGGCGGTTTCGCTCTCGACGAACTCGAATACCTCGATGGCGAGCGCGAGAAGACCTTCGCGGAACTGGATCCGCCACTGCGCCGCCGCCTTCACAACGCCCAGATCGTGGTGCACGTGATCGAGCCGTCCACGCCCAACCGCGTCAAATACGACATCTTCAAGCGCATCAACACCGGTGGAGAGCCGTTGAACGCCATGGAGATCCGGCACTGCATGAGCAGCGCGCGCAGCCGGAACCTGCTCAAACGGTGTGCCTCCGCCGAGGTCTTCCACGCGGCGACCGGTGGCGTGCTGCGAAATCACGTCCGCATGAACGACCGCGAGGCCGTCCTGCGTTTCCTGGCCTTCTATACCCTTCCGGATCTGCAGGAGTACGACTCCTACGGGTCGTTGGAGAATCTGCTCGACGCCACCACCGAACTCATCGACGACGTCGGCCAGATCTCCGACGCTCACCTCGAATCCTGGTTCGCCGCCTTCGAACGCGGCATGATCAACGCGCGAATCATTTTCGGCGACTATTCCTTCCGGCGCTGGCCCGCGGGCAACGATCGGCGCTCACCGATCAACCGGGCGCTGCTGGAAAGCTGGGGTGTCGTTCTGTCCGCCTACCACCCCGACCAGCTCGAGCGCGCTCGGCCCCGAATCGTCGCCGAGGCTCGCGCGGCCATGGCGAAGAACAACGAATACATCGCCGCGATCAGCGCCTCCACCGCCGACCCCAAACGCGTGCGGGTTCGCTTCGAGGTCGCGCGCCGGATCGTCGAGGACGCCGTCGCGCTGTCATAGGCACAGGTTTCGTCCGGGCGCTGGCCCCGGTTATCCCCGTCCCGTTGTTGATGGGCGTGGATCGCCCCGACTGCCAGGTACTCGACGAATGTGTCGACGTCGCCATTGCGAAATCGGTTGAGGTGCATGAAGTATCGGCCGGTGTCCGCCACCATGACCGACGCCAGCGGTACGGTCACTCGGCGGCTGAGGCCGCGGCGGCGCAGCGCGGCACTGATCAATGCCCGTCCGATGCCCGTTCCCATCGGTGAACGATGGACTCGAACTGGGCGTGCGCGATGGCGGCTTGCGCCAGGATCGGCAGATCGTCTCGGTTGACGAAGACCAGCAGATCGGCGATCAGTTCGGGGGTTGGCGGGACATGTGCGGCGTTGATTGGCATGTAGCCGCTCCCGCCGATCCAGTTCTGCACATCCCGCAGTCGTCCCGCATCGCGAGTCGTGTAGTTGTCGATGGCAATCAGAACCGATGTGCTTCGAGCAGATCGTCCAGCCTGATGCGGCCCAAGCCGGTCGAATCGACCATCGCGATCAGGGCCTTGACCGCCGCCAATTGGGACTTCGTATCGTCGCTGGCCTTACCTCCGGCGACAGCTTTTCGGTCGGGTGTGGTGGCCAGTTCACGCGGTCTCGTTCGAGTCAGTCGACCAACTCTGCGCTTGGCTGACTTTATAGGTGTTAAACGTAGCTAGCGCCGTCCTTGATGAACGTTGTGTGCTCCTCATCCTCGGCGATGAAGGCCCAGTTCATCGGGGGCGGTGAGCAATGGGAGGCGGCGGGCTGACCAGCCGCGACCGAAAGACATCGGCGTGGATGGCCTACTTCGAGTCTTTGCCGTAGCCGAACTGGGGGGCGGGGCCCAGCTGATCTCTTCGACGAAGGGGCGCTCGAGCAGGCGTGGTTCGGAGCAAGCGACGTCACATGGGAAAAGCGGGCCGAGCGTCCTTTCTCTCGGGCATTTGGGCCTTGCTGCTGAGACCTAGAGGAGTGATCGTGGATTGATGACAAATGTCTCGAATCTGACCGCGCCGGAACGACGCCAGCTGGCCCAGCACACGCTGGACTCGCTGACGGACCGGGCGGGGCATACGTTGACGCAGGTGCGGTGCGGTTGTGGTCACCGCGTGGCGGCGGTGTTCGATACGCCGGCCGGCGCGGTGTATCAGTCGGCGACCGGGCCGCACGCGCATGGATCGCGTGATTTCGTCGATGCTGCGCACAGCGCTCACGGGCATGGCACCCGGTTTACGGACCTGCTTGCCGGTGACGGCTTTGTCGATGACGCGTTGCCCGCTTCCTGCGAGTGCGGGCCGCACACACTGTCGCGCTTCCGGCTCCAGGAAGCTGTTGCGAACCACGAGCATAAGATTCTGCTGCCCTGATCAGCCAGCATAAGGCCGTAGCCGTGCGTCACCAGCGGCGCGGAGCCGGTCGGTCCCGAAAGCTCAGCCGGTAGCCGTCCACAGCGCACTCCTCCCCGCGACCCCCGCCCGCCCTTGGAACCAGCGGCCGCCCCGGCGTGCCATGCGTTCGGGTGCCTCAGTTCGAGCTCAGGGCGGAGTTGAGCGTGTAGGTGCCGACGAGGTCGGCTTGCCCCAGGACGTGGCCGGACATCGCTTGGCGCAGCTGTTCTCCGGTCACCGCCCGCTGTAGCGGCAGCTGTTCGACATCCAGGGCGCTGACGGTGAATACGTAGTGATGGATGCGCTGGTCGTTCCAGGGCGGGCAGGGGCCGTCGTAGCCGTAATGATCCATTTTCGCACTGCTGAAGTCGTTCAGGCCGTACCGCGCGTTATGGGGTGTAGCCGGACCCGGCTTGCCGGGTGTGCTCTGGAGGCTGCCTGCGGCGATCTGCCGCACGTCGGCTGGGATATCGAACAGCACCAAATGGTAGAAGTCGTTGCGCGGCAACTCCTCCGGCACCGTTCGCCCCTCGATGTTCACGTCCGAGCCGGTGCGGGGTACGTCGGGGTCGCAGCACACGACCGCGAACGATCGTGTTCCCGCCGGCACCTCGTCCCACGCCAGATGCGGGTTGCGATTGGCGCCCGCCCGGACATGGTGCACGGCATCCGGCACGCCGTAGGCGAACGCGGCCGGAATGCGCGCATTAGCGTCGAATGAATCACTTCGGACCTTCATAACGATGCCTTCCACTCATGCGGCCAGCAAAGCCTCCGCTATTCAGGTGGCGATGGCGATGAGGACGCAATCAAAACAGCTCGTCGGTGGGATCATTCTGCGGCGTTCCCGCGCCATTGGGGGAATCTCATCTTGTCGGTCGACCACACTGTCGTCCGAACCTCTGCCTGGGCGAATCGATTCGTGCGATACATAGATTCTGCGCTTCTGCCCCGACCCCGCCCAGAAGCGAAGGTCATCGGAACGGTATTCCCACCGGTACAATGGCCATTACGGACTGCACACGCCCGCCAACTCAGCGGAAGAGAATCACCGCGGCCAGCCGCTTTCGAGTCGGTCGTGAACGGTCAGATGACATTCGGTCGCTGGGTCGAGGGACCTTCGGCTCGAGCGAATCCTGTTGGGGCCGTGAATCATTGAAGCCGGGGAAACCCGGTGCCCTGCCTGAGGTGGTGAACCGATCGATAAGCGATGACGCAGACGAGTAGTCCACCGCAACAGAGTCCGGTCACCGTGCTGTTGGGCGGTGATGTGATGCTCGGTCGCGGCGTCGACCAGATCCAGCCGCATCCGGGTGATCCGATGTTGTACGAACCGTGGGTCGAGGACGCCCGCCGCTACGTCGAGTTGGCCGAGAAGGCGAACGGGCCGATACCGTACCCGGTCGACTCCGACTGGCTGTGGGGCGACGTCGGTCCGATGCTCGACCAATTGGCGCCCGAGGTCCGGCTGATAAACCTGGAAACGTCGATCACCGCCGACGGCAGATTTGCGCCCGCCAAGGGCATCCATTATCGGATGAACCCCGCCAATATCGCGACGCTGAAAGCGTTTCGGCCCGACGTCTGCGCGTTGGCCAACAACCACGTCCTCGATTTCGGAGACCGCGGTCTGCGCGACACGCTCGATACGCTCGACGCGGCGAGCATCCGCACAGCCGGGGCGGGAACGAGCATCGACGCGGCCTGCCGCCCGGTGGTGGTGGAGCCGGGCACCGGGCCGCGGGTGGTCATCGTCTCGGTCGCCAGCACCAGCAGCGGTGTGCCGCTGGCGTGGGCCGCGCAGCACGATCGGCCGGGGGTGTGGCTGCCCGGTGATCCGTTGGGCCGTGGTGTCGCCGACCATGTCGCGGCGGAAGCATTGGCGCACAAGCGTCCCGGCGATACTCTGATCGTGTCCGTGCATTGGGGCTCGAACTGGGGCTACGGGATCGGGCGGAGCGAAATCCAGTTCGCGCAACGGCTCATCGACGCCGGCGTCGACATCGTGCACGGGCATTCATCGCACCATCCTCGTCCCATCGAGATCTACCAGGGCAGACCGATTTTCTATGGCTGCGGTGATGTCATCGACGACTACGAAGGCATCCCCGGATATGAGTCCTACCGTCCCGAACTGCGGCTGCTCTACCTGGTTTCGGTCGAGCCCGGCGGGCAGCCGGCCGGAATCCGGTTGCTGCCCATGCGGGTACGCCGCATGCGGCTCGAACATGCTCCCCGGGCCGATGCCGATTGGCTGGGGAAGACGCTCACTCACATCAGCCGCCGGTTCCACACCCATATCGACCGCGGAGCCGACGACCTGCTCGAGATCCGCTGGGGCTGAGCCCAACTCACACCAATGGCCAGCTCGAAGCGAAAGTCATCGATCGACTTCAGACATAGAGGGCATCGATGCTGTCGGCGAGGTTCTCGATGACTATCTTGCGGCGCAGTTTCATACTCGGTGTGAGATCACCGGTCTCGACCGACAATTCATGGTCGATGATGTCGAACTTCTTGATCTGTTCCCAGCGATTGAGTTGGGTGTTGAGTTGGGCGACGTAGGCCTCGATCACGTCGTGGGTCTTCTTGTCCCGCGCGATTTCGGCGAGCGGTTTGTCTGCCAGACCGTGCTTGCCGGCCCATTCGGTGATGCTCTGGGTGTCGAGGCCGACCAACGCGACGCAATAGGGTCGTGTCTCTCCGTAGACGATGAATTCCGCTGCGTACGGACACATTCCCTTGAAGGTGGCGGCAATCGCGGAGGGCGCGACGTACTTGCCCTGCGAGGTCTTGAACAAGTCCTTCTTGCGGTCGGTAATGTGCAGGAATCCTTCTGCGTCGATCTCGCCGATGTCGCCGGTGTGAAACCAGCCATCCGCGTCCAAAGCCTCGGCGGTGGCGTCCGGGCGGTTGTGATAGCCACTCATCACACCGGGACTTCTGAGCAGGATCTCGCCGTCCTCGGCGATCTCGACCTCGGTGCCGGGGAACGGTTTGCCTACGGTTCCGAAGCGGTATGCATCCGGTCGGTTGATGAACGAGGCGGCGGCGGTCTCGGTCAGGCCGTAGCCTTCGAGAACGATGATGCCGATCGCGTCGAACCATTGCGCGACATCGCGGTCCAAGGGGGCCGCTGCCGAAACGAAGAACCTCAGCCGGCCACCGAAGCGTTCGCGGACTTTGGAAAGCACCAGCCTGTCGGCGACTTTGTGCTGCAAGGAAACCAGCAACGACGGATCCCTGCCTGCCTGCCTGGCATGCGAGACCTTCAGGCCAACCCCGACTGCCCAGTCGAAGAGCTTCTTCTTGATCCCGCCTTCTTCTGCCATCGTGCCCTCGATACGGGCATGCGCCTTTTCGAAGATGCGAGGGGCGGCCGCCACGATGGTGGGGTGCAGTACCACGAGGTTGTCCACGATTTTGTCGACCCGGCCATCGATTACCGTGGGAAAGCCGACCAGCGGTGACAGCGCCAGCATCACCTTGCCGAAAGCGTGGGACAGCGGCAGCCACAGAAAGTTCAGGTCGTCGGGGCGGAGGGCATTCAGCGCGTCGATTGCTGCGGCGCTGTACGTCCATGCGGAATGCGGCAGCCGAACACCCTTCGGGGTGCCGGTCGTACCGGAGGTGTACATGATGCTGCTCAGGTGCTCGGGCCGGATGCCGCGGATGCGGTCGGCGACCGCGTCGGGGGATTCGGCGAGCAGTCTGTATCCGAGCTCTTCGAGGTTGTCGAGCGTGATCACCCAGTCGCCGTCGCCTTCGCCATCGAAGATCACCACCTTCTGCACGTCGGGCAACTCGGCGCGATGCTCGATCAGTTTGTCGACCTGTGCCTGATCCTCGGCGACCACGATCCGGCTGCCCGAGTTGGCGACGATGAACGCGACGCCGGGGGCGTTGGTGGTGGGGTACACGGTGGTAGTGGCCGCGCCGGCGCACATGACGGCGAAGTCGGCGAGCACCCACTCATAGCGCGTGGACGACGCAAGCGCGACCCGTTCTTCGGCCTGGATTCCCAGTGCAATCAGCCCGGCGGCGAGTATGTCGACGCGGTCGCCGAACTGCTTCCAGGAAGCACTGGTCCAGCCCTCGCCATCAAGGAATCGGAACGCCTCCGCCCCTGGCGTCTCGGTGATGCGGTCGACCAGCATCTGGGCAACCGATGATGCCCGGTCCTCGATCTTGCTGAGATCGGGAAGTTCCTCGGATTGCCGGAGGAACGTCATCACTCGATTCTAGGGATTCCCCGGCCGATCGATGAGGCGCTCGGACGAGAAAAGGCGTGTAGTGGGGACTGCGCAATGCGGGCGGGCGGTCGCTATTGCCCTGGTGATCGGGAGGGGGCACTGTGAGAGGCACCGGTGGCGCCACCGGGCGCTGCCTCTGTGCAGAAAGGAGGTGGATCGTGTTCGCACGGTCTACCACGCTTCAGGCGCAACTTTCCGCTCTCGAATCCGGGATCGCACATGTGCGGGACGAGGTTATGCCGGGGCTGGAGGGCATTCCCGGTTGTATCGGACTTTCGTTGCTCGTCGATCGGCACACCGGCAGGTGCATCCTGACGACCTCATGGGAATCCGAGGAAGCGATGAGAGCGACCGCCGAGCAGGCGGTCCCGATGCGCAATCGTGCGGCAGAGATATTCGGCGGCAGCCCGATGGTCGAGGAATGGGAGATCGTGGCCATGCATCGCGCGCATCAGACGCCGCAGGGTGCGTGTGCGCGTGTCACCTGGGTGAAGACCGATCCCAGCCGGATCGATAACGCCATCGAGGTCTACCGTGCCCACACCTTGCCCGGTATGGAGCAGCAGCTCGAGGGATTCTGCAGCGCGAGCCTGATGGTGAACAGGTCGTCCGGTCGTGCCGTCTCGTCCAGTGTCTACGAGAATGCCGAGGCGATGGAACGCAACCGGATCGCGTCGGCCGCGTTGCGCGTGGACGCCGCCCGGCAGGCACGCGTCGAGGCCGTCGACGTCCGCGAATTCGAGTTGGCATTGGCGCATTTGCGCGTCCCCGAATTGGTTTGACCTCGAGCGGGGTCGGCGAAACGGCAGGCCGAGACCGGAGGTTCGACACGTCCGGTCCGTCCCCGAGCAGGTGGTCACCGCAGCACGGCCGCAGCGCGCGGCCGTGCTCGGTCGGCCGGTTGGGGCAGTTTTCCTGGCGCGCAGCCGCATTCCCACGATCGCCGGCGCGGCGAGGCCGGTGGCTGAGCGCGGTCGCCAGTGGCGAAAGCTCTTTGCGCAGGACCTGTTTGCCCGCAATCTTGGTGAACCCGTAGGAGCGTGCCCTTCTTGGCACGCACATGCCCCGGCCGCAACAGCGAGTCGATATCGACGAACGCGCACACCGGCACCCGGCAACAGATCGGCCCGCTCACACGACCGGGGCGAGTGCGCACGCAAGACTGATTCCAGTCGATTCTACGGTCATGCCCGAAACTGAACTCCCACAACAAGATTCCGATCGTCGGCGGCGTATACACCTGGTCGAACGCCCAGACCATGCCGCCGCTGCGCAACACGTCGACATCATCGGTGCTTTCCGTGCGCACACACATCCGGGCGATCAGTGTCGCCAGCTTCCTCTGCAACCCACCTGGTCCGGGCTGTTCGGACAGCCGCATCACTGGCACCGGACCGGCCCGCGACACGAGTTTCTAGATCATCGAGCACCGCTGACTCCGGGGCGAACATATGCGAAACTTGCCCCCGCAGTGGCCTTCTAGACCTGCCCCGATTACTGCCTGAACACAGCGATCATCCCAGCTCGACGGAAACCCCAGAGCATGATGCTCATCGCCGACCACTACGACGTGTGATCGGCGGGGATGCTCGCGTCCGTACCCATGTTTTCGTCACCATCACCATCCGCGCGATTGCCTATTGGATCAACGCTGGGCGGCCAGCCCTGACGAGGAGGAGTTCGGCGATGAGTTCCCTACGCGTCGGCAGTGTTTTGAGCACTTTCCTGACAGTCGTTGGGTTGATTGTTGCCGTCCTTGTGCCGATCGGGCCGATCGCTGGGGTGGCTTCGGCGGCGGGCTGCACGCTGACACCGACCGGCGGGACTGTCCCGCGAATGATCGGCACTCGCAGTTACACGCTCAACGTGCCACAGGGATTGACGGGGTCGGCGGTTGGGTTGCTGATCAGCCTGCACGGCACCGGCGACACCTCGGCAGGCATCGAACGCGAAACCGGATGGAGTTCCTACGCAGCGGCTCACAATTTCATCGTCGCCTACCCGCAAGGCACCGAGTTCGACAAAACCTGGCACTTCGAGCAGGGGTCTGTCGACGTCACCTTCCTAAAGCAAGTTGTCACCGACATCGAATCGACCTGGTGTGTCGATACCCACCGCGTCTACGCTGACGGCTGGTCCGATGGAGCGATCATGTCTCAGCGGATGGCGTGCGACGCCGCGGACCTGTTCGCCGCCGTCACCTCATGGGAGGGCACCGACCCGACGGACCCCAACCCCCTCGAACCCAGTGCCGTCGGCACCCCGTGCACACCGAGCCGCCCTATTGCGGTCGGAATATTCCAAGGGGCGTTCGACCCCATCTCCAACCTCGTGGTCGGCCTCGCGAACGTCCGTGACTGGACCCGCCGTAACCGCTGCCCAGCGACAGCAGACCCCACCTCCGACCGTTACGGCACCCATACGAACTATCAGCCCTGCGCCGCCGGAACGAACGTCGCGTGGCGAGTCGAATACAACACGACACACCAGTGGCCCACCGGCGCCATCGGCCAGGATCTACGCGATCAGCTCTGGAACTTCCTCGATTCCCGCACTCTCCCATGACCACTGAAATGTAGCTATTGCGCCGCCGCGGTCTCTAGACATGTGTCACATGCCGTCCAGCATTGGGCTCGGGACATTTTCTTGGTGCGGGGCAGGATCTTTTGCAAGATCAGGTGGCGCAGCCAGAGGTGGCCAGGGTCGACGAGGGCTTGGCGCTGGTCGAGCTGTGGGCTTCGGCACCGCGGGTCGAGCGCGTGGCGGAAACCAGGTCGGTCGGAACTGTTTGGCTCCGTTGATGATTCGCGTGGGGTTCGAGGATGTTTGTCGGGGGGATGCTCTAACGTAACGCGGTATCTGTCCGTCACGACCGTGGAGCGTTATGGCTGCCTCGTTCGACCTTCATACCCTTGCGGTGCTCGGTGCGGCCGGGGAGCGGCTGGTCATCTGGCATGTGAATGTGGGTGCGGCGCTGGGGGAGTCGCGGCTATCGGGCGCTTGGGTGCTGGATCGATCGCGCAAGGCGGAGATCGAAAGCCTCACGGTCGGATACCCGATCGTTGAGGCAGGCAATGACGCTCCTGCTCCTGGAGCTGCGGGCAACGACGCCCAGACAGCTGGCACGGTGGGTAACTGCGCTCAGCAGGCCGGGGCAGTAGGCGAGAGTAACCAGTTGGTGGGCGTTGGGGCCGCTGCGGCGGTCGCGGACGGTCGGATTGTCGAGGCGGCCGAGATTATCGATGTCGATGCGACCGTCGAAACCGTCCGTGCCGCAATCGAATCGGCCGACCAGCGGTTCGCCGAGCATCAGGATGCGAGCGGTGGGAAGCTCACCAGGCCGCAGTGGCCGGTGATCGTGGCGCCGGATGAGGTTGCGCTGCCCCAGTTTCAGGTGGATGTGGCAGACGATCACATTCGGCCGGTGCTCACGCTGGCGCGGGGGCTGGCGGATCTGGCGGATGCGTGGGCGGCGTTCGAGTCGCTACGGCTCGCCCGGCCTTTTCTGGAGGACCTCGGTGGGGCGGCCGCACGGCCGTTGCCGCTCGCGGTGCGGTGAGTATGGCGGGACTGTCGTTCGCCGCCATCGATGTCGAGACCGCTAATTCCGCGCGAGGCAGTATCTGTGCGGTCGGCGTCACCGTCGTGCGGGACGGGCGGCGCGGAGAGACCGCGTCGTGGCTGTGCCGCCCGCCCGCGGGGCTGGACTTCTTCAGCTGGCACAACATACGCGTGCACGGGATCTCAGCAGCCATGGTCGCCGACAAGCCGGAGTTCGCGCAGCGCTGGCCAGAGGTGGAGAGCCTGGTCGGTGAGTTGCCCGTCATCGCCCACAATGTCGGATTCGACAGCAGTGCGATACGGGAAGCATGCGGCCGCAGTGGAATTCGGATACCGGCCTGGTCCTACAGCTGCAGCCTCGCCCTGGCCCGCCGCCACCTGAGTCTCGACAGCTACCGCCTGCCCCACGTCGCGGCCGCTCTGGGCATCGACTTCACCAACCACCACGACGCGGCCGCCGATGCCGCCGCCGCGGCCGACATCGTGATCGCCCTGGCGGCCAGAGCCGGCGTCGATTCCCTCGCAGCGCTCCAGCGCATAGTGGTTGACCGACCCCTGCGGGCCGATCGCGCATCGCGAAAGTCCGCGGCTGACAGGCTGATACCGGTGCCTGGGAAACACGCGAGGCAGACGTCGGTGTCCGCGGGCCGGACCATGGAGATGTCGGTCTCCGCAGGCTGGCCAGTGGAGCCGCCGATGACAGCGGGCCGGACGGAGGCGATGTCGGGTCCTACGCGGCGAGACGTGGCGGCACCTAGGGCTGTGGGACGAGCCGTTGAGGCGCCAGAGGCTGCGGGACCGACTATGGAGACGCCAGGGTCCGCGGGACGAACGCTCGAGGTGCTGGGGCCCTCAGGACGGATGTCGCAGACCCCGGTGCCTGCGGGGCGAACAGAGTCGACTGCGTTCTCGGCGGTACCCCGTTCACGCCGATCCTGGTTCGGCCGTGAGGAATTGGTGCTGCCGACTGTCATCGGCTCCGACTCTTCACACCCGCTGCGTGGCGAAATCGTTGTTTTTACGGGTGATCTCGTGGCCATGACTCGGCAGGAAGCGTGGGATGCCATTGCCGCATGTGGTGCGACTCCCGCGCGGAACATCACTCGGCGTACGACCTTGCTGGTTATCGGTGACGGCTTTCGTGGTGTCGATCCCGATGCGTTCACTACGACGAAGGCGCGTCGGGTCGCCGAGTTGCGGACGAGGGGGCAGCGGATCGAGGTCATGGATGAGGCCGCGTTCGTGGCGTGTGTGGGGGCTGGGGCCGGGTTGTCCGGAGGTCGGGGGGTGTGAGAAGTGCGTTGTTGCGTGGTTTTGACGGGCTCGGTAGAGAGGGTGAGGGGAGTCGGTCGGATGAGTTAGAGGCGGAAATGACGAGTGCAGGTGGTCGGCGTCGGTGGGTGGCGGTGGGAATCGCCCTGGTGGCGGCGGGCTTTGCTGTGGTGCCGGGGATTGCGTCCGCTGTGGAACCGCTGGATTCCGGCGCGGCATTCGCGGCCGACGGCTCGCATATCGACCATCTGGTGCAGCGGGATGATCGCAAATCCGCCGTATTCGTGTATTCGGCTGCGATGAACCGTGTCATCGAACTCTCGGTCATTCGTGCCGCCGACAATTCCACGCCGCGTCCGACGGTGTATCTGCTCAATGGCGCAGAGGATGGCATCGATGGGAGTGGCAACGAGGTCTCCTGGGAAACCCGCACCGATGTCGTCGATTTCCTGGCCGACCAGAACGTCAACGTGGTGAACGTCCTGGACGGCCGCTACACCTATTACACCGACTGGCAGTCCGACGACCCCATGCTCGGCCGCAACAAGTGGACCACTTTCCTCACCCAGGAACTCCCGCCCGTCATGGACTCGGCCCTCGGCTCGTCCGGCCGCAATGCCCTTGCGGGAGTGTCGATGTCGGCCACCTCGGCCCTCGCCCTCGCCGAATCCGCCCCCGGCCTCTACCAGAGCGTCGGGTCGTTCAGCGGCTGCGCCCAGACCAGCACCGACCCCGGCCGCCGCTACCTGCAGGCCACGGTTCTCTCCGGCGGCGGCAACCCGTGGAACATCTGGGGTGTCGATGGCTCCCCGGCCTGGACCGCGAATGACCCGTCCACCCCCGCCAACCTCGAGAAACTCCGTGGTACCAACCTCTATTTGGCGGCTGGAACCGGCGCGAACCCGGCCGCGGCGGGCGGTGGCCAAGTCGGCGCGTCCAGCACGGCACTGGAATCCACCGTTGAAACCTGCACCCGCGCGCTGCAATCCAGCATCGAGGACCTGAACCTCCCGGCCACGTTCGACTACCTTCCCGGCGGCGGCCACAACTGGACCTCATGGCAGGCCGACTTTCACAACGCCTGGCCCGGAATCGCCCGCAGCCTCGGCGTGTGACTCGGAGGCTCGGCGTGTGACTCGGAGGCTCGGCGTGTGGCTCGGAGGCTCGGCGTGTGGCTCGCAGGCTCGGCGTGTGACTCGCAGCTTCGGCCGGCGAATCGAGGCACCACGCCGGATGGCCACCCGTTCGGTTCCGCTGTCACTCGGGTGCGGGCGGGCCGATAAGCTGCTCCGGGTGACCGACGAGAAGCTGCTGCAGGGACCCATCCACGCCGTCCATGTCGAGCTGGGCGCTACCTTCGCTCCGTTCGGGGGGTGGGAGATGCCCGTTTCGTACGCGGGGACCGTGGGGGAGCACACGGCGGTCCGTACCGCTGTCGGGCTTTTCGACGTCAGCCATCTCGGCAAGGCGACGGTCAAGGGTGCGGGTGCCGCGGCCTTCGTGAACTCGGCACTCACCAATGACCTGAATCGGATTCGCCCGGGAAAGGCGCAGTACACGCTGTGCTGCACGCCGGAGGGCGGGGTCATCGACGACCTCATCGCCTACTACGTGAGCGATGACGAGATCTTCCTGGTACCCAATGCGGCGAATACCGCGACCGTGGTGGCGGAGCTGCAGAAGGTCGCGCCGGAGGGCATCACAGTCACCGACGAGCATCGCGGGTACGCGGTCTTCGCCGTGCAGGGCCCGCGGTCGGCGGAAGTCCTCGCCAAGCTCGGCCTGCCGACCGACATGGAGTACATGGCCTACGCCGACGCCGAGTGGGACGGTCGCCCGATCCGGGTGTGCCGCACCGGCTACACCGGTGAGCACGGCTACGAGCTGCTGCCCCGCTGGGCGGACGCCGAGGCCGTCTTCCGCGCGCTGATGAGCGAGGTGCAGGCCGCCGGCGGCCAGGCCGCCGGACTCGGCGCACGCGACACCCTGCGCACCGAGATGGGCTACCCGCTGCACGGACACGAACTGTCCCTGGACATTTCGCCGCTGCAGGCCCGCACCGGCTGGGCCGTCGGCTGGAGGAAGCCCGAGTTCTGGGGCAAGTCGGCGCTGGAGGCGGAAAAGGCGGCCGGTCCCCGTCGAATCCTGATGGGGCTCAAGGCGATCGACCGGGGCGTGCTCCGGCAGGGCCAGACCGTGATGCGTGGTGACGCCCAGGTCGGCGAAACCACCTCCGGCACCTTCTCGCCCTCCCTCAAGGTCGGCATCGCGCTCGCCCTCCTCGACACCGCCGCGGGCCTCGAGCCCGGCGACGAGGTCGAGGTCGACGTCCGCGGCCGCCGTCTGCGCTGCGAGGTCATCCGCCCCCCGTTCGTCGAAACCCGCACTGCCTGATCAGGTTTCCTGAGCCGCGGATCCGACCAGCCGCCTCTGGCGACTACGACGCCATCGCGCGCGTTGTGGACGACTGGTGGGGCCGGTCGGTCGTGGGCGGCGGTTCCCAGGCTTTTCCTGGATCACTTCGCCGCGATCAGCCTGGTCGCCAGACAAGCGTCCGGCCGTGTCATCGCCTCAGCTGAACCCAGATCCCCAGCCGTATTCGGCCTCGGCCACATCAATTCCCCGGCCGCACGAGGCCTCACCCTTTCAGAGCCCACGGCCCGCCCCCAGCGTGGCGACTGCATCGAAGTCCCGGCTGCTGCACCAGGGCTCATGCTGCTCTGGGTCTCAGCCGCACCAGGTGCCGACAATGTCGTTGTCCTGCTTGCAGGCTGCGGCGTCGAGTCCGGCGGGACGGAGGGAGGTGAACATCGTTCGGATGGTGTCGTCGGTGGCCGTGCCGTCCGTGCCCTGGTCGGCGTAAAGGACCATGACCACGGACTGGCCGTTGTTCCCGGGCACTGCGACGGCGTGGACGATCGAGGTGGCCGGGTGCGAGCAGTCGTTCGGGCCCGGGTTGGCGAGGGTCGCTGTCACGTGGGCGGCGGGTTTGCCCTGCACCGTGAGGGTTTCGACGTTGCTCAGGGTGTAGGTGGAGTTGGGGCGGTCGTCATTGGCTCCGGCCACGGTGGCCCAGCTGCAGGCCACGTCCTTGGCCGCGGCGGACACGTCGCCCAGTTTCGAGCCCGTCACGCCCGCGATGGCTTTCGAGTGGTGGCCGTCGCACGCCTTCGGGGAGAGTTCCGCGGCACCGCTCATCACCACGCGCCCGCCGCCCTCGAAGCCGACGATGGTGGTTGGTGTCGGGACCGTCCAGTCCTGCGGCACGTCGTACACGGCATTGCGTGAGATGGAGTAGGACGTCTGCCATCCTGGCGTGAGTGGCGCGATGGTGGACCTCGGTGCGCTCGCCGTCGTGGTGGGTAGCGGTTTGGCGCGGGTCGCGGTGTCCTGCGGCCCGTATTGGTCTGCGGGCAGCGCGGTTCCGGTCACGGTGTGTGCGGGCGTCAGCGCTGCTACGACGAGGATGGCGACCAGGCCCAGCACGCTCACTGCGATCAGCGCGATCATCAGGGGCCGGTGCGAACTGGGCGGCTTCGACAGCGGATGCTCCGGATACACGTCGCCCACCCTATCCAGGGGCAGGGACGACGGCCGGTCACCGAACCGTCCGGCCGGTCGACAGGGGTAGCCCGGACCATCCGGTCGAGGGCGGCGAATTAGACTCCCGGTCATGACTCTTGCCGCACAGTTCACCCGTGTACCGCATCCCGCGCCACTACCGGCGGAGCGGCGGCAGGAGATTCTCGCGGAGCCGGGGTTCGGGCGCTACTTCACCGATCACATGGTGTCGATGGATTACGTGGACGGGCAGTGGACCAACGGCCGCGTCGAGCCCTACGGGTCGCTGGCCATGGACCCGGCCACCATGGTTTTCCACTACGGCCAGGCCATCTTCGAGGGTCTGAAGGCCTACCGTCAGGCGGACGGCAGCATCGCCACCTTCCGGGTGGATGCCAATGCCGCGCGTTTCCGCCGCTCCGCCGCGCGCATGGCGATGGCGCAGCTGCCCGAAGAGCTGTTCATCGAATCGATCCGCCAGCTGCTGGAGGTGGACGCGGACTGGGTGCCCGCCGCCGGCGGCGAGGAGTCGCTGTACCTGCGGCCGTTCATGTTCTCCACCGAGGTCGGGCTGGGCGTGAAGCCCGCCTCCTCCTACAAGTACCTGCTGCTCGGCGGTCCCGCCGGCGCGTACTTCCCGCGCGGCCTGAAGCCGGTCAAGGTGTGGCTGTCCACCGAATATGTGCGCGCGGCTCCCGGCGGCACCGGTGAGGCCAAGGTGGCGGGCAACTACGCCGCCTCGCTGCTGGCCCAGCAGCAGGCCGCCGAGAAGGGCTGCGACCAGGTGGTGTGGCTGGACGCCTGCGAGCACAGCTACGTGGAGGAGATGGGCACCAACAACCTCTTCTTCGTCTTCGGCAGCGGCTCCGACGCCCGCCTGGTGACCCCGGAGCTGTCCGGCTCCCTGCTGCCCGGCATCACCCGGGACTCGCTCATCACCCTGGCCGCCGACTCCGGCTACAAGGTCGAGGAGCGGAAGATCTCCGTCGAGGAATGGAAGAGCGGCGTCGAATCCGGTGAGATCACCGAGGTTTTCGGTTGCGGCACCGCAGCCGTGGTCATCCCGGTCGGCTCGGTCCGCTCCGCCGACGGTGAATTCACCATCGGCAACAACGGCGAACCCGGCGAGGTGACCATGGCGCTGCGCGAGAGCCTCACCGGCATCCAGCGCGGCACCTTCGCCGACAGCCACGGCTGGCTGCGCACCATGGCCTGACCGGCCCGCCGAACGAAAAGCGCCCGCCCCGAGAGCATTTGGGGCGGGCGTGGACATTTCATGGTGCGGGAGCAGCACCTACCGCTGAACCTGGTGTCGCGGGGACGAGCAGCGGGGCGCAATGGTTGTGGCGGGCGTTCCCGATGGCCGCGTGTGCAAGGCCTCGCGGTTTCAAGGCGCTCGCTTCCGCCGACCTGCCAAGCGACACATCAGCACAGGGCATCTGGGCCGATACACCGCTTGCGGCACAGGGTCAGCTGGGCATGAACATGTGCCACTGCTCCAGGGTCTGGGGGCGCATGACGTAGTTGTGTTCCTTGATGTGGGTGAGCGACGCGCTGGGCTCGTCCGAGTACCAGTGGCCCGGGTAGACCGTCGGGTTCGACTTCAGATCGGCCAGGTAGCGCAGGCTGCGGAACATGGCGTCGGAGTCGCCGCCGGGGAAGTCGGTGCGGCCGCAGCCGTCGACGAACAGGGTGTCGCCCGCGATCAGCCGGTCTTCGAACAGGAAGCACTGGCTGCCCGGCGTGTGGCCGGGGGTGTGCAGGAGTTCGATCTCGAAGTCGCCGACCGCGACCTTGTCGCCGTGCGCGTGACCGGTCAGCTCGCTGGGCGCGATGCCGGTGACATTGGCGACCCAGGGCAGTTCCTCGGCATTGACGTGGACCGCCACATCGGTCTTCTCCAGCAACTCCTTCACCCCGCGCAGGGTGAAGCCCATCATGGTGCCGCCGACGTGGTCGGGGTGGTGGTGGGTGGCCAGCACTCCGGTCAGCCGCATGCCGTCGGCCTCGGCGATGTCGGCCAGCTGCCCCGCCTCGTACGCGGGGTCGACGACCACGCATTCACCGCTGTCCCGATCCCCGATCAGGTAGGCGAAGTTGCGCATCTGCGTGGCGATCGGATCGCCCACGGCCCAGTCGCGCCCGGAGAGCAACTGGCGAAAGTACAAACGGTCGGAGGCCATGCCTGACAGCGTATTGCCCGCCCGTCAGAACCAAGCATCCGGATCCGGGCAATATGTCCGAAATTGCCGTTTGACCAGGGGATTTGTTGTCGGTCGGTGTTGCTGATCTGCCGCCATGCCCTCGGTCCCGCATGAAGTCGTCATCGACCTGTTCCGGCACCGCCCGCAACTCGTCGCCGAACTACTGCCACTGGTGACCGATATCCCCCTACCCGAATTCGACCATGCGCGACTGGAATCCGGTGACTGCCCCGATATCGACCCCACCGAGTACCGCGCCGATGGATCGTGCTGGCCACCGGCACCACACCGCAATTGGCTGCTTCTTGGAGAGCCTTATGACCGCCGGAACATACAAGTACAAGAGCGAGTTCGCTCGGCGTTACTTCAGTCGGGGCGAAGCTGAGGGCCAGGCCAAAGGGGAGGCCAAGGCGCTGCTGGCAGTCTTGCGGAGCAGGGGGATCACCGTGGATGAGTCGACCGTCGCTCGCGTCGGGGCGTGCACTGATATCGAGCAGCTCGACGTATGGCTCGTCAGGGCGGCGACAGCACGCTCTGCCAGCGAGGTGTTCGGGGTCTGAGGTCCGGTCGCACTCGAGACTTCGGTGCCGACCTTCGCCTTCCGAGGTTCGGTGAAGAGGGCGGACATTCTTGCCGCGACAAGTATCTGCACGCCGATTACATGGTCGGCGTGCAGATACGGTAATTGTCGTGGCTGGTCAGCGCAGGATGGCTTCGATCTCGTCCACGGCTTCGGGGCCGTAGGCCTCGCGCAGGCGCTTCATGGCGGCGTCGTGGTCGAGCCTCCAGTCCTGGGGGCCAACGGTTTCCAGGACCAGGACCGCCACCAGCGAGCCGAGCTGGGCCGAGCGCTCCAGGGACAGGCCCGCGGACTGGCCGGTGAGGAAGCCCGCGCGGAAGCCGTCGCCGACGCCGGTCGGGTCGACCTTGGCGATGTCGGGGACCACGTCGACGTGCAGTTCGGTGCTGTCGCGGTCGACGACCTTGGCGCCCTTCGAGCCCAGTGTGGTGACGCGAATGCCCACGCGCTCACCGATTTCCGCCTCGCTCAGGCCGGTCTTCTGGAGCATGATGCCCCATTCGTACTCATTGGTGAACAGGTAGTCCGCGCCGTCGATGAGACGCAGGATGGTCTCGCCGTCCACCAGCGCCAGCTGCTGGGAAGGGTCGGCGGCGAAGCGGATTCCGGCGGTGCGGCACTGATCGGTGTGGCGCAGCATCGCTTCCGGGTCGTCGGCGCCGATGAGCACCAGATCCAGGTCGCGGCCCAGCTGGGTGATGTCGATCTCGCGGGACTCGGTCATGGCGCCCGGGTAGAAGGAGGCGATCTGGGCCATGGTCTCGTCGGTGGTGCAAACGAAGCGCGCGGTGTGGGCCTCGGTGGAGACGCGCACGGCCGAACAGTCGACGCCGTTGTCCTCCAACCACTTCCGGTACTCGCCCCAGTCCTGGCCGACGGCGCCGACCAGCAGCGGGGTGCGGCCCAGCACGCCCATGGCGTAGCTGATGTTGCCGGCCACGCCGCCCCTGCGGATGACCAGATCATCGACGAGGAAGCTGAGCGACACATGCTGCAGCTGGTCGGCCAGCAGCACATCGGAGAACTTGCCCGGGAAACGCATGAGGTGATCGGTCGCGATGGAAGCTGACACGGCGATGGTCACGGGGTAGATCCTTCGGTGACGTGCGGCTGCGCACCGGGATACGGAGATGACAGACGCGGGGGCCGGCGGTGGATGACGCGGCCGACAGGGCCGCAGTTCGAAACTACTCTGTCCGGGACAGGGTATTCCAGATCTCGTATGAGTCAGCGCACACAACAGCGCGGAACATCCGGTGTCGGACGTTCCGCGCTGGCGGACGCTATGTCAGTTGAAGCTGTCGCCGCAGGCGCAGGAGCCGGTGGCGTTCGGGTTGTCGATGGTGAAACCCTGCTTCTCGATGGTGTCGACGAAGTCGATCGAGGCGCCCTGCACGTAGGGGGCGCTCATGCGGTCGACCGCGAGCTTGACGCCGCCGAACTCCACGACCAGGTCGCCGTCGAGGCTGCGGTCGTCGAAGAAGAGCTGGTAGCGGAGGCCCGCACAACCACCGGGCTGGACGGCGATGCGAAGGGCGAGATCGTCGCGGCCTTCCTGATCCAGCAGCGCCTTCGCCTTCGAGGCGGCGGCGTCGGTCAGAGTCACACCGTGAGTGGTGGTCTCGTTCTGCACAGTCATGAACTCTCCTAAGGGACCTGTTTTCAACCCGTGAAGGCGCACGGCTCGATGGCTACCAACACCTGCTGGCAGGCGACTATTCCCCATCCTACGCGGCGCGTATTCCCCGGACGGCCCAGGTTGTGCAGTCGCTGACAGATAGCTGGTGAGGTGTGCGACACAACAATCCGGCAGACCAGGATTTTCCGGCAGACATGCCATCGAATAGCCTGGTCGGCGTGAAGTTCCTGCGCCGTGGCGAGTCCACCCCCACCTCCGACAGCTCCAGCACCGATGCCGTCGCCGCGGTGGAGGACAAGACCGTCACCCTGGGTAAAGGGCGGCCGACCCCGTCGCGGCGGGAAGCCGAGGGCCGCCGCCGCGGTCCCGTGGCGCCCGCGCCCAAGACCGCCAAGGAGGCCCGCGCCCGCCGCAAGGCGCTGCGCGGAACCAAGGAGGAGCGCAAGGCGTCCTCGGCCGAGCGCAAGGCCGATATGAACGATCGGCGCTCGCGCATGCTCGCCGGTGAGGAGCAGTTCCTGCTCCCGCGCGACAAGGGCCCGGTCAAGAAGTACGTCCGCGACATCGTGGACGCGCGCCGCAATCTGCTCGGCCTGTTCATGCCGCTGGCGCTGGTGCTGATCCTCAGCATGATCCTGTCGCCGGCGCTGCAGGCGATCGTCACGCTGGCCATGCTGGTGATGATGCTGTTCATGATCATCGAGGGCGTCGTCCTCGGCCGGATCGTGAACAAGCGGGTTCGGGAGCGCTACCCGGACACTGCCGATTCCTCGTTCTCGCTGGGCTGGTACGCCTTCGTGCGCGCCTCGCAGGTGCGCCGCATGCGCGCGCCGAAGCCGCAGGTGAGCCCGGGCGACGCGGTCTGATTGCCGTCGGCGCTGACAGCGCTGGACGGATTCCCTGACGGGCGGTGTCTCACCGCCCGTCAGTTGTGTTCGCGGTAGGTCGACAGGGCGCGGATCTCGAGCGCCATCCGGTCACGGTCGCGGTCGACGACATGGCTGGAACCGGCCATGTCCCAGGCGTTTTCGCGGTGGAAGGGGACAGCCCGGCCGGCCGCGGCCAGCAGTGCGACGATGCGGCGGAACCGGGTGACTGCCTCGGGGGTGCCGGTCGCGGTGCGGAACTGGCCGGAGGTGATGGTGGTCATGCGCGGATCTCGCTCTCATCGAGGGGTTCGGTGGTGTCTCCGGACATGAAGCCGAAGGTCAGGGTGCCCAGCGCTGCCATGGCGGTTCCGGCTGCGACGATTGCGGACAGTGCTTGCATGGCAGTAAGTTTTCTCTAGGGAAGTTCCTGCCAACAGTGGCTGTTCTGACATTGTTCGCAAATATCCGGCCAGAGGGGATCGGACCATGCTCTCGAAGGTCGCCGTCGTACTCAACGACAACCTCGCCATGTTCGAATTCGGCGTCGTCTGTGAGGTTTTCGGCCTCGACCGGACCGCGGACGGACTGCCCGCCTTCGACTATCGGGTCTGTGGCGCGGAGCCGGGGAAACCGCTGAAGTCCAGCTCACCGGGCATTCACGTGACCCCGGAGTACGGGCTCGAGGAGTTGTGCGACGCGGATCTGGTTGCCATTCCGGCCTTTCCGATCTTCGCGGACAATCCCTTCGATCGGCGTGTGGTGGATGCCGTGCGGGACGCCGCGCAGGCCGGGGCCACGGTGCTCACGGTGTGCTCGGGGGCCTTCCTCGCGGGCGCGGCCGGACTGCTCGACGGGCGCAAGTGCACCACGCACTGGCGGTATGTCGATCTGCTGGCGGAACAGTTTCCACAGGCCACCATCGATCCCGATGTCCTGTACGTGGACGAGGGCAATCTCATCACCAGCGCGGGCACCGCGGCCGGCATCGACGCCTGCCTGCATCTGGTGCGGCGCGAACTGGGCAGCAGCGTCGCCAACGCCATCGCCCGCCGCATGGTGGTGCCGCCGCAACGCGATGGCGGACAGCGGCAGTTCATCGAGCGGCCGGTGGTGGACTGCGATTCCGACAGCCTCAGCGAGACCCTGCACTGGATGGGTGAGCATCTGGAACTGCCGCACACGGTCGAAGCGCTGGCCGCGCGTAGCGCCATGTCGACGCGCACGTTCGCGCGCCGCTTCGCCGCCGAGACCGGCACGACGCCGGTGAAATGGCTGACCGGGCAGCGGGTGCTGCTGGCCAAGCAGTTGCTGGAGGACACCGACCTGGATCTCGAATCCCTCGCTCACCGTTGCGGATTCGGGTCCGGTGCGCTGCTGCGGCATCACTTCCAGCGGGTGGTGGGGATCGCGCCCGTCGAGTACCGGCGGCGGTTCGGCGCTCGCGTGTCTTGAATGGGCGGTGCCTGAAACAGGCGCTGTCCGAAGCGGTGCCTACGGCTACGGTGCGCCACCGTGCGTTGGGGAGTGATGATCGCGGCCGCGCCCTTGGCGGTGCTGGTGGCCGGTGGGGCCGCCGGGTGCAAGGATCCGCGGAATGCCGCGGGGGACTGTGTGGTGGGGACTTCGCCCGATTCGCATGTGAAGCCGGCGCCCTGCTCGGGGCGGCACGACGGCAAGATCATCGCGGGTGTGAACCATCGATCGGACTGCCCGCAGGGCACGGACTGGTCGTATACCGCCAAGGACCTGAAGGTCATGTGCGTGCACAACGCGCAGAGCTCCTGAGCCGCACCCGGACGCGGGCGGTGAGACCGCGGTCCGCGGGCGTGTGATGGTCGTGCCTACTCGGCCGGAGCACAGGCACAGTTGATACCGTGCTGACGTGTCGCACACTGCTCAGACAACCGATCGGCCGTTGCGGACCCTGGTGCTCGGTGGCGCCCGGTCCGGGAAGTCGGCTTACGCGGAACAGTTGGTCGCGTCGGAGGCGGTGCGGTACGTAGCCACCGCGGTGGCCGATCCGGCCGACGCCGACTTCGCCGAACGTATTGCGGCGCACCGGGCTCGGCGGCCCGCGAACTGGACGATCGTGGAGGGCGACGCCGTCGCCGCACTGGCCGAGGCCACCCCCGTCACGCTGGTCGACGACCTGGGCACCTGGCTGACCGCGCGGCTCGATGCGCGCGCCGCCTGGGAGTCGCCGCGCGGCATTGTCGCGCCGGATATCGATGCGCTCGTCAGCGCGGTGGCCGGATACGGGCAGCGGCTGATCCTCGTCAGCCCCGAGGTGGGGCTCGGCGTCATCCCGGCGACCGCCTCCGGTCGTCTGTTCCGCGATGAGATCGGCACGCTGAACCAGCGGCTCGCGGAGGTTTGCGACGAGGTCTTCCTGGTGGTGGCCGGGCAGGCGATGCGGATCAAGCCGGACATCGCGGCCGCGCTCGCGGATACGGCCGCAGCGAATTCTGCCGCCGCAGTGGCGACTTCGGCCCAGGGTTACGGTGCCGACGCGGATGGGGCTGCGGTGCAGCCGGTTTCGGCCGCTACCGCGCAGGCTGGATCGGTCGGCAGCGGTGCAGTGCCCGCCGCGGCCCCGGCGGCTCTGGCGAGCGATGCGGGGGTTGGTGCGGGCGACGCGGCGGCTACGGCTGGAAGCGGGCCGCGCGGCGCGGAACTGGGAACGACGGCCGCCGGGGCGACGACCGCGGCCGCACCGGGTGCCGCGGCGGCAGTCGGCACTTCGACCGAGCAGGACAATGCGACGGCGGTCGGAGCAGATACCGCGACCGCCGGTGCGGACCGCGCGAGTGCGGCCGGGGACGTCTCAGATGCCCCGGTTCTGACCAAGCCCGTGCGGATTTCGTTCGGGCCGGTGCAGGGTCCCGACGCCGGGGTGCGGAAGGCCGCGGAGGAGCGGCAGTTGCAGCTGACCAAACCCGCCGGGGCGCTGGGGCGGCTGGAGAAGCTCGCCAACTGGGTCGCGGCATGCCAGGGGGTGTGCCCGCCCAAGCAGTTCGAGCGGGCTCGGGTGGTCGTCTTCGCGGGCGACCACGGGGTGGCGCAGCACGGGGTGTCGGCCTACCCGAGCGAAGTGACCGGGCAGATGGTCGCCAACTTCCTGAACGGCGGGGCCGCGGTGAATGTGCTGGCGCGCCTGGCCGACGCCACCGTCCGGGTCGAGGACATCGCGGTGGATTCCGATACCGCGCCGGAGATCTCGCGGCACAAGGTGCGGCGGTCCAGCGGCTCCATCGATCGTGAGGACGCGCTGACCGAGGCCGAGGTGCAGGCGGCGCTGACAGCGGGCGCGACCATCGCCGACGAGGAAATCGATTCCGGCGCCGACCTTCTCATCGCCGGTGACATGGGCATCGGCAACACCACGCCCGCCACCGTGCTGATCGCGGCCGTCACCGACACCGAGCCGGTGATCGCCGTCGGCCGCGGCACCGGCGTCGACGATGCCGGATGGATCCGCAAGACCGCCGCCATCCGCGACGCCATGTGGCGGGCCCGCCCGGTCGTCAAGGACCCGGTTGCCCTGCTGCGCACCGCATCCGGCGCGGACTTCGCCGCCATGGCCGGCTTCCTCGCCCGCGCCGCGGCCCGCCGCACCCCGGTCATCCTGGACGGCGTCGTGGTCACCGCCGCCGCCGTGATCGCCGACCAACTGGCCCCGGGCGCGCGCGCCTGGTGGGTGGCGGGTCACCGCTCCAGCGAGCCCTCCCACACCATCGCCCTCCAGCGCCTCGACCTCGAGCCGCTGGTCGACATGAGCATGCGCCTGGGCGAAGGCTCCGGCGCGGTCGCGGCCCTCCCGCTCCTCCGCGCCGCCGTCGCCACCCTCGGCGAAATGGCGACCTTCGACTCCGCCGGAGTCAGCACCGCCGACACAGGCGCCGAAGCCGCCGGTGCCTAGCACCCCACCGCTCGCGGCACCGAGTCCCGCCTCGCGAGACGCGGTGCCGCGCAACCCGGTACGACGCCATGCGGTCGTAACGTCCCGGCCGAATGCCGCCGCCCGCGACCAGCGCCCCCGCGGCAGCACCGCCGATGTGCCCGAACGACTGAGCTTGCGCGTCGGCTCTATCGGTGCGCCGGATCGACTCAGCTGGTGTGCCCGTTCTGCGGGTGCGCCGGATCGACTGAGCCGGTGTGTCGGGTCCAGGCGAATTCCGAGGGCGCTGCCGACATTGCCGGGGCCACGGGCCAGGTCGGCGTCGGTTTTGGCGGCGGGCAGGCGGGTGTGGGCGAGATCGTGGCCCGCGATGATCTCGCCGCCCTGGAGGTACCCCCGAGCCCAGAGGCCGAGCGCCGCCGAGACCGAGTCGGGCTCGTTTGTGGATGGGCCAGGGCGGCTGGAACCGTGCGCGGGATCTGTCGGGGTGCAGAAGGAGCCAAAGTTGTGCACCCGGGACTCGGTGGGTGGTACCGGGGTGGCGGGAGCTGCGAAATGGGCGGTGTGGGAACGGTTCAAGGTGATCGCGTGAACGCGGTTCGGCTGGCGGTGTCGTGGTTGACCGTGTTGCCGGTGCGGGGGCCGGACGAGGTGGATCGGGGCGTGGCGGGGCGGGCGATTGCGTGGGCGCCGCTGGTCGGGGTGCTGGTCGGGGGACTGGGTGCCGGATTGCTGTGGGGGCTGGGTGAATTGGGGGCCGGGTGGCTGCTGGCCGGGTTTGTGGCGGTGGCCGGGCTGGCGTTGATCACGCGGGGGATGCATATCGACGGGCTGGCCGACACCATGGATGGGCTCGGGAGTTATGGGTCGCCGGAGCGGGCCCGCGAGATTATGAAGAGTGGTGGGGCGGGGCCGTTCGGGGTGGCGGCGCTGGTGTTCGTCATTGGGATTCAAGCGGTTTCACTGGGGGCGCTGGCCGGGGGTGGGCGGTGGCTCTCGGTGGTGATCGCGGTCGCTGTCGGGCGGGTCGCGGTTGTGCTGGCCTGCCGGAGGGGGATCGAGGCGGCACCGGGTGCAGGATTCGGGGCGCTGGTGGCGGGGACGCAGCATCCCGTTCTGGGTTGGGTCTGGGGTGGGATCGCGTGTCTCGCAGCGGTGTTCGCCACCGGGAATCCGTGGCAGGGGCCACTGGCCGTGGTGGTGGCGCTGGCGGGGGCGATGGTGCTGGTGGGGCACTGTGTGCGCCGGTTCGGTGGCCTGAACGGTGACGTGCTCGGTGCTGCACTGGAAGTGAGCGTCACGGTCGCTGCCGCAGGGCTGTCGTTCGCCTGCTAGGCACGACGACAGGTTTCCTCGCCGCGGCCAATTGCATCATTCTGGCCCGTTGGCCTGGGACCGGAGGACGTGGGAGAGGGAAGGCGCGCAGGTCGCCCCGTGGCACCGCTGGATGCCCTGGTGGTCGGCGCGTAGGTATGGGCCGAAGCTATCGGCCCCGAATTCGGCCTCCGGCGCAGGCTCGCGGGGAGTGGGATAGAGGTGTGCCTTGGTCGGGAATATCGGCCGCCAGCATCCGGTGGTGCGCGTGGCAGTGTACCCGCGCGGTCGATCCGGAAGGCGCGCACGGGGAGCGGGCAATGGTCCGGCCGAGGAGTAGTGCGACACGCCCGAGTGTGGGAAATGTCGAGGCGCGCAGTGGATTTGCCGCATTCGTCGAGACCGGGTGACGGTTCGTTTGCGCTTCGCGATCCGACCGACCGGTGGCCGCGAATACCTCATGATCGCAACTGCCATGGGTGGGAATGGAGTCGTGCAATGCTCGGAATCCTTACGCAGCTGGGTGTGCTGGTGTTGTTCGCGGTGGTGGCGGTGGGGGTCTTCGTCGTCGGGGATCGGGTGCGGCCGAAGTCGTGGCGGCACAGCGACGATGCGGGGGCGGGGCACATGATGCTGGACATGGTCAATATGTTCTTCGCGGCCATTGTGGCGTTCGTGGTGGTGATCCTCTGGGAGCAGTACGACACCTCCCATGAGCACACGGTGAGCGAGGGCAAGGCGCTGGTCAGCGTGTACGAGACCGCCAATGACATGCCGGCGCAGGATCGTAAGCAGATCCAGTCGCTGGTGACCGGCTACACCAAGCAGGTAATGGGCGACGAGTGGAAGGTGATGGACGAGCAGCGGCGGCTGAGTCCGGTCGCGCAGGCGACGCTGGACGATCTGCGCCAGGCGGTGGCCTCCGCGCCCGTCACCGACGCCGATGCCAAGTCGACCCAGGACAAGGCGCTCACCGCGGTGGACGCGATCGCCGAAGCTCGCTATGACCGCGGGCTGGATGCGGCATACCGACTGCCTGGATTCCTTTATGTGGCACTGTGGTTCGCGACCGTCATGCTGCTGTTCGGCACGGTCTTCTCCGGCGTGGTGGTCACCAAGCGCAGCATCCTCATGACCGGACTCTTCGGTGTGGTGATCGGTGCGGTCATCGTGGCCATCTACCAGCTGGACCAGCCGTTCTCGGGCGGCAACCACGTCTCCAAGGACGCCTACGAGCTGGCCCTGGCCCGCTTCCAGCACATCGCCTCGGACGCGCCGGCGGCGAGCGGCGGCAATCCGCGCTGATCTGCTCGACCGGGCGACCCGCACTTGGCTTTCGGAGGCAGCGTGAACGGAACTCGAAGAACAGCACGAGGATTCGCGGCGGCGACAGCGGTGCCACTGACCGCCGCACTGCTCGCCATTCATCCGAAGGTCGCGGCCGCCGATCCCGGACTCCCGGAGCTGCCGCTGATCGGTGAGATCATCACCGGCAGCGCGGCTCCGGATACCGGGGCCGCACCGATCGACGCGTCCACCGGGAGCGCGCTCGGGCTCGGCACGGGCAGCAGCTACACCGGTAGCCAGGGCGGCGCGGGCAAGGGCGGGGCCACCACCGGCAGCTCGGCGGGACTGGCGCAGAGTCCGGTGGCCGGAGTCCCGCTCGGTACCGGCGCGTCCGGCAGCGCCGAACCAGCGGACGGAACCGCGCCGCGCACAGCGGATCTCACAATACCCGGACCGGCCACGGAGAGCCCGGCCGCCGTCACGAACACTCTCGGCGGCCTGCTCGGCCTGAACTCGGGCAGCATGCTCACCGCCTGTGCGGGCAGCGCTGTGCTGGGCAGTGCGGCACTGGGTTTGGGCATTCTGACCGGCAGCAGCATGGGCTCGGGGTTGATCGGCCCCGGCTTCGTGCCCGGGTCCAGCGGGCTGGTCGGGCCCGGCTCGGCCGGAGCGGGCAGCGTGGCGGTGGGCAGCGCCGCCACCGGAAGCGCGCTGCTGACCTGCATGCTCATGCTGCCGGCGCCCATGGCGCCGGGACCCGGTATCCCGCTGCAGATCCCGCCCGCGCCTGCCATTGTGCCCGCGGCCGCACCGATACCTGTACCGGCGCCTGCGGCGATTCCACCTGCCCCGGTGCCGGTTCCGCCGCTGCCGCCCCCACCGCCGCCCGTCGAATACGCCGCCCCCATTCCACCCGAGCAACGGATGCCCCTGACCGCTCTCCAGGTCATGACGGTCATGATCATCACCATCATCGCCGGGGCCCGTGCCCGCCTCGCCCGCGCCCACCGCGGAGCGGTCGACTAGCGGGCACCCGTCGACTGGCCGAAAGTCATTGCCGGAACTTGGTTTCCAGATCAGTGGCGGTGGCCTGGAGATCGGCCGCGGTGTTGGTCTTGAAAATGCCCTGGAATCCGGCCTCGGCCTTGATCGCCGCCTCCACCTCCGGGTCGTGGTAGATCTGCGTCAGCTGCACATACTTCGGGTTGTCCTTGTCGGCGGCCCGTGCGGCGAAGATATTGATGTACTGCTTCAGGTCCGGACGGTTCGGGTCATCGGTGTAGATGATCTGATCATTGGTCAGCCCCGCCTGCCGCGCCCAGGTGTCGTCGACATAGGCGGCATCCACGCTGTCCAGTGACGCGGCGGTCAGCGTCGGGTCGATGGTGGTGAGCCGCACCTTGGAGGCGGACTTGTCGACGTCCTCGAGCTTCGAATCCCACGAGCCGCCGTTCTTCAGCACGATCAGCCCGGCGGCGGCCAGGTTGAGCAGCGGCCGCACTTGATTGGCGGGATTGTTGCTCAGGGTGATCTCCCCGCCCTGGGGGATCTCCGACACGGACCTGTGCTTCTTCGAATACAGGCCCAGCGGATAGACCTCCGTGGCCCCGATCGGTACGAGCGTGTCGTTGTTGCGGGCGTTGTAGTTGGCCAGATACCGGATGTGCTGGAACTTGTTGAGGTCGATGCGGCCCTGGGACAGCGCCGGATTCGGCTGGTTGTAGTCGGTGAAATTGGTGAACTCGACCGTGATGCCCGCCGCGGCGGCCTTCCTCTTGAACACGTCCCAGTGCGGCTGTGAGAGATCGTTCACGCCGATCCGGACCACGTCGCCGTGGTGTTCCGTGCCACAGGCGGCCGTCAGGGCCAGCGCGAACAGGACCGGAATCACCAGGAAACGGCGGAATCTTCGCATTTCAGGCACCGTAGGCGAGCGGTCGTCGCGGCCGGAAGCGTTTGGCTCCCCGGGATCGCAATCATTGCCCGGCGATTGCCCGCACGGTTGCATGGCCGGGTTCGATTTCCACCAGTCACGAAGCAGTACGAGCATGCGGGAGCACGAGTGAAATTCCATCGGGTACTGGCGATCCCGGTCCTGGTAGCAGCCGTCGCGAGCCTCACCCTCACGGCCTGCGGCAGCAGCGGCGACTCCGGCGGCACCACGGTGCGCATCGGCACCACCGAGTCCGATCCGCACTGGGACGTCTTCAAGGACAAGGCCAAGGAACAGGGCATCAACCTGAATATCGTCCACTACTCGGACTACTCGCAGCCCAATACGGCGCTGGCGCAGAAGCAGATCGATGTGAATCTGTTCCAGCACCTGCAGTTCCTGGGGCAGTACAACGTGGCCAACAATCAGGATCTGACGCCGATCGGGGCCACGCAGATCGTGCCGCTGGGGCTGTACTCGAAGAAGCACAAGTCGGTGGCCGAGATCCCGCAGGGCGGGGAGATCGCCATTCCGAACGATCCGACCAATCAGGCGCGGGCGCTGTTCGTCCTGCAGGCGGCCGGACTGCTGAAGATCAACGGGGCCGTTCGCCAGCCGACGCCCGCCGATGTGGACAAGGGTGCGTCCAAGGTGAAGGTGACCGCGGTCGACGCGGCGCAGACGGCGCTGTCACTGGAGTCGGTGGACGGGTCCGTCGTCAACAACACCTACCTGCTCAAGTCCGGCATCGATCCGAAATCCGCTTTGTACAAGGATGATCCGGGCAATCCCGGCGCCGAGCCGTACATCAACGCCTTCGTGACCCGGGCCGCGGACAAGGGCAATGCCACCTACCTGAAGCTGGTGGACATCTTCCACAGCCCCGAGGTGCAGCAGTCGGTGCAGGAGGATTCCAAGGGCACCGCGCTCGAAGTGACCAAGAGCGGGCCCGAGCTGGAGCAGATCCTGGCGCGGGTGCAGCAGACCATCCGCGACACCAAGTGAGCGACGGCGGTGCCGCGACCGGCGAGAATTCGACCGCGACCGGCGGGAGCTCCGTCGCGGCCGTCGAATTCCGGTCGGTCACCAAGGTTTTCCGGACCGGTAAGCAGCGCCACACGGCGCTCGACGGCATCGACCTGCGCATCGAGCAGGGCGAGATCTTCGGTGTGATCGGCTATTCCGGCGCGGGCAAGTCCACGCTGGTCCGGCTGATCAACGCCCTGGAGCAGCCCACCGACGGCACCGTGCTCGTCTCCGGAGAGCCCGTCACCGGCGTCCCGGAATCGCGGGTGCGGCAGCTGCGCCGCGATATCGGCATAGTGTTCCAGCAGTTCAACCTGTTCCGCTCGCGCACCGCCGCCGGCAATATCGAATACCCGTTGAAAGTGGCGGGCTGGCCACGCGCGCGGCGGAAGGCGCGCGTGTCGGAACTGCTGGAGTTCGTGGGGCTTTCGGACAAAGCGCGCAGCTACCCGGACCAGTTGTCCGGCGGCCAGAAACAGCGAGTCGGCATCGCCCGGGCACTGGCCACCTCGCCGTCACTACTGCTCGCCGACGAGGCGACCTCGGCGCTGGACCCGGAGACCACCGGCGAGGTGCTGCGACTGCTGAAGAAGATCAACCGCGAGCTCGGCGTCACCATCGTGGTCATCACCCACGAAATGGACGTCATCCGCGCGGTGGCGGACCGCGTCGCAGTGCTGGCACAGGGCCGAATCGTGGAGTTGGCCAGCACGTTCGAGGTGTTCTCCGCACCCGCCGCCCCACCCACCCGATCATTCGTGGAGACGGTCCTGCACAACCGTCCGACCGCCGACGAACTGCAGCGGCTGGGAGAGCGGCGCGCCGGCCGCCTGGTGACCGTTGCCGTCGACGACGAGCACGGGATCGGTCCGGCCCTGACCGCCGCCGCAGCCCAGGGCGTGAGCTTCGAGATCGTCTTCGGCGGCGTCAGCACCTTGCAGGACAAGACTTTCGGCAGTCTGACCCTCGCCCTGGACGGCCCCGAGGACGCCGTGCGTCAAGTGGCCGAGCGCCTCGCCGCCCGCGCCACGACAACGGCCCCCACACGCGCCGGGACGGCAGCCACGGATGGCACAGCAACCGCGTCCGCCGACAGCGCCGATTCGGCTACGGCCGAGCGTTTCGAGTCGCGGCCGCCCGTTCGCCCCGGGGCGGCAGTGGATCTCGCCGCGCCCGTGGAGCGGAACGCGGAGGCCGCGGTGGATGGTGTGATCTCGGCGGCGGGGAAAGTCCGCACTCGGGAGTCGGAGCATGGGGTGGCTGCCGAGGTGGCGAGGAGCGTCGAGACGCCGGCAGTGGAGAAGGCGGCCGGCGGCAATGCGGCGACGGTGGAGGCTGAGAGCGATCGGAGGAGTGCATGAGTGGCGATGTGAGCAGTCTGGCTGCCGTGCATACGGATTGGGATCGGCTGCGGCCTGTGCTGAGTGAGGCTGTTGGGACCACGATCTACCTGGTGCTGCTCACCTTTGTTGTCGGCGGCACCATTGGGCTGGCGTTGGGGACCGCGCTCTATACGACGCGGAAGGGCGGGTTGCTGGCGAATGCGCCGATCAATCTGGTGTTGAACGTGCTGGTGAATGTGGTGCGGCCGATTCCGTTCATCATCTTGCTGGCCGCGTTGGGGCCGGTGACGTTGAAGGTGATCGGGACGACGATCGGGACGGATGCGGCGGCGTTCGTGATGATCGTGGCGGCTTCGTTCGGGATCGCGCGGATTGTCGAGCAGAATCTGGTGACCGTGGATCCGGGGGTGATCGAGGCGGCGCGGTCGATGGGGGCGGGGCCGCTGCGGATCATTCTCACGCTGCTGATCCCGGAAGCGTTGGGGCCCTTGGTGCTCGGGTACACCTTCGTCGTGATCGCCATTGTCGATATGTCCGCGATGGCCGGGACGGTCGGCGGGGGCGGGCTGGGCGACTTCGCGCTGGTGTACGGCTATCAGCGGTTCGACTGGCAGGTCACCTTGGTGGCGACGCTGATCATTATCGCCGGGGTGCAGGGGATTCAGTTCCTCGGCAACTGGCTGGCCCGCCGGGTGCTGCGCCGGTGAGGACGCGTGCGACCCGGCGGGACATCGGTCAGCTCAGCTTCTCCAGCTTCGGGACCTGCCACTGCCCGTTGAGCACCTCGTCTTTCGGCGCGTATAGCCGCAGGGTGAGGGAGAACGGGCCGGTCTCCGGAATGGGCAGCCAGTGCCCGTCGGGCACGTCCGCGCCGGGATCGGCGCTCTGCACGGCGATCTCGACCGTGCCGTCGGCGGCGGGTTTGAGCGGCACCAGGTGGCCCACCGAGTAGATGCCCGCCGGATTCTGGATCAGGTAGCTCTCCTCGTCATAGGCCGTGAGCGACCAGAACGCGTCGACCGGCGGTAGCTGATCCTTGGCGAAGGTCACCCGGAATCGGTTGCCGCTCTCGGCCTTCGTGTCGATGCTTGGGTACACCGCGTCCCGGGGCAGATTCGCGCCCAGCCCGACCGCCGCGACCTGCGCGCGCAACATGTAGTTCGTGCCGTACGTACCGATATCGAGATCGAAGGTCCAGTCGTTCTGATGCTGGGCCTTGGGGTCCCGGTAGGCGGCGAGCTGTTTGCGGGCATCGGCGACAGCCGCGGTGAGGATGTCCGGGGGCGCGGTGCTCGCGGTGGCGTCGGTGGTGATGCCGATGGCGGCGAATCGCTTCATGGCGTCGGCGTCATCGGGCGCGGGCGGGTTGCGGGCCATCACCGCGCACATGCGGGTGAAGAAGGTGGGGCCGTCCATCTTCATCACCATCTGGGCCGGGACGCCGCCGCCCGCGAGCTGGGCGCCCGGGCCGCCGTGCACCGCGCTCGGGTCGTCGCTCCAGACGCTCAGCGGGGCCAGCTTCAGCTTCTGCTGCAGAGCCCGCACGTGCTTGATGTCGTTGTCGCCCTTGTACTCGATGCGGCCGAGCAGCCAGCTGGTGTCGGTGGGCATGGCCAGCTGGGTCATGCCGTCGGGCACCGTGCCCTTCCAGCCCGGCCCGGTGACCAGATAGGTGTACGGCGGATTGGGAACCCCGTCGTCGAGCCGGGGGTTCGTGCTGGCCGGATCGTGCACCGTGTTGGTCCACGCGTCCAGGAGCTGCATGAGCCAATATCGGCCGGACTCGATGGCGGGCACCTGCACCACCATCGGCTCGGTGCTCAGGTCCAGCCAGGCCTGCGAGTAGAGGGTGTCCAGGTTGAGCCGGACCACCTGCTTCTCCTCCGGCGTGGGCGGGTTCTGGTGCACGAATTGATTGGCCGGGCCGCCGGTTTCGCGGGTGACGTCCATGAGCACCAGCGGAAACCCGAAAATGTAGGCATCGGCGGCGACGGCCCTGGGGTCGCTGGAGGCGGCCGGGCTGGTGCTGGTCGCGGTCGAGCTGCTGCTCGACTTGCCGCAGGCGGTCAGGCCGAGGGTGGCCAGCGCGGCGGCGCCGAGTCCGAGGGCCGTGCGGCGGTTGACGCGCGGGGCGTCGCCAGTGGACGGGAGATCCATTGATACCGAGTCCTTTCCGAGAAGGTGTGGTGGCGAGGAGGACTTCCGGTGATACGAACACCCTATTGCAGTAGCGCTGCAAGCACAGTGGCTAACCAGTGGTTACCGTACTGCTGCGGCAGCGAACGAGCGCGCAAAATGAGCTCGGCCGATCTGATCGGCACCGGTGGACCGATCGTCACCGCGACGCGAACCACCCGAATCCCACCCATGTCGCCGTGACCGACGGCCGGATCATCGCCGTCGGCGGGTGCAGGTGCTGGACCGGAGCGGCGGCGGCACCGAGATCGTCGATCTGGGCGTGCGCTGCTGCCGGGATTCGTTGAGGCGCACACTCATCCGACCCAGGGCCAGATGATGCACACCGACCTGGTCGTCGACATCCGTCGGAACGGGTACAGCTTCCTGGCCTATCGGCCCACGAGTCGTCCGGCATCGACCAGCCGGAATTCAGGTGATGCAAGTTACATAGATTAGATCTAACTTAGATTGAATCTATGTAAGATGAAGTCTCCTATGAGTAGGAGGCTTGGGTGGAGTTCAGAGGGCGGGCGGCGGACCTCGATCTGCTAATGCGGCAGCTGGAACTTGTGACCGGTGGGACTGGGGCGACTCGAGGACGTGCTGTGGTCGTGACCGGGCGGCGGCGGGTTGGGAAGTCACGCCTGGTGCAGGAGTTCTGCGATTGTTCCGGTCTGACATATCTCGTCTTCCAGGCAACGCGGGGGCGAAACCCAGCTGCCGAACGAGGCGACTTCGCGGCTACCGTGGCGCAGTCGCCCCTGCCGGGGGCGGAATTGGTCGCGGGGATATCGGCAGGCGATTGGAACCAGGCGTTGCGGACCCTGTCCATCGCATTGCCGGATGACGCTGCGAGCATTGTCGTGCTAGACGAAGTGCCCTGGTTGGTGGAGCGGGACTCCGAGTTCGAGGGAGCGCTGCAGACGGTATGGGATCGGCACCTCTCGGCCAAGCCGGTGCTGCTGGTACTGGTTGGCAGCGACATCGCGGTGATGGAAGCGCTGCAAACGCACGGCCGCCCATTCTTCGGGCGGGCAGCGAAAATGACCGTTGCGCCACTGCATCTGGCGGATGTACAGGCCATGACTGAACTCCCGGCGGCCGAGGCGCTGGATGCGTTGTTGATCACCGGTGGATTCCCGGAAATCGTTCAGTCCTGGCAGTCGGGCATGAGCCGCACGGATTTCCTGCGTGAGGTAGCGAGGAATCCATTGTCGCCGCTGCTGGTGGCCGGCGAGTTGTCGCTGCTGGGTGAGTTTCCCGAGGCATCGCGTTCGCGTGCCGTGCTGGAGGCGATCGGCAGCGGTGAACGCACCTTCAGTTCCATCGCTTCCGCGGCGGGCAGTTCGGGTGTGCTGCCGGCCGGAACGTTGACGCCGTTGCTGAATACCTTGCAGGCCAAGCGAATAGTGGCCGCGGATCTGCCGCTGTCCACGAAGCCGGACACGAAGAACAAGCGCTATCGAATCGCTGATTCCTATCTGCGTTTCTGGCTGGCTTTTCTGGAGCGGGGAATTCCGCTCATCGAGCGTGGCCGGGGCGATCTGGCGTTGGACCGGGTCGAGCGTTCGTGGACGACGTGGCGTGGCCGCGCGGTAGAACCGGTGATCCGGGAATCACTGCTGCGCTTGCTGCCCAATGCCCGATGGCCGGAAACCGAAGCAGTGGGCGGCTGGTGGAATCGGCAGAACAATCCCGAGCTCGATTTGATCGGTGCTGATCGCGAACCCGTCGCGGGTGCAGTGCACTTCATCGGATCGATCAAATGGCTGGAGGATCGACCCTTCGATCGCCACGACTACGATGCCCTCGCACGCGGTGTGCTCGCCGTGCCCGGCGCGCAGTTCGACACCCCTTTGGTGGCGGTCTCGCGCTCCGGGGTGCACGGCGACTTGCCGCTTGCGGCTCACTGGGGGCCCGAGGATCTACTGCGTGCCTGGCAGTGAACAGCAAAGAATCGGCTGAACGGCGTCGCGCCGAAAACGTAAGGGCCGCGCACCCATCCGGGTGTGCGGCCCTTACGCGAAGTCCAACTACAGGTTGACCGGGTAGGTCGGTTCCTGGATCTCGGGCTTGATGCGGTTCTCGACGAAGATGCCGTGCCAGATCATGAAGACGATCAGGGTCCAGAGGCGGCGGCTGTGGTCGACCGGGCCGGCGCGGTGGGCCTCCAGCATGGACAGGATGGCCTGCTTGTTGAGCAGGTGGTCGGTGCCGGACTCGGTGATCTGGGCGCGGGCCCAGTCGTAGAGCTCCGGGCCGCGCAGCCAGTGGCGCAGGGGGACCGGGAAGCCGAGCTTGGCGCGGTTGAGGACGTGCGGGGGCACGATGTCCGTGAGCGCCTGGCGCAGGGCGTATTTGGTGGTTTCCTTGGTGATCTTCTGGTCGACCGGGATCTTCTCGGCGACCTTGAAGACCTCGGGGTCCAGGAAGGGGACGCGCAGTTCCAGGGAGTTGGCCATGGTCATCTTGTCGGCCTTGACCAGGATGTCGCCGCGCAGCCAGGTGAACAGGTCCAGGTGCTGCATGCGCGCCACCGGATCCCAGTGGTAGCCCTGCATCGCGTAGATGGGGGCGGTCACGTCCTGGTGGGTCCACTCGGGGCGGAATTCCCGCAGCACCGAACGCAATTGGGCGTCGTTGAAGCTGCGGGCGTTGCCGTAGTAGCGCTCCTCCAGGGTGAGCGAGCCGCGGTGCAGCAGGCTCTTGCCGCGGGTGCCCTCCGGAATCCGGTCCGACAGCTTGCCCGCCAGCTTGCGCAGCGGCTTGGGCAGGAACTCGAAGGGCTTGAGCGACAGCGGTTCCCGGTAGATGGTGTAGCCGCCGAACAGCTCGTCGGAGCCCTCGCCCGACAGCACCACCTTGACGTGCTTGCGGGCCTCCTTGGCCACGAAGTACAGCGGCACCAGCGCCGGGTCGGCCACGGGTTCGTCCAGGTACCAGACGATCTCGGGAATGGCGGCCGCGTACTCCTCGGGGGAGACCATGCGGATGTAGTGCTTGGCGCCGATGGCCTCCGCGGTCTCGGCCGCCACGTCGGCCTCGGAGTAGCCCTGCCGCTCGAACGCCGAGGTGAAGGTCAGCAGGTTCGGGTTGTGCCGGATGGCCAGCGCCGCAATGGCGGTGGAGTCGATGCCGCCGGACAGGAACGCGCCGACGGTGACGTCCGCGCGCATGTGCTTGGCGACGGAGTCCTCGAGCGCCTCCGCGATCTCCCGGTACCGCTTGGCCTCGCTGCCCGCCGCGAACTTCTGCACCCGGAACTGCGGGTTGAAGTAGCGGGTCACCCGCGGGGTCTCGCCCGGCTCGACCCAGGCGTAGCAACCGGATTCGAGGCGGCGGACGTCCTTGTGCAGGGTCTCGGCCTCGGGCACGTACTGCAGCACCGTGTAGTGCTCGAGCGCGCGCGGGTCCAGGTCGTCGGAAAGCTCCAGCGCCGGAAGCAGACCCAGCAGGCTCTTCTTCTCGCTGGAGAAGGCGGTGCCGCCGGCGCCGGTGGCGACGAACAGCGGCTTGATGCCGAACGGGTCGCGCGCCAGGAACAGCTTGTTCAACTGGGTGTCCCAGATGGCGAAGGCGAACATGCCGCGCAGCCGGCTCGGGGCCTTGGCGCCCCAGTAGTGGAAGGCAGCCATGATGGCCTCGCCGTCGCCCTCGGTGCGGAACATCGGCTCATCGCCGAACTCCGCCTCGTGCGCCTCCTTCAGCTCGGCGCGCAGCTCGAGATAGTTGTAGATCTCGCCGTTGAAGGTCATGGCGTACCGCTCGGGGTTCTCCGGCGGACCCCAGCGCAGCGGCTGGTGCGAGTGCTCGATATCGATGATCGACAGGCGGTTGAAGCCGAAGATCATGCGGTCGTCGTTCCAGGTGCCGCGCTCGTCGGGACCACGATGGCGCTGGCAGTGCAGGGCCTCGTACACCTGTGCCGCGGTGGTTTCGACCGTCCGCCCATCCGGAGTAGTAGCCGTTGTAGCTGTCAGAAATCCGAGCAGACCACACACTGCGCCGAGAACCTCTTTCCGGGGTCTAGGGATTGGGGCGTACCCGTACGGGCACGCTGCACGCGAAACCTACTGCCCGAGTATGCCGTACCGGGGCGGATCATGCTCAGCCCGTATCCAACACCGAAATGTTCGCAGCCCGCCTCGGTCTGGACTGCGCTCGGCCTCCCCGCGCTTGTCGCGGAAGCCGGAGCGAAGCCGAGGAGCGGAGGAGGGAAGACCGAGGTGACAGGGCTGCGAACAGCCGGAGCGAAGCGGAGGCGAGTTGGACAGAGCGTGTCGAACGGGACCCCGTCACAACGGGGGCGGTTCTTTGGTCTACGCTGCGTAGTACTTGGGAAACTCTCAGGGTCGGTTGCGCGTTCGCGCGTATCCTCCCCGAGGTCCAGAACTGTGCTGAAAATGTGTCGCCCGGCGGAAGGGAGTCCGGGCGACGCGGTGTCGGAATGACGACCAGGAAGGCGTTGAGCGTGGCGCACAAGGCGAGCGAGGCGATAGGGGCACGACCCGCCCAGGGTCGGCGGGGCCGCATCCTTCGGCGGGCCGGGCTGGCGGTGTCCTTGGGGATGACCGCGATGCTCGTCTCCGGCTGCTCGATCGACAACGTTTGGCTTCGATTCGGCTGGCCTTCGGGCATCACGCCGCAGGCCACCCGGATGCGCGAGCTGTGGACCTGGTCCGTGCTCGCCGCCCTCGCGATGGGCGTGCTGGTGTGGGGCCTGACCTTCTGGACCATCGCGTTCCACCGCAAGAAGCCGAACTCCCCGGAGTTCCCGCGGCAGACCGGTTACAACGTGCCGCTGGAGCTGAGCTACACGGCGATCCCGTTCGTGATCATCGCCGTGCTGTTCTACTTCACCGTGGTGGTGCAGAACTACGTCCACGAGAAGGTCGGCAATCCGGATGTCACCGTCGACGTGACCGCCTTCCAGTGGAACTGGAAGTTCGGTTACCAGAAGGTCGACATGCAGATCGACGGCCAGCCCGCTCGGTACACCTTCGACGGCGTCGACCACGAGCGCCAGGACATGAACACGGACATCCAGGAGCGCTACAAGGAAGCGACCAAGGATGGCCACCCGCAGCCGGGCCCGAACAACGGCCTGCCCGCGAACGACATCTCGTACCTGCACTACGACAAGGTCGAGACCGTCGGCACCTCCAACGAGGTTCCGGTGCTGGTCCTGCCGTCCGGTAAGAACATCGAGTTCCAGCTGGCCGCCGCGGACGTCATCCACTCGTTCTGGGTGCCGGAGTTCCTGTTCAAGCGCGACGTGATGCCGAACCCGAAGCAGAACAACTCGGACAACGTCTTCCAGATCACCAAGATCGAGAAGGAAGGCGCGTTCGTCGGCCGGTGCGCCGAGATGTGCGGCACCTTCCACTCGATGATGAACTTCGAGATTCGCGTGGTGTCCCCGGCGGACTTCCAGAAGTACATGGACGCGCGGACCAAGGACCACAAGACCAACGCCGAGGCGCTGGCCAGCATCGGTCAGTCGCCGGTGGCGACCTCCACCAAGCCGTTCAACACCGACCGCAAGGCGCGCGGTAACGAACTCGCCGACGCCAAGTGAGGATGAACTGACATGAAGGTCGAAGCTCGCATCTTCGAACTGATCACGGTCTTCTTCGTGATCGTGGCCGTCGTGTACGGCTACTTCACCGGCCGCTCGCGCACCGGCGTCGAGTGGGCGGGTACCACCGCCATCGTGCTGTCGGCGGGGCTGGCCCTGATCGTGGCCACCTACTTCCGCTTCGTCGCCCGTCGTCTGGACCTGCGTCCCGAGGACTACGAAGAGGCGGAGATCGTCGACGGCGCCGGCGACCTGGGCTTCTTCTCGCCCGGCTCGTTCTGGCCCATCCTGCTGGCCGGTGCGGGCTCCATCGCCGCCCTCGGCTTCGCGTTCTTCCAGTTCTGGCTGATCGGCCTCGGCGTGATCTGCATCCTGGTCGCCGCCGGCGGCCTGGTGTTCGAGTACCACCTCGGCCCGGAAAAGCACTGACGTAGGTCACGAAGCGCCCCACTCGGAATCCGGGTGGGGCGCTTCGCTGTTCGTGCATGGGCCGGGAATGTGACCGGGGGAGAACGGGTTTCGGGCTCGCGGGGGTGCGAGTCCGGGAGACCGCCGGTCGAGCTCAGATACCCAGGGCGTGCTTGAGACGGGTGGTCCGCGGGGACATGGAGGTCAGGCCCAGGAGGGCTCGGGGGAAGCGGGGCTGGATGATTTGCGGCGGGCGGGTGCGGATGGCGGTTTCGATCCAGCGGGCGGCCTCGGCGGGGTCCAGGGTGGGGTTCTCGGGGCGGTAGGCGGGGGAGCCGGAGTCGAGTGTGAAGGCGGGGTACCGGACCGTGGTGACGTGGATGCCGCGGGGGGAGAGTTCGGCGTCGGCGCATTGGCCGAAGGTGGTCCAGGCGGCCTGCGCGCTGGCGTAGGAGGCGAAATTGGGGGCGGCGCCGGTGTCGGCGCTCCAGGGTCCGACATTCACCACGTGGCCGGAGCCGCCCGCCAGCATGGCCGGCAGCAGGCCGAGGGTCAGGCGCAGGGGGCCGAAGTAGTAGGCGGCCATCATGCGCTGGTAGTCGCGGAAGCGGTCCAGGGATTGCAGCACCGGGCGGCGGGTGGGGCGGCCGGTGTTGTTGACCAGGACGTCGACGGTGTCGAACTCGGTGAGCAGCCACTCGACCAGCTGATCCACATCGCCGAGGGCGGCGATGTCGCACCGGAACCAGTGGGCGCGGCCCCCGGCCTCGATGATGGTGGCGCACTCCTCGACCAGCTGAGAGCCGTTGCGCGCCACCAGGATTACCTCGGCACCGTGAAAGCCCAGTAGTCGCGCGGTCTCCCGGCCGATCTCGGAGCAGGCGTCGGTGACGACGATTCGTTTGCCCTCGAAGGGGCGTTCCCCCGCAAGGGATCCGGCGGTGCGGGGACGGCGGGCAGCACGGAATTCGATCATGGGACAGGCAACCTTCATCAGAGGATTGAGCATGAACCATGCACCGACACCCCGCCGACAGTGCCGATACCGCCGCCCCGCCAGGCTGCTAACCGATAGCTGGCAGTGCGGCGGAACACATTCTATTCGGTCGGGTCATAACGCCGGGCGCGTTCGGCGAGACAGATCTCGTCGATTGCGGACACGATGTCCCGCAACAGTTCCGAGGGCAGCGCCGCCGGCCGCAACCGGCAGGTGAAGGTGATGAACCCGTGGTCCTCGTTGTCGAGTTCGCGCAGGTAGCGAGACCGCACGCCATAGGTCATGGCGGAGATGACGGTGAAGCAGCCGGTGCGCTCGCGGTGCCCGGCGAACAGGTCGTGCAGGCCGTGGAAGACCCGGGCGTAGGAGGACAGGGGCGCGAAAACCGAGACGCGGTAAGCCGGTCCCCGCTCGGAGGAGCTGATGACGGTGTCGGCCAGGTACTCGGCGTCGCGCAGGGTCAGCACCTTCGGAGCGAACATGAGCGCGCCGGCGGCGGCATTGCGGACCGGCATACCGGCACGGCCGCCCGCGGATGCGGCGATGGCGCCCAGCGACTTTCGGGCGCGCGCGCCGACCTCGCGGCGGGCGCGCAGCGAGAGGTTGGGGGTGGTGGGGTGCAGACTCGACCACTGGCCGAAGCGCACGGTGCCCAGCTGCACGGTGCCGGTACCGACCGGCCGGGCAACTTTCAGGGGCGCGGTGTCCACCCAGCGGCCCACCTGCAGCATGGCGTCACCCGGCGACTGGATCTCGCGATAGGAGTGCTCCACCCAGGTGTCGAAGTCCAGGAACCGGTGCGCGTCGGTGGTGAGCCAGGTGCGGTCCTTGTCCACACCGGTGACCTCGAGCGTCAGCGCGGTGATGATCCCGGTGCGCCCGCCGCCGCCCAGGATCCGGCGGAACCGCTCCGCGTGATGGGTGCGCCCGCAGGTGCCGAAACGCCCGTCCTGATCGACGTATTCGAGCTCGGCCACATTGTCGCTGAACATGCCGAAGCGATGCGACGCCGCCGACAGCCCGCCCACCGCCGCGAATCCGCCCGCCGTGATGTCCCGGTGGTCGCCGACCACGGGCAGCCCGAGCCCGTGCGCGCCCAGCGTCCGGTCGATGTCGTAGAGGCGTGCCCCCGCCTGCACCCGCACCGTCCGGGCGTCGGCGTCCACCACCTGGACCCGGTTCATCTTCCGCAGGCTCAGCACGCTGCCCTGATCGGGCAGCGTGAGCTCGTCCTCCGGCCGTTCCCCGCCCCGGATGATCAGCGGTTTCGTCGAACGGCGTGAATCCCGAACGGTCCGAACCACATCCGCGGTATCGCGGGGCAGAAATTCGTCGGGGTGGGTGGAGACGGGCGTGCTCATGGCGCTACAGCTAACCACAGTCACGCGTATTGTGCTCGTCCTTGGACGGGCGTCCTAGTGAGCACTGCGCGGACACGCCGTGAACAGCGCGTTTTAGGTTGTGGGACACAGGTTCCCTGCGGGTTTGCGGGGAGCGTTTGTCGCCCCTCGCGCGTAGAGTCCGGGCCATGAGTTTCCTGGGCGGGATGTTCGGTTCGCCACGAAATCGGTTCGGCAAGAAGGTCTTGGAACAGGTGCTCGGCTACGAGGCCGTGGAGACCGCGCACTTCGACACCGAGGCGTTCGAGATCGGCTACCGGCTGAAGAACGGGTACGTCGCCAAGATGAACCTGGGCACGCTGTACCGCCGGTTCGACGGGAAGATCACCGCCGGTCTGTTCCAGGCCGTCGACAACCTCATCCTGCCGCCGGAGGCGCCGCAGGGCTGGGAGCAGGCGGCGCCCAGGCTGCGACCGGTGCTGCGGCGGGCCGGGTACGGGTCCGGGGCGATACGGGTCGGCGAACTGGAGGGGCGGGACCTGGTGCTCTCGCGTCCGGCGCTGCCGTTCCTGACCGAGATGGTGGTCATCGATCTGCCCAGCACCGTGCAATTCGTGACGAAGCAGGAACTGTCGAGCTGGGGCGTGGACGCGGAGCAGGTCTACGCCGTCGCGCACGCCAATCTGACCGAGCTGGCCATGAACACGCTGGAGGCCCTCGAACCGCCGCAGGGGATGCGGGTGATGGACTTCGTCGACGACGACGGCGAGAGCTATGTCGGTTCGCTGCCGCTGGTGGCCGGTTGGCTCGAGGGCGTGCGGGCCCGAACCGACACGCGCCCACTGCTTTTCCTACCCGGGCACCTGGGCATGCTGGTCGTGCTGGGCGCGACGCCCACGGCTCTGCCGCAATTGCTGGCGCTGGCGGCGGAGCGGCTCGAGGGGGCGCTGCGACCGCTGTCCGCGGTCCCGTACACCGTCGACGACAACGGCGACGTGGTCCCCTTCGAGGTGGACGCGGACCATCCGGCCCATGGGCTCATCCGCCGCGCGCACGCGCAGCTCGCGGTGGGGGCGTATCACGCGCAGACCGAGCGGTTGCGCGCCGAGGCGGAGCGCGAGGGCGCGATCATGGAACTGCTGCACGTGCGGGCGCCCGACGGGAGCGAGTACACCATGACCTCGTGGACCGACGGGGTCACGAATCTGCTGCCCGCCGCCGATTTCATCTGCTTCGTCACCGGCGACGGCGATGTCTTCCGCGTCGCCTGGGAGGACGTGTCCGGGCTGGTGGCACTGGAACTCGCCGCCGAGTACGACCCGCCGCGCTATCGCGTGCACGACCATCCGCCCGCCGAGATCATGACCCGCCTGCGTGCACTCGCCAGCTGACTCCGTGCCCTACCGGCAACTCGGTGCCCGACAACCGAATGGACGCGGCGGCGCGTCGGCGGTGTGGCGCGATATCGCCACGATTCTGTCAGCTCTGTCGGCTAGGGTCGCGGCGTGGACAGGGCGCAGCTGACAGCGGACATGGCCGACGGGGCGAGACCGGAGTTCCTCTTCTTCTGGGGGCACACCCGCACCCCCGGCCACGAGGTCGGCAAGTGGGTGCTCAGCCAGTGGTGGCCGGTCGAATTCAGCGTCGACGGCCAGAACTACAGCAGCGCAGAACATTTCATGATGGCCGAGAAGGCGCGCCTGTTCGGCGACGAGGACATGCGCACCCGCATCCTGTCCAGCGACACCCCCGCCGACGCCAAGCGGATGGGGCGCGCCATCTCCGGCTTCGACCAGGACGCCTGGGAAGCCCACCGCTTCGACATCGTGCTGCGCGCCAGCATCGCCAAATTCGGCCAGCACGACCAGCTCCGCGACTTCCTGCTCGCCACCGCCGGCAAGGTGCTCGTCGAAGCCGCTCCCCGCGACACCATCTGGGGCATCGGCCTGGGCGCCGACAACCCCTCCGCCGCCGACCCGGCGCGCTGGCGCGGCGAGAACCTGCTGGGCTTCGCCCTCATGGACGCCCGGGACGCCCTGGCCCCGGCCCGGCAGTCCTGACCGGCTCCGCGGTGGGGGAGGATCGGGGGATGGACACGCTGCGAAGTCGTGAGGTGTACGCGAATCGGTGGATCACGCTGCGGGAGGACGTGGTTCGGCAGGCCGACGGGGAGGAGTCGGTGTACGCCTACATCCGGAAGGCGGACTTCGCGATCGTGATTCCGTGGGATGGCGAGCGATTCCACCTGGTCGAGCAGTATCGGTATCCGCTGGGGCGCAGGTGCTGGGAGTTCCCGGGCGGGGCGGTGGCGGGGGAGAGCGATCCGATCGCGGTGGCTCGGCAGGAGTTGCGGGAGGAGACGGGGTTGCGGGCGGGCCGGCTGACGGCGCTGGGGAAGGTGGCGCCCGCCCCGGGCACCAGCACGCACTACGGGACCGTGGTGCTGGCCACCGAGCTGACGGCGGGGCCGCACGAGCGGGAGCCCTCCGAGATGGACATGGAGTCCGCCTGGTTCACCCGGGACGAGGTGGAGGCCATGATCCTGGCGGGCGCGATCGTGGATGCCCAGAGTGTGGCCGCGTATTCCCTGCTGTTGCTGCACGAAAGGCGCGGCGGGCTGAGCTAGCCCCGGTCGGCGTGCTCGATGAGGCCCGCGACGACCTCGGGGAAATCGGCGGTGATCTGGGGGCCGATCTCGGGGCCGAGGGTGGCGGCGGCGGGGCCGGTGATCTCGGTGCGGTAGACGACGCGGGTGGCGCCGGAGGGCAGGGCGTCGAGGCGGTGCTGGGTCAGCACCTCGAAACCCTCGCCCAGGAAGACGTCGCTCCAGAGTTCGCCGTCGACGATCTCCACGAAGCGCAGCTCCACGGTGTCACCGTCCGGCGAGGTCATGCGGAAGGTGGTGCCGGGCGCGAAAGGCCCGTCCAGCTCGAAGGTTTCGATGCCGGGATTCCACTCGGGCCAGCGGCTCGGGTCGGACCAGCTGCGCCACAGCGCTTCCCGGGGCACGGTGGTCTCGGCGCTGTGTTCGTACTCCCACATGATCTCGTCCTCGATCGAAGTTCAGTCGGATAGACGGTTTATCACAGTCGAAACCCGAAGATCGGCTGAAGGTGAACCGCGATCCCCCTTTGCGCCGTGCCGGGCATGGCGTTTAATCGGCGTCGCGGTCCACGCATCGAAGGGCCGGGGGATTGATCGTGGATCGTATTGGTGCACACAACGATACGAAGAGTGATCGATATGCGCGGAAAACTCCGACCGGCACTGATAGTGGTCACCCTGCTCACGGCTCCCCTGGCGACCGGCCTGGCCACCGCTCACGCAGCACCTCTGGTGAGCGCCCACGCTGTGCCCGCGGCGGGTGTCACCGCGGCCCGCCACCACGATGGCGATCAGGATCAGGACGGGAACGGCGATCAGGACGGCTCCGGCGGCGGCCAAGGCGGATTCGGCGGCGGCCAAGGCGGATTCGGCGATCAGAACGGACCGCGCGACCAGGGTGACTGGTGGTTCGTCCACCACTGCATCCAGCAGCACGAGTGGTGGCAGCAGCGCTGCCGCCGCGACGGCCCCGACATGTGGCACCGCGGTGACCCCCAGCCGAACGGCAGCTGGTAGTCCTCACCATTCGATACGGCCGTACTCCTCCCGTCCCCAGATGTGACCCCAGAACGTGCCGGTCGGGCCGTCGGCGGGCAGCGTCGCGAGGTGGACGCTGGGCTCGGCGCCCTGTTCGGCGGTGCGGAAACCGCTGTTGGCGTTGAGATCTGTCGCGGTGTAGCCGGGGTTGGCGGCGTTCACCTTGATGGGGGTGTCCTTCAGTTCGAGCGAGTACAGGACCGTCACCATGTTCACGGCGGTCTTGGACGAGGTGTACGGGATGGCCGAAACCATTTGCGACATGGGGCTGTTCGGATCGGTGCGGCCGGCCAGTGAGCCGACCTCGCTGGACACGTTGACGATCCGGGCCGCCTCGGCGCGCCGCAGCAGCGGCAGCAGGGCATTGGTGACGGCGACCAGTCCGAAGACATTGGTCTCGTACACGTGCCGCAGAGTGGCGAGGGTGCCCGACGACGGCTTGCCGTCACCGTCGAGGCCGCCGCTGATGGCGGCATTGTTGACGAGAATGTCGAGCCGTCCGAAGTCCGCTTCGATCTTGGCGGCCGCCGCGGCGATGGACTGCTCGTCGGCGACGTCGATCCGGATGAAGTGGGCGTCCGCGCCGTCGGCCCGCAGCTTGGCGGCCGCGGCCTGCCCGAGTTCGGGATTCCGCGCGCCGAGCAGGACGGTCATGCCGTGTGCGGCCAGCTGCCGTGCGGTCTCGTAGCCGATGCCCTTGGTGGCGCCGGTGATGAATGCGGTGATGGTCATGGGACGAGCATCACGCCGGGCGGGTTGCGGCGGGAGGCCCAACCAATACCACCCAAAATCGAGACGGCGGCCCACACTGGAGCCATGGCTGACAGAAGCGAACTCGCGGCCTTTCTGAAGGCTCGGCGTAATCGGCTGACACCCAGCGATGTCGGCCTGCCCAATGGGCTCAACCGCCGCGCCCTGGGATTGCGCCGTCAGGAGGTGGCGCAGTTGGCGGGGATCTCGGTCGATTACTACATCCGCATCGAGCAGGCCCGTGGCGCGAAGCCGTCGCGGCAGGTGCTGGCGGCACTGGCCCGCGCGCTCATGCTGACCGTGGACGAGCGCGAGTATCTGTTCCGGATGGCCGGGGAGTCGCCGCCGGTCACGGCCGGGCCGCACAAGACTGTGCCGCAGGCGGTCCGGTCCATCCTCGACAACCTGGCGGCGCCGGCGTATGTGGTGGACGCGACCTACGAGGTGCTCGCCTGGAACCGGGCGGCCACGCCCTTCGTCGGCGATCTCGACACCGTGCCCGAGCACGAGCGCAATATGATCCGCTGGATGTTCCGGGAGGCCGCCGACCATCCGCAGTGGGCCGACGCCGAAACCCGCGACTTCGCCCGCGCCCTCATCGCCGATCTGCGCGCGGCCAATGCCCGCTATCCGGGGCATCCGGCGCTGGCCGCGCTGGTCACCGAACTGCTGGGCACGTCGAAGCGGTTCGCGGACATGTGGGCCGCCCACGATGTGGAGGTGCGCCGAATCCACCGCAAGCGCATCCGTCACCCGGAGCTCGGGCCGCTGGACTTCCACTGCCAGGTGCTGCACATCTCCGACACCGATCAGCGGGTCATCGTCTACTGCGCGACGCCGCACACGCGGACCGCTGCCGTGTTCCAGTCGCTGGCCGCCGCCACCGACCGCTGAAGGTTTGCCAACATTCGTTGGCCAACAACTGTTGACATCACTTCGACCGGGTCGTACCGTCTAAATCAACAGACGTTGGCCAACAAATGTTGGCAGAGCCTCAGGAGTCGTCATGAACACCGTCCCCGCCACCGCCTCGGTCGTCATCGTGGGTGCCGGTCCCGCCGGGCTGACCGCGGGCATCGCGCTCGCCGACGCGGGTGTGAACGTGGTGCTGCTCGACAAGCTGGCCGAGGGCGCCAACACCTCCCGCGCGGTCGTCGTGCACGCCCGCACCCTGGAGGTGCTCGAGCAGTTCGGCGTCACCGAGACCCTGCTCGAACGCGGAATCGTGGTGCCGCACTTCGTGATGCGCGACGGCGACCACGCGCTGGCCCGCATCTCGTTCGAGGGACTGCCCACCGCCTACCCCTACACCGTGATGATCGGTCAGGAATCGACCGAGGCGATCCTGCTGGCGCGCCTCGAGAAGGCGGGCGGGCAGGTGCACCGGCACACCGAGGTCACCGGCGTCGTCCAGGACGCCGACGGTGTCACCGTCTCCTTCACCGACGCCGACGGCGCCCCGAATTCCGTTCGCGCGGACTGGGTCATCGGTGCGGACGGCATGCACAGCCCGGTCCGCGAGGCCGCCGGGATCGGCTTCACCGGCGCCACCTACCCCGAGTCCTTCGTTCTCGCCGATGTGCGCATGACCTGGCCGGACCCGCGCGACGAGGTCTCCCTGCACCTGTCGCCCGAGGGGGTCACGGTCGTCGCGCCGCTGCCCGACCCGCAGCCCGACCGCTTCCGCATCGTCGCCACCGTGGCCGACGCTCCCGAACACCAGGATCTGGCCTATGTGCAGGCGCTGGTCGACGCCCGCCGGCCCGGCGCGCACGCGAAGATCGAGGAGATCGTCTGGAGCTCGCGCTTCCGCGTGCACCACCGGGTCGCCGACCACTACCGCGCCGGGCGCATCCTGCTCGCCGGGGACGCCGCGCACGTGCACAGCCCGGCGGGCGGCCAGGGCATGAACACCGGCATCCAGGACGCCGCCATGCTCGGTCGCCTGCTCGCCGCGGTGGTCGCGGGCGCACCCGAGTCCAACCTCGACGAGTACGAGCAGACCCGTCGCCCGGTGGCGCTGGGCGTGGTCGGCTTCACCGATCGCATGACCCGCATGGCCACCCTGCGTCCGCTGCCCGCGCGGCTGGTCCGCAACCTCGTCATCAGCACCGCCGCCCGCATCCCGGCGTTCCGCCGCAAGATGGCCTACCAGCTCTCGGAACTGGCCAATCGCTGACTGCCGCAGCATGATTCGGCGGCCCGCGCCCTCGGGTGCGGGCCGCCTGCCGGGTGGGATTCGACGATTACGCCGCGTCGATCAGTGACCGTCGCGTCGATCAGTGGCCGTCGCGGTGATCGTTGGCCGTCCCAGGACGTGGATAACGTCTCAGCCGCGCAGTGACGTGGTGACGGTATCGGCCGCGGCAATGGTGGCGGTGGCCAGCTCGTGCAGGCGGGCGGCGGGGAGATTGGTGTCGGGGCAGGAGACGATCGACGCGATGACCGAGCCGTCGGAGGCGAAGATCGGGGCGGCCACCGAGACGACCGCGTTGTGGTCGCCGAGTTCGTCGGGGAGATAGTCGATGGTGATGAGGTCGGCGATCATGGCGCTGAGACGGTGCCGCAGCGGATCGGTGACGGGGGAATGGCGAAGTGCCCCCAGGGCTTCCAGCATGGGGGCGGACTCGTCGGCGAGGCGTTCGACGGAGTAGCCGCGGGCGGCGATGGCGTCGAGGACCGCGGTGAGGCGGGGGCGGTGGCGCGGGTCGGCGGCCTGCAGCCAGGTCTCCCGCTCTGATTCTGGCGCCCAGGCGATGAATTCGCGGCAGACCGGCGGCGCGAACGGCATGCGGCGGGCGGGGCGGATCCACGGGACCGACGGGGTGCCGAGCACCTCGGTGATGACGATGGCCTCCTGCTCTCGCTCGGCCAGGAAGATCGGGACGCCGTGCGCGGCGGCCAGCGCGTGCATGGGCTCCACGGCCAGGCGGCGCAGCGGAAAAGCGGTGTCGGCCCGCCGCGCCACGGCCAGTAGTCCGAGGCCGAGGCTGTAGTTCCCCTCGCTGTCGCGCACGGTCCAGCCGTCGGCGGTGAGCTGGGTGAGCACGGCGTGCGCGGTGGCCCGGGACATGTCGGTGGCGCGCACGATGCGGGCCAGCGAGAGGCGCTCGCCGGAATGCCGCGACAGCAGCTCGATCGCCTGCACGACCCGGTGGGTCGGCGGTGAGGCCGGCGCGGAACCTGCTCCGGCCGCCGTTCCCGGTTCGGAAGCCACAGGGGCGGTGGTGGATTCAGGCAACTCGATCCCTGCTGATGTCGGTCCCGGCGCTGCGGGAGGTTCGCGCCCGATCGTATCGACCGGGGTATCGGTCATCCGCACCGGAGTGGCCCGGATCCGGTGTGCCCGAGCTACTCCGATGTGCGGCGGCGCCTACTGCGATGCGCGGCAATTCGGGCGCGGGTATTGACCGTCGCCCGGGTGCCGACCTATCGTCGGTGTCACATTATCGAACAATAGCGTCGAATATTCGACACTGCAAGGTCGAATGACCGGACGGATCGGATGACGCGGCGAATGGGACGAGAGATGCGCACGGGATATGAGCTGTCGCACCTGAACGCCTTGGAGGCGGAATCGGTGCACATCATCCGGGAGGTGGCGGCCACCTTCGAGCGGCCGGTGCTGCTGTTCTCCGGTGGTAAGGACTCGGCGGTCATGCTGGAGCTGGCGCGGCGGGCGTTCTGGCCCGCGCCGCTGCCGTTCCCGTTGCTGCACATCGATACCGGGCGCAATTTCGACGAGGTCATCGACTTCCGGGATCGCACCGTGGCGCGGCTGGGAGCGCAGCTGCTGGTCGGCAGCGTGCAGGACGATATCGACGCGGGCCGGGTCACCGAACGGCCCGGTGAGACCCGCAACCGGCTGCAGACCACCACCCTGCTGCGCACCATTCGCGAGCACCGCTTCGACGCGGTATTCGGCGGGGCGCGCCGCGACGAGGAGAAGGCGCGCGCCAAGGAGCGGGTGTTCAGCTTCCGCGACGAGTACGGCGCGTGGGAACCGCGGGCCCAGCGCCCCGAGGTGTGGAACCTCTACAACGGCCGGCACCGCAAGGGTGAGCACATCCGGGTGTTCCCGCTGTCGAACTGGACCGAGCTCGACATCTGGGAGTACATCGACCAGGCCGAGGTGGAGCTGCCCTCGCTGTACTACGCGCACCGGCGCACCGTGGTGGCCCGCGACGGAATGCTGCTGGCGGACAATCGATTCCTGGAGTTCGGCCCGGAGGAGAAGCGCTTCGAGGCCACCGTGCGCTTCCGGACCCTCGGCGATGCCGACTGCACCGGTTGCGTGGAATCCACCGCGGCCGACCCCGCCGAGGTGATCGCCGAAACCGCCGCCACCCGGCTGACCGAGCGCGGCGCCACCCGCGCCGACGACCGCATCTCGGAGTCCGGCATGGAAGATCGCAAGCGAGAGGGCTATTTCTGATGCGCCGCAACCTGTTACGACTGGCCACCGCGGGCAGCGTGGACGACGGTAAATCGACCCTCATCGGGCGGTTGCTGTTCGACTCCAAGAGCCTGTTCAGCGATCAGCTGGATGCCATCGAGCGCGCGAGCCTGTCGCGCGGTGCCGACGGGCCGGACCTGTCGCTGGTGACCGACGGCCTGCGCGCCGAACGCGAGCAGGGCATCACCATCGATGTCGCGTACCGCTACTTCGCCACGCCGCGAAGGAAATTCATCATCGCCGACACCCCGGGGCACGTGCAGTACACCCGGAACATGGTGACCGGCGCGTCCACCGCCGACCTGGCGCTCATCCTCGTCGACGCGCGCAAGGGCGTCTCCGAGCAGACCCGCCGCCACGCCTTCCTGTCCTCGCTGCTGGGGGTCGGGCACCTGGTGCTGTGCGTGAACAAGATGGACCTGGTCGACTGGTCCGAGCAGCGGTTCGAGGAGATCCGGTCGGAATTCGCGGATTTCGCCACCAAGCTGGATGTCGGTGATCTGAGCTTCATCCCGGTGTCGGCGCTGCACGGCGACAATGTGGTGGATCCGTCCGCGCGCACCGCCGACTGGTACCCGGGCCCGCCGCTGCTGCGGCACCTGGAAGAGGTGCACGTGGCCTCCGACCGCAACCTCATCGACAACCGGCTGCCGGTGCAGTACGTCATCCGGCCGCACGGGGAGAACCAGCGCAGCTACGCGGGCACCGTCGCGGGCGGCATCTTCAAGCCGGGCGACGAGGTCGTGGTGCTGCCGTCGGGGCGGACCAGCCGGGTCAACCAGATCTGGGGGCCGGGCGGCGGGAAGGTCGACGAGGCCTTCACCGGTATGGCGGTGTCGCTGACCCTGGACGATGAACTCGATATCGGCCGTGGCGATATGCTCGCCCGGCCCGGCAACCAGCCGCACACCGATCGTGAGCTCGATGCCATGGTGTGCTGGTTCTCCGACGACACCGAACTGCGGGCCGGCAACTCCTACGCCATCCGCACCGCCACCCAGACCTCCAAGGTCGAGGTGAGCGAGCTGGACTACCGGCTGGACGTGAACACCCTGCACCGGCAGACCGACGCGGATCGGCTGGGGCTCAACGACATCGGGCGCGTGACGATCAAGAGCCGGCAGTCGCTGCTGTTCGACCCGTACCGAGAGAACCGCGCCACCGGCAGCTTCATCCTCATCGACGAGGCCACCGATCAGACGGTGGCCGCGGGCATGATCACCGGACGCTCCACGGGCGCACCGCGGGTCGGGCAGAAGGCCTCGAATGTGGTGTGGCACAGCTCCGCCGTGGAGCGCGGGCAGCGGCTCAGCACCGGCGCGACCGTGTGGCTGACCGGATTGTCGGGCTCCGGGAAGTCCACCATCGCAGTCGAATTGGAGCGGCAGCTCATCGAATCCGGGCAGCCCGCCTACCTGCTCGACGGCGACAACCTGCGGCACGGGCTGAACAAGAATCTGGGCTTCACCGACGAGGACCGGCGGGAGAACATTCGCCGCGTCGCCGAGGTGGCGGCGCTGTTCGCGGATGCCGGCGTGGTCGCCATCGTCTCGCTCATCAGCCCGTTCCGTGCCGAACGGCGCGAGGCGCGCAAGCTGCACGACTCCAGGAATCTGTCGTTCCGGGAGATCTTCGTGGACACCCCGCTCGAGGAGTGCGAGCTGCGCGACTCGAAGGGCCTGTACAAGCGGGCCCGCGCCGGGGAGCTGCGCGAATTCACCGGCATCAGTTCGCCGTACGAGCGGCCGGAGTTCGCCGACCTGACCATCACCCCCTCGGCCGGGACGCCGGCCGAGATCGCCCATCGAATTCGAGAGATCCTAGGAATCGCTGATAGCTGATGACAGATATAGACAAGGCCGAGCTGCCTCTCACGGAGCCGTTCCTCGCGGCGGTCGCCGAGGCCGAGAAGCTCATCGCCGCCGCCGATTTCATCCGTGACCCGCACGACCTCGCGGAGGGCTACGACTACCTGCAGGGCAGCATTGCCGCGGTCCTGCAGCTGTCGCGGGCGCACGGCACCTCGCACCCGTACCTCGTGACGGCCACCGGGCCCTACACCAAGATGGGCCTGGACAACCCGGACACGCTGTACTACAGCGCCAATATCGAGCCGAATGCGGAATACCTGCTCACCGGCGTGCGCGGTAGCACCGTCGACCTGAGTTTCCAGGTGCTCAAGGGCGATTACACCGCCACCGACGTCCCGAACGGTGACGACGCGTTCGACGACCGGCGGCTGCAGATCGACGAGGACGGCAGCTATCAGCTGCGCTTCGGCCCGCCCAAGGAGAATCCGGAGCCGAACTACTTCGTGTTCGGCGAGGGTGCGTCCATGCTGGCCGTGCGCGAGGTGTACGGCGACTGGAATGCCGAGCGCAAGGGCAGCATTCGCATCGAGCGGGTGGACACCATCGGGACCGCTCCGGCCGAGGCCGGGGTGGATCAGCTGCGCAAGCGGTACCGCGCGGCGGGGCGCATGCTGTTGACCCGGGTGCACACCTGGTTCAACTTCCCGAAGTGGTTCTACCTGAACCTGCCGGTCAATACGCTCACCGAACCTCGGCTCACGCCGGGCGGATTGAGCACGCAGTACTCCTCCGTCGGGCATTTCGAGCTGGAGGACGATCAGGCGCTGATCATCACCGTGCCGAAATCCGATGCGCCGTATCAGGGTTTCCAGCTGGGCAGCCGCTGGTACGTCTCGCTCGACTACGCCAACCACCAGACCTCGCTGAATCATCAGCAGGCGCAGGTGGATCCGGACGGGATGATCCGCATGGTGGTCTCCGCCCGGAACCCGGGCATCGCCAACTGGATCGAGACCACCGGCCGCAAGCTCGGCATTCTCCAGTTCCGCTGGCAGCGCGTGGATCGCGCGATCACGCCGGAGGACGGGCCGACCATCGAGCTCGTTCCGTTCGACAAGGTGGCCGAGCGGCTGCCGCACTACGAACACAATCGGATCGACGAGGCCGGATGGCGCGAGCGGATCGCCGCTCGCCAGCGCGCCTTCGCGGAAAGGATGCTGGGATGACCCGCCTGAAGACGGGACTGCTGGCCGACAAGGTCGTGGTCGTCAGCGGCATCGGGCCCGGTCTGGGCCGCTCCATCGCACTGGAGGCCGCGGCGGCCGGGGCCAAGGTCGTGCTGGCGGCGCGCACCGAGTCGCGGCTGAAGGAGGTCGCCGGCGAGATCGCGGCCGAGGGCGGCGCGGAAACGCTCTGCGTGCCCACCGACATCACCGATGAGGCCACGGTCCAGAACCTGGCGAAGCAGACCCTCGAGACCTTCGGCCGGGTCGACGCGCTGGTGAACAACGCGTTCAAGGTGCCGTCGATGAAGCCGCTGGCGCGCACCGACTTCGAACAGATCCGCGAGAGCGTGGACCTGACGGTGCTCGGCAATCTCCGCATGACGCAGGCGTTCACCGACGGGCTGGCCGCGACCAAGGGCTCGGTCGTCATGGTCAACTCCATGGTGCTGCGGCACTCCGAACCCCGCTACGGCAGCTACAAGGTCGCCAAGGCGGCCCTGCTGGCCATGTCGCAGACCCTGGCGACCGAGCTGGGCGAGAAGGGGATTCGCGTCAACAGCGTGCTGCCGGGCTACATCTGGACCGACCAGCTGAAGTGGTACTTCAGCGAGATCGCCAAGAAGTACGGCATCACCGAGGAACAGGTCTACCAGCAGACCGCGTCCAAGTCCGACCTGAAGCGGCTGCCGCTGCCCGACGAGATCGCCCAGACCATCGTCTTCCTCATGTCGCCGTGGGCCAATGCCATCACCGGGCAGACCATCGACGTCAACTGCGGCGAATACCACGTCTGAGCAAGGAGTTTCACCACTATGAGCGGACGTACCAACGTCGGCACCGTCGAGGATCTGCACCACTCGGCGTCGAAAGTCAGCGGCCTCACCGACTTCGGGTCCGACGACTACCTGGAGGCGCTCGGCGTCCTGCTGGAGTCCTACCAGCGTGACGCCGGGCTCACCGAGCTCGGCTCCAAGATGAGCCGGTACTTCCTGCGCGGCGCGCTCGTCGCGCGTGCCCTGAGCGAAGCCTCCTGGCAGGCCAACCCGGCCTACACCGAAACCCAGATCACCAGGCCGATTTTCGTGACCGGTCTGCCCCGCACCGGCACCACGGCCCTGCACCGGCTGCTCGCCGCCGACCCGCAGCACCAGGCCCTGGAGATGTGGCTCGCCGACTTCCCGCAGCCGCGGCCGCCGCGCGAGACCTGGGCCGACAATCCGGTCTACCAGGCGGTCGACAAGGGGTTCGCCCAGCACCGGATCGAGAACCCGGAATTCATGGGCGTGCACTACATGACCGCCGCCGAGGTCGAGGAGTGCTGGCAGCTGCTGCGCCAGACGGTGAAATCCATCTCCTACGAGTCGCTGGCCTACCTGCCGAGCTACTCGCAGTGGCTGCGCAAGCAGGACTGGACGGACGCCTATGCGCGGCACAAGGCGAACCTGCAGCTCATCGGCCTGGGCGACAACCGGCGCTGGGTGCTGAAGAACCCCAGCCACCTGTTCGCCCTCGACGCGCTCATGAAGGTGTATCCGGACGCGCTGATCATCCAGACCCACCGCGACCCGGTCACCATCGTCGGCTCCTCGTGCAGCCTGTCCGAGCAGGCCACCGCGGGCTGGTCCACCACCTTCGTCGGCGAGAAGATCGGTGCATCGCAGCTCGAACTGTGGTCCCGTGGCCTGCGCGAATTCAATACCGCGCGAGCCCGTTACAACCCGGACCAGTTCCTCGACATCGAATTCGACGAACTCCGCGCCGACCCCTTCGCCGCGGTCGAGAAGATCTACTCGAAGTTCGGCCTGGACTACACGGACTCGGCCCGCACCGCCATGACCACCCTCGATGAGGAGAGCAAGTCCGGCGATCGCAAACCGGTCCACAAGTACTCGCTGGCCGACTACGGCCTCACCGAAGACCAGGTCCGAGCCGAATTCGAGCTCTGACCACGAATACCCGACGGCCGGACGCATTTTCGTGTCCGGCCGTCAACTCGTGTCGGATCACCAT
>NZ_JBHZAL010000035.1:0-79959 GCF_042754245.1 Nocardia sp. NPDC059228 | reverse complement strand
ACACGGATCGCTCGGTTTCCTCAGCCCCAACGCATTCCGTCAGCAATGGTCACCGACCGAGTTCGAGCAACAAATCCAACTCGCATAACCGGTGGGCCTGCAACCGGGGCCCAGTCACTTCCCCGACTGCTCTTCACATACTCGGCTACAGTCCGCGCGGTATCCGGTCGGACGAACTGGAGCGGAATTCCTTGTGTCACAGTCGCACCCGAAACGAAGAGCTCTGCCCCGAATTCGGCGATCTCGGCCAGCCCGGTCGGATTCCTCCCCTCTTGGTTCCGGCGGTTGGGCGCAAGCGACCAGTACACGGCGTCCCACGCCCGCGTGCTGAAGGTCCGCTCGAGAATGCCGGGGCGCGTCTCGACGATCCGACGAGCGACCGTATGTTCGGCGGTCCTGTCGCGGGTGGACGTTTTACTCGACGGCGTGGGGAATGATCGGTATTGGCCGGCGGCCGAGCAGATTTTCCAGGTCGCCTGTTTGTCGTTCGAATTCGCCCGAGCGCGCCAGGGTGTGCAACCAGCCCATCGGGCCGGGTGGTGTCTGTTCCCGGTAGGGCAGCCCGAGTGCGGCGGCAAGCTGGGGGAAGGTCCACAGCGGTCCGGTCAGATCGTAGGCGCGTCCCAGGTGGCCGTCCTCGAGCAGTACTGTGGCCGCGGCCTGCGCGAGATCAGTACGGAAGGCAGTGTTCAGTCCTCTGCCGTCCGTTCCGCTCAGCACCTCGGAGGCTGTTCGTGGAGGCAGAAATGGCTCGCTGTAGAGGGGGTTTCGAAGGATGGTGTGCGGAAGGCCGCTTTCGATGATGGCCTGCTCGGTGGCGTGGTGGGCCTCGGTCAGACTTGTCGGGTTGGTGTCGGCGCCCAGGAAGCTGGTGTAGACCACCGACTTCACTCCCGCGTTCTGTGCCGCTTGGAGGGCGCCGAGGTGGTGGCGCAGACGGCGCGCGGGGTCCAGTTCGGGAGAGGAGATCAACAGCAGCCGTTCGGCTCCGGAGAAGGCCTCACGCATACTGGCGGGATCGTCGTAGTCGGCCCGCACCTGCCCGGGGTGACGCGGATGCCGGACAGCGGGCCGGACCAAGTTGGCGGGCAGGCGTTCGACCACGAGGCTGCCCAGCGCCCCGGAAGCGGCGGTGATGACAATCATGCGTGTAGTCAATCCGACCGGAAACACGCGAAACAACTGGATTTCAGCTCCGTTCTGGGGCGGGACGTGCGCGTGATCGATGTCATCGAGTAGCTGGCCGATAGTCCTCGTCGTACCGTTGCGCCACCATGAGCAATCTTTCGAGGGCGACTTCGTGTCGCGCTTGCCCGGGTGAGGGAAAGCTACTCGCAGCCAACGCACTTCGTTGCGCACCGATTTCGGCGACTCCGGCGAGAGTTGACCCACCACGAGTCCACTGTGATCAGGGCTCTCTCATGGGGGCAATCATGAACGAGCTGCGGGCGATCGCCTGTATTGAAGCTCTGGCGCGTTCCGCCGGCCGATCGAGGCCGGTTCGGTCAGCACGCCTCGCGGCATGATGGTGCGTTGGCCCGGTCCTCGAGCCCGCACGGCCCCTTGATCTTCCGACGCGTTGCGCTGGCCGTGGCGTGTGGCTCCGATTATGGTTGCCAGCGTTCGACCAAGTGGTCGTCGTAGGGCCAGCGTTCAGTGCCTAGGTCGCGCAGTGTTCCATGACGGAACCGCAGCAGGTCCAGTCGCTCCCGAGCTGACAGATCGTCGTTGTCGGGCAAAGGGTCATCGTCCCATTGGCCGTCGGTGTTGTAATGCAGTTCACCGCTGAGGTAGTAGTCGCGGCGAAAGCTTGTGCGCCACTGGGAGTTCGAACCCCATCCGTCGGACAGGTCTTGAACTTGGCGATAGCAGCGCCAGAACGTCCAGTACATACTCGAGCGAGCGGCCGCATGCGGGTTGAGAACCGATGACCCGGCACGCACGGCGACCCCGGAACGCACCAGCAGCAAGTTCCCGATGAACGCCCCGGGCCAATACTGGCCGACCACCGTCGCCGGTTCATCCGGGTCGTCGGCGACAACGACGTCGACGATCTCATGGAAGAACGGATGGAATCCGTTCTCGCCGAGGGGGGTCGCCCCGATCAGCTCGGTGAATTCGGCCCAAGCCGACGGCGACGCGCCCTGGTAGGCGGTTTCGAGGTAGTGCGGTTGCAGAGGCACCAACAGCATGTCCATCAGGCGGTTGAGCGCGTACAGCCCCCACAGGCGTTCGACGGGAATCTGTTGAGTAGATGCCTCGTGCGTGCCGCACTCGTGAAGCTCTGCGAGCACGTGTGGTCGCTGTTCGAACCACGGCCCGAACTGCTCGCTTCCCCAATTCGCAGGACCATTCAGCAGCGAACCGAACAACGTCCTGAGCTGCCACATGGTGTCGGACACGAACTGAACCTACAAGATCGATAGCTGCGTGCTGAACCGAACGCTCATCGGCATAGAAAGACGTTCTGTGCTTCGGGCGGGAGGCCCTGGAGCCGTGGAGCGACAAGGCCCGCAAGGTCGGTCGTTCCAAGCGCGCCGAGGCGGCCGTCGGCGGGCGGGCCCGTCCGGTGGCGGACCGGCAGGAAAGCACAGCGATCACCGATTGGGCGCGCACTCCGGGGGCACCAGGTTTCCTCGCGAAACGTGACTGCCGGCCGAGACCTCCTCGTCAGGAACGCCTTCGAGGTGTCCTCGCCCGTACCTCGTTCGTACGCGGTCATGGCTGTGTAGAGGACGGTTTCATCGGCTATCGCGTCTTGGTCGTATTCTGCGGCTGCGGCGATCACGACCGGATGGTCGGCCAGGTTGTCGGGGTTGGCGTCTATCTTGTCGGTCCAGTCTTTGCCGAGCGCGATGACGCCGGCGCGGAAGTCTTCGAACCGATCGTCTGAGCAACCGTCGCCGATCAGGTATGCGGCTGCCCACGCGTCCCAGCGGTAAAGGGCGTCATGGATATTGAGGAAGCGGTCTTGGTATTCGAGGTTTTCATTCGGGGCGAGGTCTGCCAGGTGATCGACCAACCCTTTGGCGAACGGTGCACGGTCTGTGCCGGCGGCGTCGATGATGTGCTAGAACGAATCGCTATTCACGAATGACACTGTGTCAGAGTGGCAACTATGAATGCGAGCATCCGCGGGGTATCGGGTCTGCTGCGTCGGCTGCAGGATGACGGGCAGGACCCCGCGGCCATACATGCCACGGCTGAAGGCTTCTTGGACCAGCATTATGACGCGCCGTACGAACTATGCCTGGTCCTAGCGGCATTGGTCGAGTGCTCGGCGGATCTGCTGACTGCCGAGGGCATTCGGGATGCGATCACGAGCGATCCTCGGTGGGGCAATGCGGCGGACCGGAGTCGACTCGTGGCACAGCTTCGCGAACTCGCCTCGGATGTGTACTCATCCACGCGGGAGGACGCACTGGCGATCCTGAGTGCCCTCGGAACACCGGGTTGACGTTGACTGCGGACTATTGGCCGAAACCGATTCGATCCTGACCCCCGCCCACGACACGACCTGAACCAGGCCCACTCGACCGCGCACGAAAGCGGTCCCGGCAACCACAATCGCCGGGACCGCTTTCAGCGCCCAACGCCCTGGGCACGATCCCGGACCGGAAGATGCGCGTCGGGATACCAGCTCGTTGCGCCAAATCGGCAGTATGACTGGCACCGGCCGAACCGTCGCGAATGAAGGCCAGACACACATCGGCGCCCAACCGCACCAGCTCTGCGTTCCGCTGAAAGCCCGCGCGCCGACCGAACTGCTTCCAATCCGCCGGATGCCGTTCAACCTGCCCGCCCCAATGGGTCCAGCACGCCTCACACAGCGCGTCGGCACCGGTCGGACAAGCCCCCGACACGAGAACGGCATCCCGATCCCACACCTCGGCCAACGCATCCCGAATGACGCGCCGGTCCTCCCACGACCGCGAGCCGGTCACCAGAACCCGTCTTCCCACGCCGCGCAGACCTCCCTCGAATCAGCCACTGCCACCTCGCCGCCCACTCTTCCAGCACGCCCCGACACCCCTCACCGACAGCGCCTCACACCCGAATCCGGGCAAATGCTCCGGTCAACTCGAATCGCACTGTCCTGGACCACCATCTGCCCCGACGGTGCTATCGACGCGCCGGGATCGGACCGGAATCCATCGCCTCGGGCGCGCTCACCGAGCACGCCCGAGGCATGCCATCCGTATAAGGCATACCGCCCCTCGGCGGAACCCGTCACCGGCAGGCGCTGGAGGCCAACCGCCGCCTGGTCGCCCTGCTGACCGGCCGCGGCTGGATGGTCATGCGCGACGCGCGGGAGGCCGGCGAGAGCTGGACCGCCTTCGGCGGCGCGCTCGACACGAGCAAGCAGGACGCGCTCAACTGGTACAAGCGCAAGATCGCCGACCAGGAAAAGTATGTCGGCAAGTTCCACGACACAGACCGTGCCGGGCCGCCGCCACCGACAACTCATGCCACAGTAATGCGTGTGAGCTATCAATACTCCAGTCTGGCGGGGGCGATCGACGACAAGGCCAGCCCGTTGCGTCAGTACCTCGACCACCGGTACCCGAATCTCGAACCCGTGCAAGCCGACTACCGAGCCCGCGCCGGCACACTGCTCGTCGGCCGCACCGGCGCCAGCCCGGGAACCGTGGGCGCGGCCTTCGACTACCTACTCCGATTCACCTGCGGCGCCGAGTACGTACCCGAAACCGCGGTGTTCGCCGAACCGATCTTCCATCGCCCCGACCACATCGCCGTCGTCTGGGAGCTGGCCACACTGGCAGGTCACGCGTACATGCGGCCGCTGCCGGAGAACACCTTCGAGATCGTCGCCCGGGCGAGCTGGGCGTTGGCGCTGTGCACGGAGCTGTACCGCAACCGGTTCGTCTTCCCCAACTCCCCACTGGCCGAACCAATTCGCAGCGACCGATTCACCACCGAGGCCTTGCTCGCGCTGGCTCCCGGCGACGCTCTCACCGAGATGCGGTCGCTGTATCTACTCGCTCTCACCGAACTGGCCGAATTCCTGCCCGACCCATCGTCGGCGGTGGCCCTGGGGCCGACGTTCGCCGCCTCGCAGCTCTGCTCGGCTGATGCCGATCTCATCGTGGACGGCGTCCTGATCGAGATGAAGACCCGTCTCGGCGCGGCCAACCGTGAGACAGGGCAACGATCGGACTCGCTGTCGCTGACCGACATCTACCAGATCATCGGCTACGCGCTGTTCGACACCACCGACACCTTCTCCGTCCATACCGCGGCCCTCTACTCCGCCCGCTACGGCGCATTGCACACATGGCCGCTGCAGCAGCTGCTCGACACCCTCGCCGACGCGCCGATCGACCTCGCGGCCGAACGCGCCCACGTATGGAAACTTCTCGGCGGCCAGCAGATTCCGGCGATCCCCGTGCTCCAATGAACCGCTGGCGCGTCAGTCGGTTCCCGTGGCGTGCATGGAGTAACTCCCGGGCCCGAACCCGCCGTCATCGTCCTCGCCGCCGACCGGACCACCGCTCACCATCGACGTTGAACCCGACCGAGCAACCCACTTCGCGAGGCAGACGATGTCCCGCAGGCCCTCGCGGGTCGCCGCGTCGACAGTGTCCTTCTTGGTGCGTCGAGCACTTCGACCACCTCGACCCCGCGCGCCCTGGCCGTCCGATCGGTTCCAGATCCACACGCGGTTGAAATCAGCTCGGCTACTGAGCATCTGAGGACTCGGGCTCCTGTAGAACTCGCCGAATGTTGGGCGGATTCGAGGTTCTGCCGCGGACGACGAAACCGGCGGCGTATCCGGGCTGCCGGTCCTGGGGCTCGTGCACCGCGGGCCCGACCGTGACGTGTGCGAGTAACCCCGGTAGGTCGATGCCCAGATGCCGGGTGACCTCACCCAGCGTGTTGTCGAGTGCTGCCCGCGTGCAGCCGCATCAAGTGATGGTGCGAGCTGCACGGACATGCCGGTGCCGGGATCGGAGAAGAGGGGTTTGACAGGTATTTTCGCGCCGGTCTGTTCGACGAGCGGTGTGTCCCTCGGGATTCGGGCCGAGTCGACCGACCGGATGTGCGCGAGGTTGGTGGGGTTTCCATGTTCTCTGCGGTTCAGTGGTGTGTGGTGAGCATTCGGCGCGGTACTGCTGTGGAATGGGTGCGGTAGAACTCGAGGTGGGCTCGGGCCGTTCGGTCCCAGCTGAACAGCGCGGCGAGGGCTTTGCCCTGCTCGGCGCGGCGCGGGTCGGGAACCAACGCTCGCGCGAGTTCCGCGGCCAGCTCGGCGGGTGTGGCCGCGTAGCTGACGGTGTCGCCGAATACCTCGCGCAGCACTGGGAGATCGCGTGCTACGACGGGGATTCCGGTGGCAAGGGCTTCCATGGCGGCCAGTCCGAATCCCTCTTTGGTGGAGAAGAAGGGGAGGAGGGCCGACGCCGCCACGAGTGCGGGGAGTTCGGTGTGGGGGACGGTGCCGAGGATGGTGGGGCGGATGTCGAGTTCGGTTGCGCGAGTATCGAACTGGGCGCGGTAGTCGCGGTAGTCGAAGAGTGTTTCGCCGCCGGCGAAGACGAGGTGCAGGTCCGGATGATCGCGCCGTAGCAGGGCGAACGCCTCGAGCAGGTCGACACTGCCTTTGCGGGGTTCGATGCCGCCGACGGCGAGGATGTACCGTCCGAGTCGGCGTCGCCAGGCGGCGCGAGCATCCGTGGCGTCGGGAGAGTTGTCTGCGGCGGCCGCGAATCGGTCGTATTCGACACCATTGGGAATCACGGTGGGGCGCAGGCCCCATCCGGCCTGGACCTCGGCCGCGACGGCGTCCGACACGCAGATGTGTGCGTAGGGCTCGACGATGGCGCGTTCATGGCAGCGGGCGAGTTCGGGGGTGGTGAAGTTGTCGAGGTGGTGGATGGTGCGGATGCGGCGGTCGACGGCGTTGGCGCTGATGCAGTCCTGTGCGTGCACGATGTCGTAGTCCTCGGGAGTGAACGCCTGCCGCAATGCGTCTATGGAGCGCATGATCCGCGTCCCGACCTGTTCGCCGTCGGCACCGGTGAAGGGAACGACGCGCACGGTCACGGCGGGGTCCACGGGGCGGAAGAAGGCGGCGTCACCGCCCCGTCCGAGCGTCCAGACGGTGACGTGCGCGCCGAGCCGGGCGAGCGCCTCGGCGAGATTGAGCGTATGCACCACCCCGCCACGGGGTTTGGTGGAGTAGGTGAGGAGTGCGATCCGCATCAGTAGCCGCTCTTTTCGGTCATCAGGTTGTGGTAGGCGTCGACGCGGCGTTCCTCCAGGTGCCGCAGGACGCGCCGGGCTCGCTCCACCTCGGCGTCGATGTCGAGCTCCGCCACCGCGAGGCCGCCCTTGGACCAGGTTTTGGCGAGGATGTCACCGCCGGGGCCGACCACTTTGGCCTGGCCGAGGAAGCGCAGGTTGCCGGTGATTCCGGTTTGATTGGACGAGGCGAGCACCACCTGGTTCTCGGCGGCGCGGGCCTGGTCGTACAGGTCGAACAGGCGGGATTGCCGGTCGTTGGGCATCCGGGAGGCGCGATCGGTGACGCTGGCGGGCCAGGCCGACAGCGCGGCGATGGTGCGGGCACCGTCGAGAGCGAGAGCGCGCGCGGATTCCGGGAACGTCTTGTCGTAGTCGATGAGCATGCCGATCCGGCCGACCGGGGTATCGAAGGCCGCGAAGCGATCTCCGGCCGCGTACGCCAGGTGTTCCCCGGCCGGCTGGTGTACTTTGCGGTGGCGGCCGAGCACCCCGTCGCCGGTGAGGCACACCGCGGCGTTGTAGCGGGCACCGTCCGCGTGTTCGGCATAGCCGACGCAGATCGTCATATCCCCGGCCAACCGGCACAACAGCCGGAACTCGGGTCCATCGGGGTCGATAGCCTCTGGCCCGGCGGCTGGGTCCGGGTTGCGGAGGTCTCCGATGTAGCCGCCGAGGCTCGCATCGGGCAGCACGAGCAGGTCGACGCCGTCCTGGGTGAGCCGGTCGATGATAGCGGCGATCTTCTCCAGGGCGCGGGCGATGTCTGCGCCGAAATGTGCTGCGACGGCTGCTATTCGGGTGACGGCCATGGGTTGCGCCTCAGGCCGCCGCGGTGGTGCGGGCGATGGCGGTGATCTGCCCGGCGAGATGCTCGGCGTCGCGGGCGATGGCGGCGAAGCGGCCCGAGCCCCAGGTGTGCAGCCAGGGCAGCCCGAGGAAGTACAGCCCGGGCGTGGTCGTGACGCCGCGGTTGTGGCACGGGTGGCCCTCACCGTCGAAGACGCCGACGCGCAGCCACTGGTAGTCGGTGCGGAACCCGACCGACCACACTATCGACGTGATATCGCTTGCCGGCAAATCGATTTCGGTGATCTCGTGCTCGGGACGCCACACCGGGCGGTACCGCGGTTCGGGGGGCGCGTCGATCCCCGCACGGGCGATATAGGCGTCGATGGAGTCCTTGATGCTCTCGGCGACCGCGTCGGCGGCATCGAGGTCCCGCTCCAGCGACGGCTCGAAATGCGCTGTGCCGTCGGCGACATCGATCATCCGGCCGTAGAGCGCCATACCCTCGACCGCGAATTGGCGCAGGTCGATATCGCGGCCGCCGTCTCGACCGGTGACGTAGTGGTTGGTGTTCTCCCGCTTGCCCAGCCCACCGGGCTGATCTTCGATCGGGATGTCGTAGTGGCCCATGTCCTCGAGCCACGCGACGCAATCGCGGCCCCGATAGAAGCGGGCGACGCGGGGCGCGGTCCCGACCGCGAGATGCACCTGCCGACCCTCCAAATGGAGGTCCTCGGCGATCTGTGCTCCCGATTGGCCGGTACCGACGATGAGGACGGCACCGGCGGGCAGGTCGGCGGAGCTACGGTATTCGGCGGAGTGGAGTTGCCGGATCGAGCGCGGCAACCGCTCGGCGAAGCGGGGCACGCTCGGCGTGTGATAACCGCCTACTGCGACCACCACCTGATCGCAATGCAGTGGGCCCGAGGTTGTCTGGATGTCGAAGCCGCCGCCGACCGCTACCGTGACCGCGGTGACGGCGACGTGTTCGCGAACCGGCGGATCGAAGGTGTCGGCATAGGCGCGCACCCATGCGTAGACCTCATCGCGTTTCATGAAGCCGTGCGGGTCCGGTCCGTCGTAACTGTATCCGGGTAGAACGCACTGCCAGTTCGGGGTGACGAGAGTGAAGTTGTCCCAGCGGGTGTCGCGCCACTCGTGGGCGATGGTGTCGCGCTCGAGGACGACATGGTCGATCCCGCGTGCGGTCAGATGCCAGCTGATCGAGAGCCCGGCCTGTCCGGCGCCGATCACGACGACGTCGCGGTGTTCCACGGCGGTACCCGAGTTTGCGTGGGGGGTCATGGTTTTCCTCCGGTGGTTGCCGCCTCGACCGACGGCGGAGTCATCGACAGGACGCGTACCGTGCCCGGTGATGTCCGGGCCTGTGCTGCGCTTGCTTGGATGGCGTCCAGGGTCTGCATGGCGGAGGTGCAGTAGAAGCCGAACTTCTCGCGTACCCGCTCGGCCGCGGTGTTCAAAGCGCTCGAGACACGGGTCAGGAAGTCGTCGATCGGATAGTCGACGCCGGTGGCCAGATGATCGTGGATCACCAGCGAGGGCGAATAGCAGGACTGGACATTGCCGTCCGGCCAGCGGATGTCGAATGTCATCTCAGGCATGGATCGCCTCCAACTCTTCGGGCACCGCGGGCTGTCCGACCACGCCGTGGCGGGCGACGACGCTGTGGTAGAGCTCGGGGCGTCGGTCGCGCAGGTTGTACATGCCGCCGCCGCGCGCCAATTCGAGTGCGTGATCGACGTCGACGGTCGCGGTGGCGAGACCGGGTTCGGTACCGGTGGTGGCGAGCACGTCGCCGCCGGGGCCGACGATCTTGGCGCTGCACACGAAGCGCAACGAGCCGAAGGTCCCGGCCTGGTTCGACGCGACCCACACCACCTGGTTCTCGACTGCGCGAGCGCGGTCGAAGATATCGAAGCGCTGGGTCCAGCGGTCGTCCTCGAGTCGTTCGGTGGTGGCGGTGCGGGCGGTGGGCCAGGCCGAGAGCGAGGTGATGATCTGCGCGCCGTCCAGTGCCAGCGCTCGTGCGGCTTCGGGGAATGCCTTGTCGTAGCAGATCTGCATGCCCATGCGGCCGACCGGGGTGTCGAAGGCGCGATATTCGGATCCGGCAGCGTAGCAAAGGTTTTCGCCGAGGGGCTGATGTACCTTGCGGTAGGAGCCGAGCACCCCGTCGCCGGTGACGGTCGCGGCGGCGTTGTAGCGGAGATCGCCATCGGCTTCACAGAATCCGAGAGTGACGACGAGTTCACCTGCCATCGCCGCGATGCGGCGCAGTTCCGGGCCGTCGAGGGCGAGAGCCGGCGGCAGACTGCGCAGACGGCGCTGCTTGGCCTCCTCGCTCTCCCCTCCGCCGCCCAGGCTGGGCAGATAGCCGCCCAGGCAGGCCTCGGGCAGCACCAGCAGTCGGCTACCGCGTTCGCGCGCCTGTTCGATCAGTGCGCCGATGGTGGCGTAGCACGCCTGCATGTCGCGGCCGAATTCGGCGGCGGCCACGGAGATCGATAGTTCGGTCATGAGTGTCCCAATCCGGTTACCGCGCTTTCGAGCGCGTGAGTGACTTCTCCGTCAGGCCAGCGCAGCCGCACGCCGGGAGTCGCGCTGAGAACGCCGCACACGGCGGTCGTCGTCGGGCCTACGGGATTGACGGGGGTGCCGGGGCGATCGGCGGTGAGCATCGCGAAGCCGGGAAAGCAGGTGATCCACTCGGCCAACTCGGCGCCCGGCGGGCGTGGGATGCGCGCCACATCCAGTTCGACCCCGACGCCGCTGGCCTCGGCGAGCATGCCCGCGGTCCCGGCGATGCCGGCCATGCTGACATCCTTCGCGGCCTTCGGACCCGTGTCCGAGACGAACCGGCCCAGTGCCCGCAATTCCGCGCCGCTCCGGTGTGACGACGAATCCCATTGTCGCCCGGTATATCCGGGTCGCCAGCCGCCGCCCAGATCAGCGGTGAGCCGGAGTTCGTCGCCGACCTCGCCGCCTCCTCCGGGCACCGGCCGGGCGGTACGGCCGAGCGCGGTGACCGACAGCGCCGCCGGGACACCCAACTGGGTGTGGCCACCCAGCACCGGCACCTCCCAGATGCGGCTGGCCGCACCCAGGCCCCGGAGCACCCGGGTCAGCAGCGACCGGGTGGGCGCGGCGACCGCGTCGAGAAGGCCGATCGGTTCGGCCCCCATCGCGGCGAGATCGTTGAGGTTGACCAGGGCCGCACACCATCCGGCCCATTCCGGGTCGCGTTCGACCATGGACGGCAGGATCGCGTCGCACGCGGCGACCAGGTCGCAGCCCGGTACCGGTGCGCCGTCATCGCCTCGGAATCCGGTGCCGCCCAGTGTCATCGGTGTATCGCCCAACTCCGACAGCGTTTGCCCGAGCATGGCCTTGGTGGAGCGCGCCAGCCGCTCGATGCGGTCGATCGGCCAGCGCATCCGCACATGCGGCGCACCGGCCACGGTGGTCTCGGCGAGCGCGACCCACCCGAGATGGGTGAACAGCAACTCGTAGCGGGTCTGCACCGTGGCCTCGAACCGCAGCACGTTATGGGTTTCGGCGTACGCGCACGCCGCTCGCACGAGTGCCCCGCCCACACCGCGGGTGCGCCGCCCGCAGTCCACCACCAGGCGACTGCCGGTCCACCAGCCGAGATCCTCGGCGGTGGCCGGTGCCAGGCGCACTCCGCCCAGCACGGCACCGTCCGGTGCGATCGCGACCAGGATCCGGGTCCGAGGGTCATCGTCGATGTCGTCGGCGTCGCTGCCGGCGAACAAGCCCTGCTCGACGACGAAATTCTTCCTACGCAACGCGTGATACGCGGCGACCTGCCGGGGCTCGGCGAGCCGGATGAGGAATCCGTCCTCGGGCTCGGCCGGGGCCGTATGTCCGGACAGGACACAGTAATCCGGCGATGTGGCACGCGCCCCGGACAGTTCGTCGAGCCAGGATCGGCGTGCGGCCGTGGATTCGGTGGTCGTCATCTCAGCCTCCCGCGGTTTGCAATACGCTGCACGCCCCGCAGGCCGCGCATCCGGCCTTCTGGTCCGTGCCGAGCATGCCGACCCGGCGCAGTTCCGCTGCCACTCGCCGGGTCACGTCCTCGAGGACCGCCGCGGACGGTGGGCTCGCACCGTCGACGTCGACGGCCAGGGTTCCCGCGAGCGGCCGGAACGGCACCACGAACGGGTACACGCCCATGGCGATGAGTTCCGCCGCACCCGAGACCAATTCGTCCGGGTCCTCGCCCAGACCGACCAGCAGATAGGTGGAGACCTGGTTACGGCCGAACACGCGCACCGCCTCGGCCCAGGCCGCCCGGTACTCCGACAGCGGCACGGTGGACTTTCCCGGCATCCAACGAGCCCGCACTCGGTCGTCGAGTGACTCGACGTGGATGCCGATCGCGTCGGCTCCCGCGTCACGCAGTTCGGTCAGAGTCGCCAGATCGCCGGGAGGCTCGCACTGCACCTGGATCGGGAGGGTCGGCACCGCTTGCTTGACGGCTCGCACACAGCGGGCGAGATGCCTTGCGCCACGGTCTTTTCCGGCCGAGGTGCCGGTGGTCATCACCAGCTGCCGGACACCGTCGAGCCGCACCGCCGCCTCGGCGACCTCGGCGAGCTGATCCGGTCGTTTGACCGCGATGGTGCTGCCCGCCGCGAGCGACGCCTCGATGGAACAGAACCGGCACCGTTGGTCTTCGCCGTAGCGGATGCAGGTCTGCACCACCGTGGTCGCCAGCACATCCTTGCCGTGCAGCCTGGCGATCTGCTCGTACGCCACACCGTCGGCCGTGCGCAGGTCGTAGAAACGGGGCCGGCGCACCGGCTCGACGGTCACGCCGAGATCAGTGCCCTCGTAGAGCAACCGATCGGCACGAATCGTGTACGGGCTCTCGGGGCGGAGGGGGATGGCAGCGCCGGCACCCCCGAACAGCACATGACCGTCGTCGCTGGGGCCGGCACCGGAACGGCGCTGCACCGGCACATCGACGCGGATGCCCAAGAGTGCGAGATCTACTCGCGTGGATACCTCGGTCATGACGGTCGGCCTACAGCTGGTAGGTGGAGTTGATGATGGCGCCCTTGCGGGCGTAGTGGATCAGCGCGTCCTGCACGTCCAGGGGATGCGCCGGGATCACACCTTCGATGAGGTCCTCCTCGCGGGCACCGTGCAAGGCGAGACCGAACCGGCAGGCGAACACCTTCCCGCCCTCCTTGATGAAGGTGGCGAGGGCCTCGTTGATGTTCTGCTCACCGGGGAACCCGCTGTCGCCGGTCGTCGGAAAGCCGCGGGTGGCAAGGCAGTTGATCGCGCCGGGACCGTAGAAGTAGATGGCGGACTCGAAACCTTTGCGGAGTGCGCGCGTCGCCTGCAGGATGGCCACGAAACTCACCGACGATTCATGGGCGATACCGTGAACCAGCGTGAAATAGGTTTCACCCGCCTCCGCCTGATAATCGGGAAAGATCTTGGTGCCGCCATAGATACTGGTGCCCTTCGGCAGAGCCGGGTGCGGGATTTCGGCGAGCGATTTCACGATGTTCTCCTCGATCGCCTTGTCGATCTCGGAGGTCGATGTGGTGGGTGCCGACATGATTCGTCTCCTGGGCGTGGTCGGTATGAATTCGGTGATTGGCAGTGCGCCCGTTGGTGTCCGGGTAGTCACCGATGGACCAAGTTCACGCTCGGTGTGTTTCCGGTTGGTCGCCTGCGGAAAAATTGGAGGTTTCCGGATGTTCACGACGCACGTGTGCGGATCGTCTCACGAATCATACTGTGGGACAACGTAATTAGTCGCACCGCCAATGTATCGCGGGCTGCATGGGTGGGTGCGAAGTCGATGCGGTGTAATCATCGCCCTGGGCTTTTCGGTGTTCTGTTAATCGCCTCGACCCAGTACCTCCCTCGATCCGAAACATGGACGAAACCTCTACTGGGCGGTAGTGATCGCTACCAGGTAGTAGCGCCGAGCGCAGTGCATGGCTTTTTGGGGTCCACGATTCGGAGGCCCGACGTCCACGGTCGTGTGCAAGCCCCGGATCGCGTCCGACAACGTGGAATCGCCGTGCCACGAGCGGATCGATGTCGCGTCGGGACAACGCCCGACTGGTCTCTACCAGCCGGTCGGGTTGCTATCCACCGCGCATGGAGGATTGGTCGATGAGGGCTGCTTGCTCACACTCAGCCTGACAGCGCCGGACACGCGAAACTAGATGATGGACAGTGTGTTTCGATGCGGCTCAGTCGGGTGACCGATTCAATTACGGAGCGAGTTCACGCGGCGACACAACGTCACTGCAGACCTACCTCGCAGTTCGGCGCGGCGGGGGCTGCCCCGGTCTGGTTGATTCTTGATTGCTGCTCGATATCCAGGATCTGGACGTGCCGACACAACGATTCCGACAGTGGCCAAACCGGTGCCTGTGGGTGACGCCGCATTCCTGGCCGCCCCGGCGCTTGGACCTGGGAAGTGTCTCGAAGTGTGTGGTGGGTGAAAGCTGTTGCCCACGTTCGCATGTAGGTGAGGTCTCCGGTATTTCGGATCAGCGACCAAGCAAAGTAGTCCCGCATGAAGCTCTCGCGGTGGGCGGCTGTGACCTGACCCCATGATTTCGGTCCAGACCGAAATCATGGGGTCGGGTCAGGGGAGATTGTTGGTGTCGCGTTGGCAGGTGAGGTCGGCATCGGGGAGGGTGCCGTCACGGAAGTAGGTATTGACGACCTCGTTCACGCAATGGCTCAGGTTGGAGCCGAGGAGGCCGTGAACGCGGGTGTCTGCCAGTGTGACCATTCGTGACGCTGTCAGGTCCTGGTGCAACGCAAGGCCCTCCTGGTAGGGGGTGCGGGTGTCGCGGGTTGCCTGCAGGATCAGGGCTGGTGTCGGGTTGTGCACGGCGGTGGGTGGCTCGACCGGGTCCGGCCAGAACGCGCATGCGGTGATGTTGTTGGCGAACGCGCCGAACACCGGTTGGGTTGCCCGGACGCTTTCGATATTGCGGCGATACCAGGCCAGATCCCGGGGTGCGGCCTTGTCGCCGCACATGACCGCGGCCATGCCCGAGGCATCGAGCGGAACGGGGCCGCTGACCTTCGCTTTCAGCTGCTCCATGTCGACGGGCAGCCCGGTCACTGCGTCGGACAGGGTCCGCACGAGCTCGGCGAGGCTGGTGTTCTTCTTCGGATTCGACAACAGCGACAGCAGCATCATCGGAACGGTGTGTTCATCGATGAGATAGCCGTTGCCGATGACCGGATGCGCGGCGGCACGTCGGATCAGGTCCTCGACAAAGGCCCGGACCTGCGATCCGCTGTCGCCGAAGTGGTAGTCGGCGTCGTGGCGGGCCGCCCAGATCGCCCAGTCGTCGAGCCCGGCCTCGTTGACGGCGCCCATGTCCTGGTAGGTGCCGATCCAGTAGCGGTCCGGGTCGATGGCGCTGTCCAGCACGATCCGGTCACTGTGCTGAGGGAACATCTGCGTGTACACCGCGCCCAGGTAGGTGCCGTAGGAGTCGCCGTAATAGTTGAGCTCGCGTTCGCCGAATGCGCTACGGATGACATCCATGTCGCGGGCGGTATTGCGGGTGGTGATGGACCGAGCCTTCTCGGGATCGGGCATTACGCAGGAAGCCGCGAACGCGGCGGCCAGGGTGGCGTCGCGCGCGTAGCCGAACGCGTCGAAGCCGGCCGAGAACAACATGCTGGGCAGCGGCAGCGCACAACTCATTCGGTCCGATCGGCCGATACCGCGCGGGTCCATACCGATCAGGTCGTACCGGGCGCGGACATCCGGTGTGAGCCGATCCCGCAGGTCGGCGATCATGCTCAGGCCCGGACCGCCGGGACCGCCGGGGTTGGACAGCATGATCCCGCGCCTGCGGGCCGGGTCGGTCGCCGGGATACGCGAGATCGCTACGGTCAGCGTGCGCGAGTCCGGTCGGTTGTAGTCGAGCGGTACGACAACGCCCGCGCACTGAGCCCCCGCACCGTCGAGCACCGCATCGTTACACGGCGTCCAGTCCAGCGGCTGGTGATAGAACGACTCCAGCCCACTCGGGATGTCGTCGTCGACCGGATCGGCGCTTGCCGGTCCCATGGGCAACGTGGCGAATGCAGCTGCCGAGATGACTCCCAGAACCAGCCATCGTAACCATGTTGTCGGCATCGAATCTCCTGCCCGTGACCTCCGTGTACGCATCCCTGATTCCGCCGCACAGCCATTTTCGGGGTCTCGGACCAGCACCCTACTGCCGTTTGCTGAAACCGGCTCGGCGAGGCAGTGATTCTCAGGAACGTCACACATGCTTGCCCGGTCGCATCGTGTTTGCGCCTCCTACATGTGGTTTTACCGGGCGCTCGACATGAAAGGCTCACGGACCGGCGCAATAGCGGCGGATGCCGGGCAATAGCCCGCCGCGTCGAGACCGGGCAGCCACGCTCGCATCCGCTCGGTCCGGCGAGCTTCTCCGCCGTACTGACCGTCGCTGGAAATCACAGCTGCAGATGCGGGATCGTTATGCTACCGTGACCTAGATCTCGAATTGGTACGACTGGTTGTGCGGGCCCCCGAGTGCCTGCGCGTCGGATGGTTGGACGCGGGAGGCGTGATGGAATCCCAGCATATGTTGTCGACATATCGGAAAAAGGCTTGCCGCACAGCGTATTCGGCAACCGATACGCCCGGCCCGCTGGTTGGCGGCACGTCCGGGCAACCAGTGAGGTGGTGGCGGATCGGCCTGCGATGGCTTGCGGCCCTCACACTCGCCATGATCGTGCTGCCGGCCGCATTGTCGATGCCGGCCGCGCGAGCCGCTTCGCTGTCCCCGGGTGACGATCCCTTCTATGCCGCACCCACCGATCTCGCGTCACATCCGAACGGCGCGGTACTCGGAGCGCGGACGATCTCACTGCTCGGTCTGCCGGTACCGGTGTCTGCATGGCAATTGCGTTATCGCACAACCGATTCCGAAGAGAATCCGCAGCTGAACGTGACCACGGTGCTGGTGCCGTCGGTGCCCTGGAACGGGCCGCGCCCGGTGTTGTCGTACCAGGTACCCGAGAACAGTCTCGACACCCGGTGCGCGCCGTCGGTCACGCTGCGTGGCGGGAGCGACAACGACATGGCGAGCGCCATGCAGGATGCGCCGTTCATCGCGGACGCACTGCTGCGGGGATGGGCCGTCGTGGCCAGCGACTACGAAGGGCCGCAGTCCCGGCTCTTCGACGGCGTGACATCCGGGCGTGGAGTTCTGGACGGAATCCGGGCCGCGCGGTCGTTCTCGCCGGCCGGCATCGATGCCTCGAGCCCGGTCGGCGCCTGGGGATACTCGGCCGGAGCCTTCGCCACCCTGTGGGCCACACAGTTGCGTCGGGAATACGCACCAGACGTGCAGTTGGTCGGCACCAGCGCCGGCGGAATCCCCACCGATCTCCCGGCCGTCGCACAACGCGCCGACAGCGCCGCGGGGGCGATACTGATCCTGCTCGGGCTGGCCCGCAACGAACCCGCCTCCCGATTGGCCGACTTGTTGAACGACCGGGGCCGCCGCGCGCTGCTTGCCGCGGGCACCTCCGGCTGTGGTGCGGATCTGTCCCAGGAATACTCCGATGTCCACGTCGACGATTTGGCCACAGTCCCGAACCTGTTGGCGCAGCCCGCTTTCCGCAATGCCGCCCTGCCCAATGAACTCGGCCGCACCGCCCCCGACACCCCGCTGTACCTGTACCACAGCGTCGCCGACGAGAAGATCCCCGTTGCCGGCTACACCGCCCTCGTCGATACGTACTGCGCTCTGGGCGCCACCCTCACCGCGATCCACTCGCTGTTCCCGACGCACATCGGAGCCGCCGCGGGCGAAGCGCTCGGCGGCATGAACTTCCTCGCCGACCGCTTCGCAGGCACCCCACAAGCCGCGGGGTGTGTGGTGGAGTAAGCACCGGCTCACCCGGTTCGCGCCATAGCTACCGCGCGTGGGTAATGGTGAAGCAGCGCAAGAGCTTTGAGGAGCGGCCTGGAATTCGTTCAGCCGCGCTCATCGACGGCGTCGGCACTTGGTTGGTTGGGACGGGGAGGGCCGGGCAGAGCGTGATGTAGTCGATGTCCGGGGATACCCACCGGTTCCAATCCCGGTGGCTCATGTTCGTGGAGAGTTTGGCGCACAGTTCGTCGGGCCAGGTCGATGGGGCCCGGCCAGAGCCAGTAGCCGTCGATTCCGTCGGTGATGATCGCACGATTGTCGGGGCTGACTTCGACCGAGTAGATCTGGAGCAGCGGGCCGTGAAGCGATCCGCCGACTGCTTGGCCGGACTCGGTGTCCCAGAGCCGGATCGTCTGATAACTGCTCGAGATGATGTAGCGGCTGTCGCGCGTGAAGGTCACTTGGTGGGAGCCGATCTCGGGAACCTTCATCAGCTCGCCTATCGGCTTGCCGGTGTCGGCGTCTCGCCGCAACAGGCCGGTTGCTCCGCCTGTGACGATGTAGTGTCCGTCCGGACTGACTGCCGCGGAGATCGGTTGCTGGGTGTGAGTGTCCCAGGTGCGCAATGAGTCTGAGCTCACCGAGATCACCCGGCGGCTGTCCGGGGTAGCGGCGCGCTCCCGCACCGGGTGGCGGGTGCGACCAGCGGACTGTTTCCAATTCAAAGAAGTCATCACCGGCCCGGCTCCGCGCGCCACGGCCGCGGGGCAGCCGAATTCCAGGTCGTCGCGGTGGGTGTCGAACAAGACGTTGGCCCGGTTTGTTACCGCTGGCCCGCCGCCCCCCGTCACCGATGCCGAGGGTGTCGTCATAGAGCTCATCGTGTCTGTGTCCAGAAACTAAAACTTCTCCATTTGGAGAAAACATGAGATACGCTGTGCGGACAGGACACAACGGTCGGCAGTGGAGGACAACGATGACCAACACGATCATCACCGACGGGCGGGTGCGAACGCTCGCGCCGGACATGCCGGAAGCGGTCGCCGCTATCGAATGCAGTGGCGCGGAATGACCGGTCGAGCCGCCGGGGCAGCACCGGTCGCACCGTATCTGGCGGTCGGGTTGTCGACCATCGTTCACGGCATCGGGGCGCGCGACCACATCGCGCGCAACCTCGACACGATCGAGGAGACCATTCATGCGGCGGTGTCGGTCGTCGGCATCAACCTGCCGGTGAAACTCGTCGCTCTGGCCGAAGGGGCTCTCACCGGCTTCACCGACGAGATCTTCGATCTGCCGCACAGCCGATGCGCCAGAGAGCTTTTCATCGATATACCCGGCCCGGAGACCGATCGTCTCGCTGCGTTGGCCCGGCTGTACGAGACCTACCTCATCGTCCAGTGCAAGGCCCGCTGGCCCGAGGTCATCGCGGACCGGTACTTCAATGTGATGGTGGTGATCTCGCCGCAGGGTGAGATCGTCCATCGGGCCGCCAAGAACCACGTGTGGTGCCGGGAGCATTCGTGCACCCCGCACGATGTCTACGATCGGTGGGTCGAGCTGTTCGGCGACGGCATCGACGCCTTCTATCCGGTGCTGCGGACCCCGGACATCGGCAATATCGGCACGCTGTGCTGTAGCGACGGCGAGTACCCGGAAGCTGTTCGGGCCCTGGCGTTCAACGGCGCGGAGGTGGTGTACCGACCCAGCGAAGCCGTGCCGATGACCGCGGCCGGTCCGGACGCTGGAGGCACCTGGCTGCTGCAGAATCGGGCGCACGCGCACTTCAACGGGGTGTACATGGTGTGCCCGAATACCGGGCCGGTCTACTCGAGCCCCGCCGCCGAGCATCCCGTCGACATCGCCGGCGGCAATGGGCACATCGTCGACTATCACGGTCAGGTGATCGGGCGGGTGTCGTCGGGCGCCAACGCGATCATTGCCGCGCCGGTGGATGTCGAGGCGCTCCGCCAGTATCGGATGATGAATCTGAACTCCAACTGGCTCAAGGACATTCGCACTGAGTTGTTCCAGCGCATGTACGACCGGCCGATCCATCCGGCCAATCTCTGGCTCGACCGTGAGCCCGGGCGGAACGCCGCGGTCGACGACATCTACCGGGCCAATATCGCTCGTCTGGTACAACAACGCGCGTATACCGAACCCGCACACCGGTTTCCCGGTGCGCGCCATATCCCCGTGCCAGGCGACGGCGACATGGACGCCGTCGTGGCCAGGTGGCGGACGTAGCCTCGCTGTTCACCTATCACCACCGCGGCCGAAAGAACGTGGTCTTCACTCCCCACAAGCCCCGCATTGTCGTGGGCGGATCCGGTTGGAGCGCACCGCTACCAGGTATCGCCCTGCTGCGCGCGCTCGCCGAATCCGCGACGGTGGAGACACATCTGGTCTTCACGCACGGAGCGCGGCGCTGCGGCCAGCTGGAGACCGGCGGCCCGGTCGAGGACGTCTCGCTGTTGGCCGACGTCGTCCACCACCCCCGCTCATCTGTCCGCCTCGATATCGTCGGAGTCCTTTCAGGCCCTGGGTCTGGCCGTGATGCCGTGTTCAGCGCGCACTCGCGGCGGTGGCCACCGGAAACAGCGACAACCTGCAGACCCGGCGGCGGACGTCGTGCTGAAGGAACGCCGGCCCCTGGTGCTGGCAGTGCGTGTGGCGCCGCTGAATCTGATCCACGTCCGAAGCCGGGCAGAGCCAGGTCCTTGTACTCAGGGGTGACGCGGGCATAGGTAAGGTTTCGGATCGGCCGAATCGAATCTTCGGTTCCGTGCATGAGGTGGCCGTCGAAACCGGTGTGCTGCAAGACAAGATACGTCGCCCGTTGGATTCGGTAGTACTCGAAGCGGTCGCCACTCAGGACACGATGACGCAATCGATTGCGGCGATCTGCCGGGTCGGCCGCCAGGTTACCGGGGCCGCGGAACTCGTCGACACGCGATGCCGAGCCCACGATTACGACGACCCAGGCACGCGCCGGTCGTGCGCAGATGCCCGACGCGTTGCCTTCAGAGGATTGTCAGCTGGGCATCGCCGCAGCAAGCTCGATGGTCAGAGCTGTATGGGTGTCATCGGCGAGCGCGGCCGCCCGAAGCTTCGAGAGTCGTTCGGCTGCATCAGGGTGCCCGATCAGTTTGTGGGCAGCGTGCATGAGTTGTCCGAAACTGTCGGCGCCGTGTTCGAAGGTGGCGCCGTAGCCCTTGAGCACACATTGGCATTCGAGGATCTCGCGAGCGAGGTCGGCATCGAGTAGGGCAGCGGTTGATGCTGCTTTCAGCCATTCGTTGATGGCCTGCTGTTCGCGCTGATAGCGCAACGATCGAGGGCGCACAGGGCGAAGCCGGGCCGTTATCGACAGGGCGGTGTAGCCGGTGATCGAGCTGGTGTTGACGGTCATGCCTCGGCGGGTCACTTTTCGAACCAGCCGTTGGAATGTGCTGGAGCGGCGCAGGACCGAGCCGACTCGAGCCGGCATGGTGTCGGTGATCTCGTCGATCTGTGGGTGGAGGTACTCGCGGACCTGAATCAGTTGGTCCGGTTCGGCACGCGCCTCGGAGCGGATGCGATCCATGCGGTGTCGCCGGATTTTCTGCAGCGCAACCTGAATGGTGTCCTGATAACACATCCACAGTGCGATCTGCCGGGCCGCTTCGGTGGTGAGCAGCGCGCTGCCCTCGGCATCTGGATCTACTGCCGCGAATTCCCTTACGCGACTCAGATATAGCCGAGAGTACGAAGTGTCCTGATATACCGCGGTGCGGACCAGGCCGTGCAGGATCATGGACCGCGCCGCAGGCGGGAGATCTCCGACGGTCTCCGCGAGCTTCCGCAGTTTGGGGCCGACGAGAGCTCCCGGGTCGGACGCGGCTATTTCGTTGCGGCGCTGATCTTCTCGTGTCTTCCGCTCGGCGGCGGTGAGCGGCCGGGGGATAAGGGGCAATTCCACTGGCTGTGAAGTTCGCGGTGGGATCGGGGGTTCGGTGACTGTCGGTGTGGCGGCAGCGCTGAAGCCGTCGGCGAACGCACGCAGGGACTGTTCGACGCCTTTGCCGAAGCCGCGAATCGGCTCTTCGAATTGTTCTCGGGTGAACGGTAATACGCCGGATCCGGCCACTGCGCCGAACAGCGCCGCACTGATGACGCTGCGGTGGTGGTCGGCTACTGCCATGAAGTCGGACGCTATCAGTCGCTTCGATCCGCGCCGGGCCGCGTCCAGCAGCGTCGCGCTGTCGACCCGACCGTCGCCGAGAGCCATCTTCTCGTCGATCGAATACACCCGGTGGGTGGAGGTGAACAGGGTGGTTCGATCTGGTGTCGTGAAACCACGTTGGACGGCGCGGGCCGCTTCCATCAGCTCGGAGGCAATCACGATGTCCACTTCACCGGGGGTGGGGAACACGCTCAGCACAGGTTCGCTGCGTCCGGTTCCGGTGGTGTGGCCGGTTGGGGAGGGTGGGAACAGCTCGACGTAGTACACGGTGGATCCGGTGCGCTGGGCGACACCGGGCACAGACGTGGTCTGGGCGAAGTAGTCAGCTGACTCGGCGACTTCCACGATCCAGTCGGCGAGTACGCCCCCGCCTTCGCCGCCCATGGCCAGGATCGCGATTGTTATGGGGCGCTGTCCGCTGTACCAGCCTGTCATGGTGTTACCTCGAATCCGGCGGCGCGGCGCTCTATTCCGCGCGCGAGCATGGTGATCCACCAGGTGCGCAGCCGGGCCAGCATGCGATCGCGCCGGGTGGGGTTGTAGACAACGTCGGTTCGGTAGAAGGACGGACACAACACGGCCGCATGCGCGTTGGCGCCGCACACTCCGCATCCGACGCAGCTGTCGAGCACGGTCGCGATCGGATCGGTGCGCATGGGGTCGGGGTTGTCGGTGATGGTCAGCGACGGGCAGCCGGAGATCCGGATGCAGGCGTGATCACCGGTGCAGGTCTCGGGGTCGACGCCGAAACGTTCGCGGACCACCCGTTCCCCGGCCCGCAATGCCTGTGCCCGCTGCGGCTTCTCACGTCGTTGCCGGTTGAGCTGGCATTCGCTGTGCATGACAAGGACTTTCGGCCCTGCCTCATCGGTGGTGAGCGCATCGACGAAGGTGTCGCGCACGGTGGTGACGTCGTAGGTGTTGTCTATTGTCTTGGCCCACTTGACACCGATGCCGCGGACGGCCCTCTCGATGGGGTGTTTGGTGGAGCGGGTCGGCAGGTCGGCGTGCGAGGAGAGCACGTCCTGACCTCCGGTGGCGGCCGCGTAATCGTTGTCGACGACTACCAGTAGCTGGTCGTTCTTGTTGAACACCGCGTTGCCGACGCCGCTGCTCAGCCCGTTGTGCCAGAAGCCCCCGTCGCCCATCATCGCGATGGTTCGGCGGTCGGAGCCCTTCGAGTTCAGCGCCGCCGCAGCCGCCGAACCGAGGCCATAGCCCATGGTTGTCGCCCCGAGATCGAACGGCGCGTTGATCGAGAACAAGTGACAGCCGATGTCGGCACTGATGTGATGTTCGCCCGTTTCGCGTTCGGCGAGTTTCAATCCGCTGAAGATGGGTCGCTCCGGGCATCCGGTGCACAGCCCGGGCGGTCGGGGCCGCACAGTGTGCGGCTCGACCCGGACGGCGAACGGGCTGGCCGGATCGTCGGCCGAGCGCAGCAGCGCGGGTTCGGCAGTGATCACCTCGGGCAGATAGCTGCTGAGAAAGCTGTGCACTCCACGCGTGACGACCAGCGAGGTGTATTCGCCCGCCATGGTCAGCATGTCCTTGCCGTGCAGTTCGGTGGGTATGCCGGCACGGCGCAGGATGGCATTGATGTTCTGTTCGATGAAGTCGGGCTGGCCTTCTTCGATCAGTAGCACCGAGCGCTTGCCGGTGCAGAATTCGATGACTTCTTCGTCGATCACCGGGTAGGCGACGTTCATCACGTACAGCGGTACCCGCGTGTTGCCGAACGCATCCGAGCATCCGAGCAGTTCCATCGAGCGATTGAGGGTGTTGTACAGCCCTCCTTGAACGATGATTCCCACGTCGGCGAGGTCATCGCCGAACACCTCATTGAGCCCGTGGTCGCGGATGTGTTTCACCGCGGCAGGCCACCGGTTTTCGATCTTCTCCTTCTCATGTTGAAAGCTGGCGGGCGGCAACACGATTCGACTCACGTCGCGAGTGGGCCGCCGGGTCGCTTCGGTGACCGTCATCGGAGGCCGCTTGTTGTCTTCGGCCTGGAACGCTCCGTGCAGGTGACAAGAGCGCAGCCGCAGCAGCAAGAACACAGGGGTGTTGCTCGCCTCCGACAATTCGAAGCCGGATTCGACCGCGTCCACGATCGCGGTGATGTTCGGCCGCGGATCCAACAGCCACATCTGCGATTTCATCGCGAAGGCGTGCGAACGCTCCTGCATGATGCTGGAGCCCTCGCCGTAGTCCTCGCCCAGAATGATGAGTGCTCCGCCGGTGACGCCGCCGCTGGCCAGATTCGCCAGGGCGTCGGCAGCAACGTTGGTGCCCACGGTTGACTTCCATGTCACCGCGCCACGCAGCGGATAGTGCACCGATGCGGCCAGCATCGCCGCCGCGGTAGCTTCCGAGGCGCTGTTTTCGAAATAGACGCCGAGCTCGTCGAGTACGGCCTTGGCATCGCCGAGCACGTCCATGAGATGGGAGATCGGTGCGCCCTGGTAGCCGCCGACATAGGCGACGCCGGACTGCAGCAGCGCCTTCGTGACGGCCAGGATTCCCTCCACGTGCAGGGTCGTGCCGGAGCCTTGGCGCAGTGTGCCGACCTCGTTCGCAAAAGACCGTTCCGCCATGGTTTTCCCTCCCTTATCCGGCGTCGCGCTCGACGAGCGCGAGCACCCGTGCCGGGCTGCCGGACCCGCCGACGATCGGCAGCGGGGACACGATCAGCAGGGCGCCGGTGGCGGGCAGCCGGGCGAGGTTGCGCAGACTGGTCAGGCCCCATTTGTTGGCGCCCAGTAGCTGGCTGTGGCACGGGAAGGGCGGTTCGAACCCGGCGGCCGCGCCGGCGTCGGTGCCGACGGTTTCCACGCCGAGTCCGGTCAGTGCGGACTCTTCGGCCAGCCATGCGGCGCAGGCGGCGGAAACGCCGGGTGTGTGGCCGTCATTGGTGAACGCGGCGGCATCCTCACCTCGGGATTCCCATCCGGTCCGATAGAGTAGCCAGCCGCCCGCCGGGAGCGGTCCGTGCTCTTTCTCCCAGCGGCGGATGTGATCGATTTCCAACAGGAATTCCGGGTCGGCCGCGACCTCAGCGGTCATGTCGATCATGGCAACGGGCGCGAACAGTGTGCGCATCGGGGCTTGTGAGACATCGTGTCCGTCACGGCCGCTCAACCAGTGCACCGGTGCGTCGAGGTGGGTGCCCGTGTGCTCGCCGGTGTGGATGTTGTTCCAGTACCAGGCGGGCCCGCGGTCGTCGTAGCGGCTGATCTCCTCGAGCCGGAACGGGACGGTGTTGGCCAGCGGCGGCGGCAGCTGCAGGATCGGGGTTGACTCCTGCAACGGAGTAGTGAGATCGATGATGTCGACAGCGCCGGAGCGGGTCGCTTCGATGACGGCGTTGAGCAGAGACATCGTGGCTCCTGTAGTGAGGTAACTGGTTTCGAAGTCTGGTGCGGCCGGTCGGGCCGAGCTATCCGCTGCACGCGGCGGCTGTCCGGCCGGCGCAGTCCACCGGGGCGCTGTTCAACGTGTGCGGAACAGTCTGCGCAGCTTGCGATTTCGTGTGAGCGTTCGCGCTACGAGGTGTCCCGATCCGCCGCTCAAGCCGGGGCCGGGATGCGTGGATGCGCCGATCTGCCACAATCCGGACACGGGTGTCTCGTGCCGTCCGGCGGAGGGCAGGGGGCGCCACAGGTAGCTTTGGTCCAATTCGCACGAACCCCCGTAGGGATCGCCCGTGACGGCATTCGGATTGTGTGCGGCCAAATCGGCCGGGGTGATGACGTCGACCGCGAGCAGTTTCCGGGGAAGGTCGGGGGCGTGGGTGGCGATTCGCGCCAAGACCCGATCGGCGAAACTCCGTGCCAGCGCCGGAGTCCAGCCATGAGTTGTGTCCAGCGCTCCGGCCGCATCGCCTACCGGTGCGAATGGGACTTCCTGCAGTTGCAGCCAGAGTGCGGCCGCACCGTCCGGCACCCTGCTGGGGTCGAGCAGGTACTGCTGGCCGACGACGACGGTCGGTCGGCGGGGGAGCAGCCCGGCTTCGGCCTCGGCGCAGGCGATTCCGGTGCTGTCGGATCCATCGGACATGTGAATCAACGGAATGTTCCGCAATCGGGTATCGGTCCAGTCCAGCGGCGCCGACAAGGCGACATGGACTTGCATTTCCGCGCGGCCGTAGCGGAAGGTCGCAGCCTCGGAGCGGATGGTGGATGACACCGCGTCAGGTGGTAACAGCTTGTCGTACAAGGCGGTTGGCGTCACCGAAGCGAGCACCGCGCGGCGGGCGTATGTGGCGTGGCCATTGGCGACGACCCCGATTGCTCGGCCGTGGTCCACTAGGATCCGCTCCACCGAGGTGGACGTTCGCACCTCTACGCCGAGGGAATGCAGCAGCGACTCGAACGCCGTCAGCAGCCCGCCGGATCCGCCGGCAACCACCGGCAGTCCGGCCCCGTGCAGGGTGGCCGCGAGCAATGCCATCATCAGTCCGCCCGAAGCATGGTTCGGAGAGAGACCGGCGTGCAGTAGCCACGGGGCATAGAGGTGATCGACCTCGTGGCCGCGAAACTCGCGGCGCGCGAATCCGCGACCGCTGCTGAGCGCCATCCGCAGCCAGTCTTCGGTGCCGCGTCGCCCACCGCGGATCAGACCGGCCAGCGGTCGGAGCGTGGACGGCGAGCGCAGTTCGGCATCCATCAGTCCGCCGATCGGTGCCGCATTCGCGGCAAGCCGGGCCAGCATCGCGAGATATGCGGTTCGGTCTGCGGGGTCGGCGAACTCCATGGCGGTGCGTTCCGGATCGCGGTGTGCGATGGTGACGCGGCCGTCATCGGCAACGCTGGCGGTCACCCATTCTTCGGTGTTGCGGAATTCGAGTCCGTGTTCGTGCAGGTGGGGTCCGAGGCTCGCATAGGCGGCGCCGGAGACGAACAACGGATGCCAGGACGAATAGGTGTCGTGTCGGTAGCCGGGAAGAGTGCGTTCCTCGGTGGCGATGAATCCGCCGATCTCCGCATTACGCTCCAGCAACTGCACCGACCAGCCGGCCAGTGCCAACTCGGCCGCGGCCACCAGGCCGTTGACACCTGAGCCTACGATGATCGCGTCGGCTTCGGTTGTGATGTCGGTCATAGGACGCACGGTAGGGTTGCGGCACGTGCTCGGCTATACGCTGCGCGCGGCATCTGTCCGGATCGTGCGGTCCGATGGCCCGGGCCGATGGTGCGACCCGAGCTCGAATCTCACGCCCACCGGTATCCGACCAGGACGGAATCGTCGACATCGGGCAGGTTGACAACGATATTGTCCGGAGTGCGGCAGGTCAGCCAGACCAGCTTCTCGGTGGTGCTCATGTTCACCTCGACGTGCGGCATGAACGGTGGCACGAAGACGAAATCGCCTTCGCTCATGTCGACGTACTCCTGATAGTTCTCCCCGTAGTAGATGCGTGCCTTCCCGGTGAGGACATAGCCGCCGGTCTCGGCTTCGCCGTGGTGATGGGGCAAGGATCGGTAGCCGGGTTCGTTGGTCACCTTGCCGTACCAGATCTTGGTCGCCGGGGTGTGCTGCGGGCTCACGCCCGAGACGCGCACCGCGCCACCGGACTGTGCCGTCTCGGTGTACTCCGCGCCGGCTCTGGTGACAATCGGAGCGACCTGGATGGTGGAGTCGCTGGTCATCATGATTCCTTTCCGTCCCGCTGGGCGGGCTCGATATCCTTGGGGGACAGGGTGATTCGATTGCGTAGCAGGCCGATGCCCTCGATTTCGGTCTCGACGACGTCGCCGGCGCGCAGGTAGCGCGGCGGGTCCGCCGCGATGCCGACACCCCCCGGGGTTCCGGTCAATACGACGTCACCGGGACGCAGCACGGTGAACGCGGAGATGTACGACAGCAGGGTCGCCGGGTCGAAGACAAGGTCGTCGGTTGTGCCGGCCTGCTCCTCGGTGCCGTTGACTCGGCAGACGATGCGGAGGCCATCGGTGGGGTCGGCCTCGTCGGGCGTCACCAGATCGGGACCCAGTGGAGTGGTGGCGTCGAATGCCTTGCCTTGCAACCACTGCGAAGTCCGCCGCTGCCAGTCGCGCACCGAGAAGTCGTTCGCGACGGTGTATCCGGCTATGGCTGCCCGCGCGGTGTCGCGATCTGCGCGGCGCAGGGTGGCGCCCACGACGATCGCGAGTTCGGCCTCCCAGTCGAACAGCACCGCCTCGGCCGGGCCGGGCAGGGCGATGTCGGCGTCCCAGGCGGTGAGGGTGTCGGCGAATTTCGCGAAGAGGGTAGGGAATTCGGGCGCGGATCGACCCATCTCGGCGATGTGGGCGCGGTAATTGTGGCCGCAGCACACGATCTTGGTCGGCGCTGTCACGACCGGCGCCGCCCGCCCGGGTGGCGGCTGCGCGCCGGCCAGCGGTCGGACCGAGCGCCAGTTCTGGTCCGAGAGCAGTGCGCCGACGTCGGCGGCCGCCGTCGCGTACCACTGTCCGTCGGCGCGGACTTCGGCGCGACTGCCGTGGTCGTCGCGGAGAACTGTTCGCAAACGCATCGCTGGAGACTCCAGGAATTCGGCCGGGTTGCCCGCGGCGGCTTCGAACGCCAGGAGCGCGAGCCCGTATATAGCGTTCTATTGACGGCAATCAAGCTAACACCATATCGTGGTTCGGGCCACCCCCACTTCGAATCAACTCGCCGCCCGGTGGGTCTCCGTGAGAAAGAGGCGATCATGCTCGTCGACCACATCAATCCGCCCGAGCTGGCGAAACCCTCCGGGTTCGCCCACGCCACGCGGTTTCGCGACATCGTTCACCTGGCGGGCCAGACTGCCTTGACACCCGAGGGGACGATCGTCGACGGCGGGATCGTCGCCCAGTTCCGGCAGGCGCTGGCCAATGTGATCGCGGCGCTCGAGGCTGCGGGCGGAAAGCCCCAGAATCTCCTGTCGGTGACCATCTATCTGCTGGACATTCCCGGCTATCAGGCCAACGCCAAGGAAATCGGCCGGCTCTGGCGCGAGTTGGTCGGCGAGGCGTACCCGGCGATGGCCGGAATCGGTGTCACCGCGCTCTGGCAACCCGAAGCGCTCGTGGAGATTCAGGCCGTAGCCGCGCTGGGCTCCGAACCGGCCTGATGTCGCCGGCTCGGTGCGGCCTCGGAACATGGCGCGACATCGACGGCGGTCAACCGGAAGCAATGAGATTGTAGTGGCCTCACCAGTTCGAAAGGGCCGAGCATGACGCTCACACCCTCCGCCCACAAAGACACCTTCTGCCGGGACAATCTCCCGCCCGAAGCCGACTGGCCCGATCTGGTCTTCGACCTGGCAGGGTTGAACTACCCCGATCGACTCAACTGCGCGAGCGCCTTGCTCGATGCGACGGTAGCGGTCCATGGCCGGGCCAGGCCCTGCCTGCACACAGAGTCCGAAACGTGGACCTACGGCGATCTTCTCGATCGTGCGAACCAGATTGCGCATGTGCTGACCGACGACTACGGCCTGGTTCCCGGGAACCGTGTGCTGTTGCGCGCCCCCAATACCCCGTGGCTGGTTGCCTGCTGGTTCGGTGTCGTCAAGGCGGGTGGGGTGGTGGTGACCACCATGCCCCTGCTGCGTGCTCCCGAGCTGACCAAACTGATCGAGCTGACCCGCCCGGCGCTGGCTCTCTGTGATCACCGGCTGCTCGACGAACTGTCCGCGGCCGACACGGCCTTGCGTATCGCCTCGGTCGGCGGGCCGGGCGACGATGACCTGATCCGCAGGGCGGCAGCGAAACCGGTCGCCTACACCGATGTCCGGACCGGTGCCGACGACGTGGTGCTGCTCGCGCCGACCTCGGGTACGACCGGAATGCCGAAGGTCGCCATGCACTTCCACCGCGACGTGCTGGCCATTGCGGACACCTTCTCCGCACATGTGCTGCGACCGCACGGCGCTGATGTCTTCATCGGGACACCGCCCTTGGCATTCACGTTCGGCCTCGGTGGGCTGGTGACCTTCCCGCTATCTGTCGGAGCGTCGGTCGTGCTGCTGGAGAAACCCGATCCGGATGCGCTCGTCGCCGCGATCGAGAAGTTCTCGGTGACAGTGCTTTTCACCGCGCCGACCGCCTACAAGTCTTTGATCAAGCGCGACGATCCGGAGCGCCTGAAATCCCTGCGCCGGTGCGTTTCGGCCGGTGAACATCTGCCCGAAGCCGTTTTCGAGCGGTTTCACGAACGGACCGGGCTGAAGATCATCAATGGTCTCGGCGGCACCGAGCTGCTCCATGTCTTCATCTCGGCGGCTGACGACGACATCCGCGCCGGCTCCACCGGTAGGATCGTGCCCGGATTTCGCGCCGAGATCCAGGACGACGATGGCAATCCGGTACCGGACGGCACTCCCGGCGGGCTGGCGGTACAGGGACCAACCGGGTGTCGGTATCTGGCCGATTCCCGTCAGCGTCAGTATGTGCGCAAGGGCTGGAATATGACCGGCGACACCTACACTCGCGACGCCGACGGCTACTTCTGGTACCACGCCCGCAGCGACGACATGATCGTCTCGGCCGGGTACAACATCGGTGCACCGGAGGTCGAGGCAGTCCTCGACCAGCACCCGGATGTGGTCGAGAGTGCTGTGATCGGTGTTCCCGATGAGGACCGAGGCATGATCGTACACGCGGCGGTGGTGCTCCGGCCGGGCGTCGCGGGCGACGCGGCGAAGGCTCGGGAGCTCCAGGACTTCGCCAAAAGCACTGCGGCACCGTACAAGTACCCGCGCAGTATCGAATTCGTCGACAGTCTGCCCCGCAATCCCAGCGGCAAGCTACAGCGGTTCAAGGTGCGCGAGAACTGGGGGACGCGATGACCGACATCGCGATCGAGCGTGTCGTGGACTGGCAGGACACCGATGCGGCCGGGCACTACCACCACAGTACGGTCGTGCGCTGGGTGGAGGCGGCCGAAGCCGCACTGCTCGACCGAATCGGGCTGCGCTGGTTGTTCGGCCGTATTCCACGAGTGCGATACGAAGTCGACTACCTGGAGCGCCTCTGGTTCGGCGATACCGCGTCCATCAGCCTGTCGGTGGGCAATGTCGGCCGATCCTCGCTCCGGTACGACTTCATCATCACCAGGATCCCCGCGGTGACCCAGCCGTCACTGCCGGAACCGTCGACGATCGCGGCCCGCGGCGTCCTGACAGCCGCCCATGTGCCCAACGCCGACCGGGGCTCGATGCCATGGCCCGACAACATTGCCGCGGCCTTACGCGGCGCCCCGCTGCCCGACTTCGGCTCGGCCGAGTCCAACCGGCAGCCACCTGAATTCGAACCGACTTCGACCCGAAGAGTGTGAGGCTTTCATGCGTATCGCCGTGATCGGCGGAGGGCCCGCGGGGCTGTACTTCTCCGCCTTGATGAAACAACTCGACCCCACCCACGACATCACCATCTGGGAGCGCAATGCTCCCGACGACACCTTCGGTTTCGGTGTGGTGTTCTCCGACGAGACCCTCGGTGGCATCGAGCATGCCGACGAGGAGATCTATCGTGCGATGAGCGAGCAATTCGCCCGCTGGAGCGACATCGATATCCACTACCGGGGTGAGGTCCGCACCTCCGGCGGCCAGGGGTTCGCGGCGATGAGCCGCAAGGAGTTGCTGCGCATCTTGCAGCGGCGATGCGCCGATCTGGGTGTCACCATCCATTTCCGCACGCTCGCGCCGGATGTGCAGGAGCTGTCCGCCACCCATGATCTGGTGCTTGCGGCCGATGGTCTCAACTCCGTGGTGCGGACCCGTTTCGCGGATATGTTCGGCCCGGATCTGGATCGGCGGCACAACAAGTACATGTGGCTGGGCACCGACCGGGTGTTCGAGGCATTCGAGTTCTTCATCAAGCACACCCCGTACGGGGTCATGCAGGTACACGGCTATCCGTTCAGTGCCGAGCAGAGCACATTCATCGTGGAGATGCACGAATCCGTGTGGCGGAAAGCCGGTTTCGATGTGTTCGCCGAGCGCGCGTTCTTGCCCGGCGAGAACGACGAGAAGTCCATCACGCTACTGGCGGAGATCCTGGCCGACGAGTTGGACGGCCACGGTCTGCAGGCCAACAACTCGCGGTGGATCGATTTCACCACGGTCCGCAACCGGACGTGGCGGCACGGCAATGTCGTGCTGATGGGCGATGCCGCGCATACCGCACACTTCTCCATCGGCTCGGGCACGAAACTGGCCATGGAAGATGCCCTCGCGCTCGCCGCCTGTCTGCACGAAAACGACTCCGTCGCAACTGGCCTGGAAAAGTACGAGCAGGAACGACGGCCCGTCGTGGAGTCCATTCAACGGGCAGCCCAGGCCAGCCTGGAGTGGTTCGAAGCGATCGGCAACTACACCGCTCAAGCGCCGGATCAGTTCGCTTTCAATCTTCTCACGCGCAGTCGCCGCATCACCTACGACAACCTGCGGCTGCGTGACAACGGATTCGTGAACCGGATCGACGGGTGGTACCTCTCGATCCAGGACGATACGCCGCAGAACGCCGCGGTGATCGGCGACGAAACTCGTCCGCCCATGTTCTATCCCTTGCGGCTCAAGGGAATCGAGCTACCCAACCGGATCCTTGTCTCGCCGATGGACATGTACTCCGCCGTCGACGGCGTGCCCACCGATTTCCACCTGGTGCATCTGGGCAGCAAGGCGCTCGGCGGCGCCGGGCTGGTCATGACCGAGATGGTGTGTGTGTCGCCCGAGGGGCGCATCACGCCCGGTTGCGCGGGGCTGTACACCACCGAACAAGAGCGGGCGTGGGCCCGGATCGTGGATTTCGTGCATGCCAATTCCCGATCGAAGATTGGTGTGCAACTGGGGCATTCCGGCCGCAAGGGCGCCACCAAGGTCATGTGGGAGGGCATCGACGACCCGCTGGACACCGGCGGCTGGGACACCGTCGCCCCGTCGGCCATCCCGTACGGACCCGACAGTCGCACCCCGCGCGAGATCACGTGCGCGGAGATGGACGAGATCACCGAACAGTTCGCCCGGTCGGGCCAGGCGGCCGCTCGCGCCGGGTTCGATCTGCTCGAACTGCACTGTGCGCATGGATATCTGCTGTCTTCTTTCCTCTCCGCGCTGGCCAATCAGCGCACCGACGATTTCGGCGGCTCACTCGAGAACCGTTTACGCTTCCCGCTGCGCGTCTTCGACGCGATCCGAGCGGTGTGGCCCGCGGTTCGGCCATTGTCGGTCCGCATTTCGGCCACCGACTGGGCGGAGGGGGGCAACACCGTCGACGACGCGGTCGAGATCGCTCGTGCGTTCGCCGAACACGGAGCCGATGTGCTGCATGTGTCCTCCGGCCAGGTGGTCAAGCATGAGAAGCCTGCGTTCGGGCGCAGTTATCAGACGCCGTTCGCGGACCGGATCCGGCAGGAGGTCGGTGTGCCCCACGGCATCTCGGTGGTGGCGGTGGGTGCCATCTCCTCCTACGACGATGTCAATTCGGTCCTGCTCGCCGGGCGTGCGGACCTGGTGGCGATCGGCCGTGCTCACCTGTGGGATCCGCAGTGGACACTGCACGCCGCGGTGGACCAGCAGTATGTCGGTGAGGCGGCGGAATGGCCCGCGCCCTTCCGCGCTGGCAACCGCAAACCGCCCAGCGGTCGCACCGATGGTCCGCCCCCTCGTCTTCAGTTGATCCGCGCTGCTGCAGGGGCAACGACCCTCCGGCGCCGCTGGCAGCCGGACGTCGGTGCGAGTCGCTGAGGACTTTCACGCAGGATCTGTCTACGTCCCCCGCCCGGCTACGGGCGGGGGATTTGCCTTGTGGTGTGTGCTATTTCCGGACGGTGCGGTCACGTTCCAGTCGAAGCGTCTGCGACGGTGATTCGCCATAGCGATCGCGGTAGAGGATCGAGAAACGGCCGGGGTGCAGGAATCCCCACCGCATCGCGATATCGGTCACCGTGGCGGTTGTCGGATCGGCCGCCAGCAGGTCGGTCCGCACGCGCCGCAGTCGTACATCGCGCAGGTATGCCATCGGTGTCGTGTCGTAGTAGCGGCGGAAGCCGTCCTGGAGCGTGCGTGTGCTCACGCCGATTGCCTCGGCGATGTCGTCGATGGTGAGGGGTTCATGGGCGTGGGCTTCGATGAGGTCCGCGGCCTGCGCGATGGGCCGGGCCACGGTCGGCTGTGGTCGCCGGTCGAGCTCGTCGCGGTAGTTGTGCGGCTGGCAGAGCAGCAGCTGGCTGACGAGGAGCCCTTCGAATTCCCGGACAGGTATGGACTCCGGGATCTCGGCCGAGCCGACGGCATCGGTCAATAGCTTGAGCAGCCCGCTCCAGGTGCGGCCGGCCGGGGTCGTGAGATCCATCCGCGGGGTGAATGCGAGGGGCGTGGTCGGTTCCCTTCCGAGCTTCTTGCGCAGCACGTCGTGAACCGATGCGCGATCCAAGCGCAGCAGCAGTTGCCGATTCGCCCCTTCCCACGACATCGATACCCGCGGTCCGGGTTCGAGTACCGAGGCCACTTCCGGTGTGGAGGTGAAACTTTCGGCTCCAACGGTGATCGTGGCGCGACCGACGAGCGGGACCTGGACGAGGTAGAAGTCGTCGAGGTCGCGTGGGTCGATGCGCACATCGGTGCCGTACTCCAGGTAGTACACGCCCACGCTGTTCCAGCGCAGGCCGTTGAAGTGTGCGTCGAGTCCGGTACTGCGGCTCAGCGGTGACAGCCGGTGGTCGCAAAAGGCCTGGCCGACGGTGTCGCGTACGACGTCAGGGTCGCTGGAGGCCGCTAGGCGGTATCGGCTGAGCGGGCGCTCATCATCGTTCATGCTTCCTCCAGGCGGCACACGCGCACATATCGTCTTGTTGACCATCGTCATGATTGCGCGTTACCAGTTTGTGCTATTCCAGCGTCATGCGTGTCAAGAACCGGTGGATCGACGCTGTGCGGACAAGCTCCGCGTTTGCGGGATAGCCGACGATCCAGCCGCTCCTTACCGTGACTCGGGTCACATTAGCGGGTGTTGTTCGGAGGGCCGCATGTCAACCTCAATCTCACTGTCCACGAAAACGGCGATCGTCACAGGTGGCGCCACCCTGTTCGGGACCGGTGTCGTCGCCGAGCTCGTCGCCGCGGGCGCACAGGTGGTGGTAGCCGATATCGACGAGGTGGGCGGCGCTGCGGTTGCCGAGAAGTTCGACCGGGCCGCGTTCGTCCGGACCGACATCACCAGCGATGAGTCCATCCGGCGTTGCGTCAGCGCGACGGTCGAGAGGTTCGGATCGCTCGATGTCCTGGTCAATCTGGCCTGCTCGTACGGAGACGATGGCGCCGACACCGACCGGGCAACCTGGTTGCGGACCCTGGACGTCAATGTGGTCAGCGCGGTGCTGTTCGCTGCCACCGCCCGTCCCCATCTGGCGCGGAGTCGCGGAGCCATCGTCAACCTGAGCTCGATTTCGGCGAAGGTCGCGCAGGCCGGTCGGTGGGTATACCCGGCAAGCAAGGCCGCTATCGCCCAGGTCACCCGCAACATGGCGTTGGATTACGCCGCTGACGGTATCCGGGTCAATTCGGTGAGCCCGGGCTGGACCTGGTCGAAGATCATGGACGAGCTTTCCGCCGGCGACCGCGCGCACACCGACTCCGTCGCGGCGCCCTTCCACGTGCTCGCCCGTACCGGCGACCCATCCGAGGTGGGTCGTGTGATCGCCTTTCTTGCCTCCGAAGCGGCGTCGTTCGTCACCGGCGCCGATTGGGCCGTCGACGGCGGCTACTCCGCTCTCGGCCCGGAGCAGACGGTGAGTGCCATCCCGCGACTCGCCGCCGAGAGCGCTCCGGCGCACTGACCCGAACCCGAAAATCGAAGGAACACAATGCGTACCATCACCATCATCGGTGCCGGTCAGTCCGGCCTGCAGCTCGGCATGGGTCTGCTGGATGCCGGATACGACGTCCGGATCGTGTCGAACCGCACCCCCGAAGAGATCTTCACCGGCCGGGTGACCTCCAGCCAGTGCATGTTCGGCAGCTCGCTGGCCCGAGAACATGCGCTCCGTCTGGATTTCTGGGCCCAGGGATGTCCGGATGTGGACGGCATCGCGTTCACCGTTCCCGACGACAAAGGGGGTAAGGCGATCTCCTGGGCGTCCCGGCTGGACCTTCCGGCGCAATCTGTCGACCAGCGGGTGAAGATGCCACGCTGGATGGGCGAATTCGAAGACCGCGGTGGTCAGCTCGACATCCACGATGCCGGCCTCGACGACCTCGAGAGATATGCGCGCGAGTCCGACCTGGTGCTGGTGGCGGCGGGCAAGGGTGACATTGCCCAGATGTTCGAACGTGACTCGGCCCGTTCGACATTCGACCGACCGCAACGGGCGTTGTCGCTCACGTACGTGACCGGCATGGCACCCCGCGAACCGTATTCGGCGGTGTCGTTCAATATGGTTCCCGGAATCGGCGAGTACTTCGTATTTCCGGCGCTGACCACGACCGGGCCGTGCGAGATCATGGTCATCGAGGGTGTGCCCGGCGGTCCGATGGACTGCTTCGGTGGTGTCACCGACCCGCACCAGCACCTCGAGACCGCGAAGAAGATCGTCGACACCTACCTGCCGTGGGAGGCCGAACGTTGCCGCGACCTCGAGCTCACCGACGACCTCGGCGTGCTCGCCGGTCGCTTCCCACCCACCGTGCGCCGGCCGATCGGTGTGCTTCCTTCGGGAGCTCCCGTGCTGGGCATGGCCGACGTCGTCGTGCTCAATGACCCCATCACGGGGCAGGGATCCAACAACGCCGCCAAATGTGCCGCCTCCTATCTGGCGAGCATCCTCGAGCACGACGAGCGCCCCTTCGACCGGCAGTTCATGCACGACACGTTCGAAAGGTATTGGGACTACGCGAAGTACGTGGTGGCCTGGACCAACGGGCTACTGGTTCCCCCACCCGAACACGCGCTGGCGATGTTGGGCGCGGCCGGAACGAGTCCGCGTATCGCTCGTCGCTTCGCGAACGGTTTCGACGACCCGCGGGACTTCTTCCACTGGTTCATGGACCCCGACAGCGCGCGGTCGTACCTCGACGACCTCGCCCCGGCGGCATGAACGCCCGGGAACCCCACCGTTTCGCCATCATCGGGGCAGGACAGGCCGGAGCCCTGCTGGCGTTGGGGCTGCGGCGCCACGGCTGCACGGTGACCTTGATCGGCGACCGCCACCCCGACGAGGTCCGGACCGGTTCGGTGCTGTCGAGTCAATGCTTGTTCGGGTCGGCCCTACGGGTCCTGAGCCGTATCGTCGACGTCGAGGAAGATGCCCCCGCTATTGCCCGTCTTGCACTGAGCATCGACGGTGTGGGGGAAGTGGTTTCGGCGTTCGAGACTCCTGCGTACTCGATCGACCAGCGTGTGGCCTGCGCCGCCTTGATCGAGGCGTTCATCGCCGAGGGCGGGAGCTTCCACGTCGAGGACGTCACCGTGGAACGTCTGGATTCCCTTGCGGCACACCATAGTCTGACCATCGTGGCGACCGGTGCCGGAGACCTGGGACGGATGTTCGTCCGTGATCGGGTGCGGTCGCCGTACGACCGTCCGAAGCGGGCGCTGGCCGTGGCGTACGTGCGCGGACTGCTGCCCGACGACTCCGGCGCCGACCTCACCATCTCGGTGATGCCGGGGGCAGGGGAGGTGATCACGCTGCCTGCGCTCACCACCTCCGGCCCGTGCTCGATCCTGGTCGTCGAAGCGATCCCGGGCGGACCGATCGATCGCTTCGACAACGTGAAGACACCGGAGGAGCATCTGCGACGATGCGTGGAGGTCCTCGACGACGCGTTTCCGAAGATCGCGGCCCGCGCCCGCGACATCGAGCTGACCGATGACGGCGGTGTGCTGCGCGGCCGGTTGACGCCCACGGTGCGACGGCCGGTGGCCTTCACCGCGTCCGGACATCCGGTGCTGGGCCTGGCCGACGCGGTGGTGCTCAATGATCCGCTGACCGCGCAGGGCGCGAACAACGCTGTCCATGCGGCAGGTATCTACCTGGATGCGGTATTGCGGCACGGCGCGAAGGCGTTCGACACCGAGTGGATGCACGAGGTATTCGAATCCTTCTGGCGCAACTGGGGGCGGTGGTCCGTGGCGTGGACCAACCGCATGCTCACCGAGATCCCCGAGCATGTACTGGATTTCGTGCGGATCGCCGCGGACGAGCCGGCGGTGGCCGGGCTGTTCGCGGCTGGATTCGACGACCCGAGCGCCGTGCACGACTGGTGGTTCGACCGGTCCGACGCCGAGCGCGTGCTCGATGTGGTCCGGTCCGAATCGACTGCGGTCGACCCGCGGGCCTTGCGAAATGCCCTCGGGCTGTACGCGACCGGTGTCACGGTCGTGACCGCACGCGCACCCGACGGCCGCAAGGTCGGGGTGACCGCCAACTCGTTCACCTCGGTCTCGCTGGATCCACCGCTGGTCGCCTGGTGCCCGGCCAAGAAGGCGCCGAGTCTGCCCGACCTTGTCGCGGCGTCTCATTTCGCCGTGAACGTGCTCGCCGTCGACCAGCACGAACTCTCCCGGCAGTTCGCCACGCCCGCGCCGGACAAGTTCGCCGGTGTGGCCCACCACGACGGTATCGCGGGAGTTCCATTGCTGGACAACAGCATCGCCCGCTTCCAGTGCCGGACCGTACAGCGGGTGGAAGCCGGTGATCATGTCATTTTCATCGGCGAGGTCGAGCAGTTCGACACCTGTCATGGTCAGCCGCTGGTCTTCCACTCCGGGGGTTACCGAATCGCCGCCGATCATCCCGACTTCTCCTGAACGACAGGGGCGCTCATCCACCGATCGTCCGGGCGGCCGTGGTTGCCGTCGCGTGGCCACCACCTTGTCGCATGATGTAGATTGTTCGTGACGATCGAAATGTTGACTCTATATAACTGCTGCCGCAGTTCGTACTGCCGGCCACGCTCTGAACGGACGGATCGATGCAGACCGAAACCCCGACCACATCCGCGATCTTCACTGCGGCGGTCACGCTGACGCCGACCGAGCCGCAGCACTTCGATCTGGCCTTCGATGCCATCACTCAGCCATGTCCATGGCCCAAGGCGTACGGAGGCGATCTGGTGGCTCAGGCGGCGGCGTCGGCGATGCGATCCGTGACCGATGGCAAGACGCTGCATTCGATGCACAGTTACTTCCTCCGCCCTGCCGATATCGGGGCGGCAGTGCGCTACGAGGTCGAGTTGCTGCGAGATGGGCGCGGCTACAGCACCCGCCAGGTTCGGGGTTATCAGAACGACAGGCCGGTCTACGTCTGCCTGGCAAACTTCGCAGCTGGTGAATCCGGCGGCACCTTCGCCGGGCACATCGCGACTCCCGTCCCCGATCCGGACGAGTTGCCCAGCTCCGCGCGATATCTCGCCGACCGTCACGGCGGGACCATGACCGATGAGTCGAAAACCTACTGGTCCGAAGGCCGGAGCTTCGACATGCGCCACGTACCGGGCCCGGTATACCTGACGGTTGAAGGAAAGAAGGCACCGCACCAAGCGGTGTGGGTGAAACCATTCGACCCGCTTCGGCCGGTCGACGGCCTCACCGATACCCAGCGTGACCTCGCCGCCCTCGCCTACGTCTGTGACTACACCATCCTCGAACCCGTCCTGCGAGTGCTCGACCTGCCATGGGCCCGGCCCGGCCTGGTCACCGCCAGTCTCGACCACGCGATGTGGTTTCACCGCCCCGGCCGGGTCGGCGACTGGCTGCTCTACGTACAGGAAGCGGTCGCCGCTGACGCCGGGCGCGGCGTCGGAATCGGTCGCTTCTACGACCGCGACCAGCGTCACCTGGCAACTGTCTTGCAGGAGGGAATGATTCGCGCCTCGTGACCCGGGGGACGTATGGTGCAAATATGACGACAGGGCTGGAAGTGGTGCCGAATGTGCGCGGACGAGAAGCTCGCCTCGCTCAGTTGATCATCACCATCTTCGGTCTGTGCGCGCGTGCCGAAGGCAACTGGCTGTCCACGGCGTCGGTGATCGCGCTGATGGGAGATCTGGGAGTAGATGCCCAGGCGGTCCGATCCTCCATATCACGGCTCAAGCGACGCGGCGTACTACTGAGCGAGCAGAACGCCGGTGCGGTCGGATACTCCCTGTCGGAATCGACGCTGGAGGCGTTGGCCGAAGGCGATGTGAGAATCTTCCATCGCGCCAGGGCATCCGAGGAAGACGGTTGGATTCTGGTCGTTTTCTCGGTGCCCGAGTCGGAGCGCGAGAAACGCCACGCGCTCCGATCGAGCCTGACCCGGCTCGGCTTCGGCACGGCGGCACCGGGCGTCTGGGTCGGCCCCGGAACACTGGCCCGGGAGACCCGTCAGATGTTGGACCGTCGCGAGTTGTCCGGCTACGTCGACATGTTCACCGGCCGCCACCTCGGATTCGGTGACATGCGCGCGAAGGTGCGTCAATGGTGGAATCTGCCAGAGCTCACTCAGCTGTACACAGACTTCCTCCAGCGGTATCGGCCCGTCCTCTACCAGGTCACTGCGACGAATATCGCCCCGCAGGAAGCGTTCCAGCTCTACGTCCCGATACTGACCGAATGGCGCCGGCTGCCCTACCGTGACCCCGGTCTCCCATTGTCACTACTGCCCCCGGCATGGAACGGGGAGGCCGCCGGCACCTTGTTCGACGAACTGAACGAGGCCCTGGCCATACTCGCCCAGAAGCACGCGCTGGCCGTGATTCATGGGCAGCGCACGAAGAGGCGGGGCGCGGTGAGTAAGGAGCGCTGAGCCCCGACGCAGGTCTATCCGTATGTTGGGCTGCCGCGTCGCAACCGATCTCGACCGGCGTCGACTCCTGCTCGATCAGCTTTGGTCGATCGCCGCGCGCACGCCGCCGGCGTAGGCGCCGTCGGCCCGGATGAGGCCGATGGTGTTGGACGGTTCCCACAGCTGTCCCAGGGCCGGCCGGGCGCCGTCGCGGTCCTGGGGTGCTCGCGCCGGTGAGCACAATCAGCAGCAGGCCCACACAGTTGACGATGACATCGCGTTCTGTGGCCCGCCACTTTCTTCGCTGCGTCGAAATCGGATGGCGCTGCGGCAATTTCGCCGGCGCGGATCGACTGCGAGTCGATGACCGCCGCGGTCGGATCGGATTCGCGTCCCGCGGCGCGACGACAGCGGTCTGCTACGGACGCCAGGTATTCAGCACGCGCTCCAGCCCATGGCGCAAGGGAGTCAGATCGTCGGGTGCGCGGGTGAATCGATCGAAGATCAGGCCGTCGAGCAGTGCGACGATAATGCGGGCGTCCTGATCGGGGTCGTCGGAACCGGCTGCAACGGCGATCGGCCTGACCGCACGCCACATCGCGGCAGCGCCGCTGCTGACGGCGGCTCGAACCGCAGGATTCCGGGTGCCTTCCAGTAGTACCTCGTACCTTGCGATTTGGTGGATCGGGTCACTTTCGATCCATTCGACGAGAGCTTGCTGAAGCGAGTCGTAGTCCGGCTCCGGTGAGCGTCGGGCCAGTACCAGCATCAGCTCGTGCATGAGGTCGGTCAGGCGCTTCTCGTCGAGTTCGGCGAGGCGCTCGACTGCGGCAACCACCAGATCGTTACGGGTACCGAAGTAGTAAGTGACAGCCCCATGCGGTACGCCGGCGGTCTCCTGCACCGACCGGTGCGTGACCGCTGCGAGGCCCTTCGTGCCGATCACCTGAATCGCGGCGTCGAGCAGTCGGGCGCGGCGGTCGATGACATCTGAACTCTGTCGCATGAGGTCAGTATCCCATCCACTCTTGACAGCCCTAGTAAGTAGGTCTACAACTGTAGCAAGAACTACTACGAGTGTAGTAAAGCAGGCTGGTTGCTGAAGGAGTATTGGTGGCGATACCACAGAGGATCTTGATTGTCGGTGGCGGGATTGCGGGATTGACGTTTGCTGCCGCTTTGAAGCGTCACGGCGCTTCCGCTGATGTAATCGACCTCGCGCCTGAATGGCGCCCGGTCGGCTCTGGAATTGCGATCGGATTCAACGGAGTTCTGGCCTTGAACTCCATTGGATTGGGGAATGCGGTCCAGGAGCGTGGGGTTCAGCTCAACAGCGTGACTCTCCTGGACTCGGATGGAAACCGCATGAACGGATTCCGGTTCGGCTCCGTGGCGGATGTCTATGGAACGTCGACCACCGGGATACACCGCGGGGCGCTGCACGACGTCCTCGCCGGCTCGCTCGAGAATAGTCCGCGACTCGGGATCACTGTGACCGCCTTGAGGGAGCTCGCCGAGGGTGTGGTCGCGGAATTCAGCGACGGGACCAGCGCGGAGTACGACCTCGTCGTCGGCGCCGACGGGCGAAACTCAAAGGTCAGGAAACTGGTCTTCGGAGAGGTTGATCGCCATTATGTGGGCTACTCCGCGATTCGGGTGGTTATCCCGCGACCGCAGGGGTTCGAAGGTATGTGTGAACTCTGGGGTAGTGGTCGGAGAATGGGGATACTTCCAATCGGTGAAGATCTTCTGTACTCGTACTCTACTTTTCTTTCCGCTCGCGGCGCAGTGCGTGATCCGTCCGAGAACATGAATCTCCTGCGTGAACTGTTCGGCGATTTCAAGGGACCGGCCAGGTATATCGTGGACTCGAATCCCGATGAGGATGCGATCCATTACGGCGATATCGAGCAGGTAGTCCTGCCCAAATGGATCTCGCGGCGAGTAGTTCTGATCGGGGACGCAGCGCACGCCATGACCCCCGACCTCGGGCAGGGCGGTTCCATGGCGATCGAGGATGCGATCACACTGGCTCGAATTCTGGTCGACTCGACTGAAGTTCCGGACGCGTTGCATCGCTTCCAAACCAGCAGGTACAAACGAGTCCGGGATATGCAGCGCAAATCTCGTCAGTACGGATGGATGGTTCACAGGCGCACTGTACCCGCTCTTGCCATTCGTCGACGTGTTGTCGAGAGGTTTGAATCGGATCATCTCGCGCGCACCACGGTTGCCAGCTTGATAAATCCAGTAGCCTGAACACTTAGGAATGGCGATGATCATCGAACTGGCCGAGGATGTATACCAGATTTGCGGGTATCCGAGGCACTCTATCAACTCCTACGTAATCGACGGCATTCTCGTCGATGCCGGAACGAGGTACAGCGGCCGACGCATACTACGTGATATAGCGCGTTTTGATATTCGGGCGCATGCGGTAACGCATGCGCATCCCGATCACTTCGGGGCGAGCAGGCGAATTTGCGAGGAATTGGGAATCCCTTTATGGGTCGGTCATGCCGATGCTGCAGCGGTCGAGACGCTCGGGCTGATGTACGACCGATTTCCGGATCATCCTGCTCCCAGGATATTGAGCCACCTCCAGGGCGGTCCGCCGGCGGCGGTCGACAGGCGGCTTCGTGAGGGTGATCGGGTCGGGAGTTTCGAAGTCCTCGAAGTTCCTGGACACACGGTTGGCCACTTGGCGTTCTGGCGCGAGTCGGACCGAACTCTTCTGCTCGGCGATGTTGCGAGCGGCCACCATCCGTTCACGGGAGTCCGCGGATTGCGGGAACCGTTCGAGTTCTTGACGGCGGATCCTCGGGGCAATCGCAAATCCATTGCCAGACTGGCCGGGCTCGGTCCGGAGTTGGTCTGCTTCGGGCACGGGCCGGCATTGCGTGATGCCGACAGGTTTGCCGATTTTGCGGCTGCCCTCCAATAACCGCAAAGAATCATTCGCAGGGAAGGAAGTTGTGACGTTGGATATCCAAGATATCAACAAGGATGTGGTGGTGCGCCTCATGGAGGCATTTTCTGTGGCAAACCACGGATTGCTCGACTCCCTCATGTCCGACGACTATATTCAGCATAATCCGACGCCCAACGGCCGTGAGCCGGTCAAGCGCATGGCGGACATCCTCCAGACTGCATTTCCCGATGGGCGGATGGTGATCAACGATATTGTTGCCGAGGGCGATAAGGTTGTCGCCAGAATTTCTATGACAGGTACGCACACCGGGCCACTCATCGGTATAGCTCCGACCGGCAAGCACGTCGAAATGACTTCGATTGATATTTGGCGGATCAAGGACGGAATCTGTGTAGAACACTGGGACGAGATCGACCGGGTAGGTTTGCTCCGTCAGATCGGTCTGAAAGCGATTCTTCGTGCACTCTTGAAGAGCGGCAGCCGTCGCCAGATACTCTCTTTCGCGCGTGAGCAAGGGATCATGCGGCGCTGAAAGGGGGGCTCGATCGGCGCGCTGATCGTCACGACTTTACATTCCGATGCGCGGAAGGCTCTCGCGCTCATTCGAGATTCGCAATCGTATTCATTATCGAGAAATATGAGAGAGGTTGAACATGAATTTTCCTGGTCCCATCCGGACGTCGAGCGGAGCGCTTCTTCCCTTTGTCGCTCTGCCTCAGACCGAGATTCTGACGGTAAACGTCAATGGAACGCCGCTGATCAGGGATGCACTAGGCTCCGGAGTGCATTTTCAGCCCCTGCGACTGGACGTTGAAGCCGGCGTATGGCTGGTGTTGGCGACCTTCTCGCCCGGTGCGGTGATTCCACTCCACTATCACACCGGTATTGCTGAGGTCTATACCTTGTCGGGCAAGTGGTATTACCTCGAATATCCGGAACAGCCACAAACGGCCGGCTCCTACCTTTTTGAGCCCGCAGCATCCACACATACCTTTGTCTGCCCTGAATCGAACACCGAGGACACAGTTATTCTCGTGCGTGTCGAGGGTGCCAATGTCAATTTCTCCGAGGATGGAAGCTACCACTCGATCCTTGATGCTGCGGCGCTTCGCTACCTGACGGAGGAACTGGCCAAGGCCCAAGGCTTGGGACCTGTGGACTTTATCTCCGGGGGTACCGCCGAGAACGCCCTGAAATAGGGAGTCGGTAGTGACTTCGATTTCACGCCGGGCCTCGGCCCGGCGTGATTCGGTTCGGATTGGGATTGCCCGATCGTATCCGGTTCGGTGGGTGTGGTTGAGCGGCCCAGTGAACCTTATGTGCTGAAATGATCGATTCGATGGGATCGACCGTGCGCGCGTTGCTCTCTGAGATCCTCGTGTCGGCGCAATTCGCGTCCAACTGTTCTTCGCCGGCCGCACCGTCGCCGGCTTCAGCCTCGGAGCCCTGAGCGCGGGCCGCCCAGATCTGGCGGGAGACGCGCTGCGGCAAACGGTCGAGCTGGTTGTCGGCGGATCCGTACGCGCAGAGGTGAATACGATGCTGCCCCTCGAACAGGCCGTTCGGGCGCATCACCGCGTCGAATCGGGCGCGACCATCGGGAAAACCGTTCTCGCCGTGTCGTAGTGCCCGGGTAGCCAGTCGGCCGTTGCGCCCGTGTCGCGGGGAACGATCTCCGGGGTGGTCGCCGGTGCTGGTGCATGGTGGCAGGTGGGCAGATGCCGCGAGCCGGATCTGTTGCACCACAGGGTTTTCGCGTTTTCGGCGTTCCCGGCCTCGCTCGGGGACGGCCGTGGTGGCGACGAGGGATGCCGAGCTGCGATTCGTCGCCGATCTCGTGCCGTTGTCACGCCCCGGACTTCTCCTCCCGACTGTGCATGGTGGCCAGGCGGGCGGAGGCGGCCAGCCGGACTTGCTGCACCATATGGTTTTCGGCGCCTTCGGCGTCGCCGACTTCGAGCAGGGCCAGCAACCTGGCATTGGAGTCCACGGCCTGTGCGGCCACTTTCGGGTTCGACCACACTGATTGTTCGATGGGGATGGGGTGACTCTCCCAGATCCACTGCAGGTGCCGGGCGATGATGGAGCGTCCGCCGGCGCGGGCGATCTGGGCGTGGAACTGCCGGCTGGCGGCGGCCATTCGCGAGGGGTCGCCCGCATCGAGCGCGGTGCGCAGTTCCCCGTGGATTTCGTGTAGCCGCTGCACTTCGGCGGGGGAGATCGAGGTGGCGGCGAGCCGAGCGGCCAGGCCCTCGACGGCGGCACGCAGCAGATACAGCTCTTCCATTTCGCCGGCGGCGAGTTCGGCGACCTTGGCGCCGAAATTCGGCTCGTAGACAACCAATCCGACCGATTCCAGATTCCGCAGGGCCTCCCGCACCGGCGTAATGGACACGCCGAGGCGTTCGGCGACCTTGTCCTGCAGGATCGGCGTGCCGGGAGACATTGCGCCGCTGAGGATTTCCGACCGGAGCACGTCCTGAACGTAGCTGGCGCGGCTGCCGGGCGGTTTGACCTTGGCGTAGGTCGGGGCGGATCCGGTGGTACCGGTGTCGGGCTGTCCCGTTCCGGTTGCGGCCGATGCGCTGCGCCGTGCCATCGAGTCGGGCCTCCTGTTTCTCGTGTCGCCGTCTGTCCTGATCGTAGTGCCTCCACGGACCCCTTGACGCCTCATCTTATAACTTATAAGTTAATGCCATGATGTGTCCTGAGTCACTGAAAGTGGTGGACGCGGCGACCCTGTTCGCCGGGCCCCTGGCGGCGACGATGCTGGCGGACTTCGGCGCCGACGTCGTCAAGATCGAACACCCGCGGCGCGGAGACCCCAGCCGCGGTCACGGAGCGAGAAAGGACGGAGTCGGGCTCGTCTGGAAACAGCTCGGCCGCAACAAACGCCCGATCGGCGTCGACCTGTCGGCGGAGCAGGGGCAGGCCATCGCGCGGGCACTGCTCGCCGACGCCGATGTGCTGATCGAGAATTTCCGTCCGGGCACCCTGGAGCGCTGGAATCTCGGGCCGGAGGTGCTGCACGAGCTGAACCCGCGCCTGGTGATCGCCCGCGTCACCGCTTTCGGGCAGTTCGGGCCGCGCTCGCACGAGCCCGGCTTCGGCACCCTCGCCGAGGCGATGAGCGGATTCGCGGCCATGACCGGCGAGCCCGACGGGCCGCCGACCCTGCCCCCGCTGGCGCTCGCGGATGGAATCGCCGGGCTGGCAACGGCTTTCGCGATCATGGTGGCGCTGCGCGGGCGTGAGCGCACCGGCCGCGGCCAGGTGGTGGACCTGGCCATCATCGAACCGATCCTGATGATGCTCGGCGCGCAGATCACCACCTACGACGCCCTCGGCGTGGTGCCGCGCCGCACCGGAAACCGGTCGGACAACAATGCGCCGCGCAATATCTACCGCACCCGGGATGGCCGCTGGCTGGCGGTTTCGACCAGCGCCCAGTCCATCGCCGAGCGCGTGATGACCCTCGTCGGTCGCCTGGATCTGGTGGCACAGCCGTGGTTCGCGAGCGGCTACGGCCGCGTCCAGCACGTCGACGAGGTCGATGGTGCGGTGGCGAGCTGGATCGCCGACCGCGACGCCGCAGAGGTCGTCCAGGCGTTCACCGAGGCGCAGGCGGCGATCTCCCCGGTGTACGACATCGCCGACATCTTCGGCGATCCTCAGTACAAGGCGCTGGAAACCATTGTGCGACTGCCGGATCCGGAACTGGGGACGGTGGCCATGCAGAATGTGCTGTTCCGGCTGTCGGAGACCCCGGGCGCAATCCGCTGGCCCGGGCGGGCACCGGGCCAGGACACTGACGATGTGCTCGGAGCCCTCGGCTTCGCTGCCGAGCAGATCGAGGCCTGGCGGGAAGCCGGAGTCGTCGCATGAGATACCCGGGTACCTGGCTCTATGTCCCTGGCGATCGGCCCGACCGGATGAGCAAGGCCATGGTCTCCGGCGCGGAGGTCGTGGTGCTCGACCTGCAGGACGCCGTCGCAATGTCGCGCAAACAGCAGGCTCGTGCCACGGTGGCCGAGTTCCTGACCGCGGCTGAGCCCGCACCGTGGGCGCCGCGGATCCACGTGCGGGTCAACAATGTTCACACCGAGACCGGGCGGCGTGATCTCGACGCCGTCGCCGGGCTGCCCGCGCTCGCCGGCATTCGTCTCCCGAGGGTGGAAGCACCGGCCGATATCGAATCGGCCATCCGCGTCGTCGGCACGGGTGGGGCGGGAGCCGGTTTCCACTGCCTGATCGAGACGGCGGCAGGTGTCGAGAACGCCTATCGCATCGCCGCCATCCCGGGCGTCGCCGCGATTTCGCTGGGGGAGGGCGATTTGCGGGCCGAGCTGCGTGCTCTCGACGAACAGGCGCTGGAATGGACGCGCAGCCGCATTGTGGTGGCCGCGGCCGCGGCTCAGCTGCCACCGCCGGCGATGGCCGTGTTCGGAAACATCAAAGACGCTGCGGGGCTGCGGGAGTCGTGTGAGCGGGGACGTCGACTGGGTATGCGCGGCCGCGCCGCGATCCACCCCGCTCAGTTACCGATTATCGCGGAGGCGTTCGCGCCGACGGCCGCCGAGGTCGAGCAGGCCCGGCGCATTGTCACCGAGGCGGATGCCCATGCGGGCGGATTCGCCCTGGACGATGGCACATTCGTCGATCAACCGGTCGTGGCCGCGGCCCGGCTGACGCTCGAATGGGCCGAAAGATATCAACCCTCCAGTGCACGAGGACGTGACCATGAGTGATCACCCCACGTCGGATCGGTCTCCGGCCTTGATCGAATTCTCCGACGTTGCAATGACATTCCGCGACACCACACGCTCCTTCCGCGCGATCGAGGGGCTGTCGCTGTCGATTCCGCGCGGCCAGTTCTGCTGTGTCGTCGGCCCCAGCGGATGCGGCAAGTCCACGCTGCTCAATATGGTGGCCGGGCTGTTGGAGCCGACCCGCGGTGAGGTTCGTTACGACGGAAGAACCGTGACCGGAGCCAACACGCGCGTCGGCTATGTCACCCAGAAGGACAATTTGCTGCCGTGGCGAACGGTGCGCGCGAATGTGCGGTTGCCCCTGGAAGTGCGCGGCCTGGGCAAGGCCGAGACCGACCGTCGCACCGACGAAGTGCTCGATCTGGTCGGGCTGGCCGGGTTCGGTGACGCGTATCCGCGCCAGCTGTCCGGCGGTATGCGCAAACGCGTCACCCTCGCCCGCACGTTGGTGTACGAGCCGGAAGTGATTCTCGCCGACGAACCCTTCGGGGCCCTCGACAGCCAGTTGCGTACGGTGCTGCAGGGCGAACTGCTCGATCTGCGTTCGCGCACCGATGCCACCGTGCTGTTCATCACCCATGACCTGGGTGAGGCGATCGCGCTGGGCGACCGGGTGCTGGTGATGAGCGCCCGGCCCAGCCGTGTCCTGCTGGACGAACCCGTCGAGCTGCCCCAGCCCCGCGACGTGTTCTCCGCACGCTTCGCACCCGAATATGCGCGCCTGCACGAAACCCTCTGGGCGGCATTGAGCCCCGAGGTCGAGTCGGGAGTGTCGGCATGAGCACCGCCGCAGCTGTCCCCACTGCCGCGATGGGCGGGCAGGCTCGCGCGATCGATGCGGACTTCGACGCCCGTTATCGCCGGAACCAGCGCACGCACCGGCTGGTGGTGTCCGTGGTCCGGATCCTGATCGTCCTCGCGCTGCTGGGCGCGTGGCAGGGACTGTCAGGACCGGTCATCGATCCGTTCTGGGTGTCCTCGCCGCGGGCGATCGGAGAGCGGCTGCTCGAGTGGACCCGCGATGGCACCCTGGCCTCGAATGCGCGAGCGACCCTGCTGGCCATGGCCATCGGCCTGGCGCTCGGTTCGACCGCCGGAATCGCCGCCGGATTCCTGCTGGGCCGCATCCGATTCCTCGGCGATGTGCTCAATCCGTTCATTATCGCCCTCAACAGCCTGCCCAAACTCGCGCTGGCGCCGCTGTTCATCCTGTGGTTCGGCATCGGCCTGCAGGCCAAGGTCGTGATGACCGCGCTGGTGTGCTTCTTCCTCGTCTTCTACAACACCTTCGCCGGTGCCCGGGATGCGGATTCCGAACTGCTCGGAGTCGTCACGGTGCTCGGCGCCAACGGCCGGCAACGGCTGACGAAAGTGATTCTGCCGCACACGATGTCGTGGATCCTGACCGGAATGCGGCTGGCCGTGCCGTATTCGCTGCTCGGTGCGGTGGTCTCCGAGATCACCGCGTCCAACGAGGGATTGGGCCACCTGCTCAAGACCTCCGCCAACACCTTCGACACCGCGGGCACGTTCGCCGCCATCGCCGTGCTCGTGGTGGTCGCACTGCTGCTCAATATCGCGGTGACCCGCGCCGAGAGCCTGAGCTCCCGGTGGAAATGAGAGAGATCGCCATGTCAACCAGAACCAGACTCGCGGCAGTCGTCGCCGCGCTCGCCCTCATGGGGTCCGCCGTCGTCGGCTGCGCTGGGGGCGGGACGAGAGTCACCGGCTGTTCGGGGCAGACGGTGAAGATCGGCCAGTCCACGGTCGGCAATCTGCAATACGCGGCACTGTATGTCGCACAGGACAAGGGCTACTTCGGCGAGGGCGGGCTGAAGGTCGAAACACTGGAGATGGGTGGGGGTTCGGAGGCCATCCAGGCCCTGGCGGGCGGCAGTGTGGACGTCGCACTGACGACCTTCGCCGCGATCCTCAGCGCGGCCGAACGCGGCGCGCCGCTGGTGGCCTTCGCCGCCACCGCTGATCGCAACACCGCCGACGTCGGCGTGAAGAACCGCTTCGCGCCGCCCGGCGCCGTGGATCTCGACACCGCCGTGCGCGCGCTGCGCGGACACCGGGTGGCTGTCACCTCGGCCGGCTCGGGAGCCGACCAAACCCTGCGGTATCTGCTCCGGCATGCGGGGATGAATCCCGACTCCGATGTGACCATTGTCGCCGCGGGCGGTGCGGCCGAGACCGTCGCCGCCTTCGCCAACGGCTCGGTCGACGCCTACATCATCGGGCCGCCGGCCTCCCTGGTGGCCGCCGAGCGCGGAGACGGGCGCGTCATGCTGCGCCTGGCCTCCGGCATCGCCCCCGACCTGGACAATCTGCTCTATGGCGTCGCGGCCACCAGCAACGCCACCATGAACCGGAAGGAACCGGTGATGCGCTGCTTCGCTGTCGCGCTGAACAAGGCCGACGCCTTCATCCACGGCCGGCCGGACCAGGCCGCCGCCCTGCTGCGATCCCGCTTTCCCGAAATGACCGACTCACAGTTCGCGCAGAGCTGGGACCCGATCGTCAAGGCCACGCCCGCCACGGCGGCCATCAACCCCGGCGAAGCCGCCAAGGCGGCCCAATTCGTGAGCACCGTTCTGAACAAATCCGGCATCGACGCCACCAAGGCCTACGACGGCCGCTTCTCCGAGGACCTGAAATGACCAACCACACCACCGATTCCGTCGCCGAACTGCGGACCGTCGCCGGTGCCCTCGCGGGTCTGCGCACCATCGAACTGGGACAGCCGCTCGAGAACGGCATGCCCTGCTCACCCAGTCACCCGGGCTTCCGGATGGCCCTGCTGCGCAGGCACGGCGACCGGGTGAACGCCCAAGGCGGATCGGGCGCGAACGAACTCATCGTCACCGGAGGCCACGTCGGCACCCACCTGGACGCGCTGTGCCACGCCGCCATCGACGGCCGCATGTACGGCGACGTGGACGCTCACGCGGCCAGCGTCGGTGGTTCGTTCACCGTGCACGGCGTGGACACGGTAGCGCCGTTCCTGTGCCGCGGTGTGCTCGCCGACATCCCGAAACTGCTCGCCGTGCCGCGGCTCGAATCCGGATTCGGTATCACCGCCGAGCATTTGCGCGCGGCGTTCGGTGACACCGTTCCGGGCGTCGGCGACGTCGCGCTCATCCGCACCGGCTGGCCGCAGCTCTATCACGACCCCGCCGCGTACATCGGTCACGAGACCGGCGTTCCCGGTATCACGGCCGAGGCCGCGGAATACCTTGCCGACACCGGGATCCGGGCCGTCTGCAGCGACACCATCGCCACCGATCAGATCCTGCCCGGCATCGGTCACGCGGCGCTGCCCGCACATGGCGTACTGCTGGTAGAGCGCGGCGTGCACATCATGGAGGTGCTGACGTTCGAGGAACTCGCGGCCACCGGCGTACAGGAAGTGCTGTATCTGGCTGTGCCGCTGAGAATTACCGGTGCCACCGGATCCCCGATCCGGCCGCTCGCGCTGATCCCGGGGGAGGTCGGCGATGCTTCGTGAACTGTCCGGGGCGGTGGCTGATTGGGCGCACACGGCCTACTCGAAATCCGAAGTGCCCGAGTCGGGCCACGCGGCGGCGGGCGAGCACTTGATCGACACGGTTGCCGTCGCGATCGCCGGAATCGGCGAGGCCCCCGTCGATTCCATCCGACGCGCCACCCGCGCTCGCGGTGACACCGGCCGGCTCGCCCTGGTCCTGGGCACGGCCGCACACGCGCTCGACTACGACAACGCCCAGACACCGTCGCTGGTGCACCCCGGCTGTGTGATCGTGCCGACGGCCATCGCCATCGCGCACGAAGGACCGGGCAGCGGTGCCCACGATCTGCTGCGGGCGATCGCGATAGGGGAGGAGATCAGCCTCTGGCTCGGCGAAACCGCTGTCACCGATGGCAATTCCATCCTCTTCGAGCGCGGATTCCATCCCACGGCGGTGTGCACGCCAATCGGCGCGGCGGTGACCGCGGGCCTACTGCGCGGCTTGGCCCCGGAGCAACTCGCCCACGCGATCGGGACCGCCGCCTCGCTGTCCGGCGGGATTCTCGAAGGCAACCGCACCGGCGGCCAGACCAAACCGATGCACGCCGGATTCGCCTCCACCGCAGGCGTTCTAGCAGCCGAGCTGGCCGCCGCGGGCGCCACTGCGCCGCCGACCGCGCTGGAAGGACGATTCGGATTCCTGCAGGCATTCCTCGGCGTCGATCCGGCCGAGGTCCGGTGGCCAACCGAGACCGCCGGCGCGTGGCGAATCGAGTCGGTAACGACGAAGCCATACCCTACCAACGGGTTCACCCATTCCTCGATCGACGCCGCACTACAACTGCGGGCTCAGGGATTCCGCCTCGAACCCGGGGCGGCGCTGCGAATCGGGGTGGCGGAACCGGTGCTGCGGACCATCGCCTTCCCCGAGGCCGTGAAATACGCGCCGCCCACGGCCTACGCCGCGCGCTTCTCCGGTCCGGTGGTCGTCGCAATGGCCTTGCTCGGCGGATCGGGACTCGGCGTCGGACTCGCGGACTTCGACGGTGAGAACGCCATGGACGAAAGGATTCTCGCTGCCGCCCGGCGTGTGCGGTTCGAAGCCGACCCCGAGGCCACCGCCGCATTCCCCGATCGCGTCGTGGCCTTCGCAGTCGGCATCGACAGCGAGGGCGGGCAATACCGCGTCGACATCGACACCGGGCGCGGCAGTCCCGGTAACCCGCTGTCACAGCGCGAACTGCGCACAAAGTTCGACGATTGTGTCATGCCGCGACTGGGCACGGCGACCGCCGCCTTGTGGGAGACCCTGCGGGCGAGCATCAACGGCGACGACACGGCCTGCGCTGCCGTGATCTCCACCCTCGCCGAACATTTCGGCTGAGCGCCACCCCCGAATTCGACCGGCCGCCCCGCCGCACCCGACCGGGTCGCGGCGTGATGCGGCGTGCCCAGAACTCGACCGATCCGGTTCGAGAAGAAGAAAAGGAAACGTCCGATGAGGAAGACTGCAGCGGCATCAATGCTGCTCGTCGCGGCCGTGGGACTCGATGCGGGGCAGGCGACCGCCACCCCACCTCCCAACCCGGCCACCGTCGACTACACCGCAACCACCACCGAACACTCCACCATCATCGACATCGACGCGGGATCGATGGTCGTCGAGAACGGCGAATTCACGATACGAGCGGGTGACGGCACAGTGCTGGCCGGAACCGAATTGTCTTTCCGCATAGACGATTTCGTCTTCCCCATCGACGCTCGGATAGCGAATCGCACCGCGACACTCACCCCGCTGTTCGATCCGCAACACGCCACCTACAGCCCCGTGGCCCTGCCGTTCGAGGACCAGGCGCCCTGGAAGAATTCCTACGACCGCGAACAGGCCGCCTGGAGCCGGATGGTTAGCACCATCACCATGGGCGCGACCGTCGGCACGCTGGTCGGTGGCCTCGGCGGAGCGGCCGTGGGTTGCCTCGTCGGCGGCATCGCCGGCGCGACAGTCGCTTCGGCCGCCCTTGTCGGGCTGTTCGGCGGTTTCCTCCCGGCCGCAGCGATCGGCTGCTTGGGCGGAATCGTGGCCCTCGGCTCCCTCGGCACGATCGCGGGCCAGCTGTTGGTCACCGCCCCGGTGGTGATCATGGCAGCCGTCCAGTACTTCACCACGATCAGCCAGCCGCTGGCCCCCACCACCAAGTGAGAGTTGGCCCCGGGCCGGGCCGGGACCTTGGGCGGCACGCCGTAGACGCGTCGGGTGCGTTCACCTCGAAAGTGTCGAGACCGGTGTGTTCGAGCAACGGAGTGACCACGGCCCGGATCCGATCGAGATCCGGTGGGGGAATCAGATTTTCGAGGATGACGTAGCCGTTGCGGTCGAGCGCGGCCAGATCCGCCTCGACGCGCCCGGGCCGACGGTGCCGCTGCTGGCGGTCGCCCGATAGCGGCGGGCAGCTCTTGCTCGAGGCCACTCTCGCGGTCTTGGGCAATGAGGAAGTGGGAGTTGCCGGCTGCGGCGGGTCGACCTTGACGGGGACAACGACTTCCATGGCGGCATGGCAGCGCGGGTGTCTGCAACTCCACGGGGATACGGCAACACAAATAGATACCCGATTGCCCGACTCTGCGCCGCCAAGTCTCCCGCCCGCCGAGGCGGTTCGGTCGATGACAGGAGGTCAATGATTCTGTTGTTCGGCGTCTGTTGCGATCCAGGCTGCGATCTGCGCACGGGAGGTGAATCCGAGCTTGGTCAGGATGTGTTCCACGTGCCCCTCTGCGGTGCGTTGGGAGATCACCAGTTTGGCGGCGATCTGCTTGTTCGTGAAGCCTTGGGCGATGAGGTCTGCGACCTGCCGCTCACGCTTGGTCAGCTCGGCAAAGGGACCCGACGTGAGTTTCGTGTCGGTGGGCTGCTCGCCGAGGGCGTAGGCCACGGCTGCATCCATGTCCATCGCTCGGCCGTGCTGGAAGGCCGATTCGAATCCGCGTGCCCCGAGGGCGGATTGCATCAGCCGGACACATTCGTCGTGATGCTGCCGCATTGTTGGGACGAAGCTCGAAACGACCCCCGCCGACCGGTCCACTTCGTGCGCGGCTCCCATGAGCACGGCCGCACGCTCGGCATCGCCACCGGCGCAGGCCGTCCAGGCCAGCGACTCGAGACTCACCGCGGCGATAACCGAGCTGCGCATTCGCTGGTTGACGCGCAGTGCACTCGTGAGCAGCTCAATTGCCCGAGACCGCTCACCTTGCCGCCAGACGGCAACACCCTTGCCCCACAACGCCATCGACTGGTACAACAATTCGCCGCACGCTTGGGTGATGGAAAGCACTTGTCGGTGATACTCGATCGCCCGTTGTGCGTCCCCAGCCAGTTCGTGTGCCCAACCGAGGAGGGTCAGAGCAGCAAGATGGACATATCCTCGCGGATTCGGGCTGAGCACTTCGACAGCGCGCTCGAGGGACGAGGTTGCGCGGGCGAGCTCACCGCGGTAGAGCGCTACGGCGCCGTCGGCCTGGGCGATCAGCGCTCGGGTCATCGGAGTGGGGTCCTGTTCGGCAAGCACGAGTCCCTGTTCCAACAGGGCCGTCGCTGCCGGCAAATCGCCCTGCATCGCCGCCAGGCAGCAGCCTGCATAGAGCGCCCTGACACGGTCGGGTATAGCTTGCCGGGCAGGGTGGTTCAGGACCCGCTCGATCCAGCGCCGAGCTTCGCCGTAGAGACCTGGGAAAATCCAGAACACAGATAGTGCGGCGGCGGTCTGTAGCCCGGCTTCCGCCGCTTCCTCGGAATTCTCCGCCAGGCAGTATTCGAGCGCGTCGCGGAGATTCGGTAGCTCGCGGTCGAGCCTGGCGAACCAGTACGGCTGCCGGTCGCTGATCCACCCCGCCTCCGCGTCCAGCGCCAGCCGTTGATACCAGTCGCGGTGCTTGCTTCGCACCAGTTGATCCTCACCGGACTCGCGTAACTTTTGCCGACCGAAATCCTGGACCGTCTCGAGCATTCGGAATCGCACCACGCCGTGGGATTCGTCTCGGGTCACGATCGACTTGTCCACGAGTGCGGAGAGCACGTCGAGAGGGCTGTCCGGTGCCAGGTCGGTGCCGCAGATTTGTTCAGCGGCATCGAGTTCGAAGCCTCCAGTGAATACTGACAGTCGCGCCCACAGCCGTTGTTCGGCCGGGGTGCACAGCTGGTAGCTCCAGTCGATGGACCATCGCAGGGTCTGTTGGCGTGTGGGTGCCGTGCGACTGCCGCGTGTTAGTAGGGCAAAGCGGTCATCCAGGCGTTGCAGGATTTGTTCAGGGGACATGGTCCGCATCCGGGCTGCGGCGAGCTCGATCGCCAGTGGTAGTCCATCCAGCCGGGCGCAGATGTGGGCGATGGTGTCCTTGTTGTCGTCGGTGAGTTCGAAACTTGGCACGACTGTGGTCGCCCGGTCGGCGAACAAGGTGACCGCATTGTAGCGGGGCAGTCCGCGCAGCGGCGTTTCCTGTTTCGGGTTCGGCGCGGTCAGCGGCGGCACCCGCAGTACCGCCTCTCCGGCGATATCGAGCGGTTCGCGGCTTGTGGTCAAGATTCGCAGATGTGGACAGGCCTGTAGCCAGGTTTCGACCGACTCGGCCACGGCCGCGACCAATTGTTCGCAGTTGTCCAGGACCAGCAGCGACTGGCGTGTGGACAGGAAGTCGACCACAACCTGCGACAGCGGTCGTGCTGAATCGTCGCGCAGTCCGAGGGTGGCTGCAATCACGGCGACGAGCAGTGACGGGTCGGAGATGTCGGCCAGTTCGACCAGCCATATCCCATCGGCGAACTCCCGACGCGCGGTCGACGCGGCTCGTAGCGCCAGCCGGGTTTTGCCGATCCCGCCGATCCCGGTCAACGTCACCAGCCGGGCCGAGGACAGCAGATTCCTTACCTCTGCCAGCTCGGCGCGGCGGTTGACGAAACTGGTCAACTCCAGTGGCGGCAGGCCCGCGGTGCGACGACCCACCTCTGCCGTCTGGGGACGCCACCCTGGGGTGGCGGGTTTACGGTCCGGGTGCTCGCGGTCGGGTTCGTCCCGGAATGCCATCTCATCGACGGCGAATCCATGGTTGCGCTGTGCTTGCCGGAGTGCCTCCCCCAGCGCGGTCGACGAGGGCCGCTGGTGCGGGTCACGGTTCATCGCCGTCGAAACGATCGTGGAGATGTCGGCAGCGATGCCGTGCTCGCGCAGGTCCGGCACCGGCTGGGTGGTGATCCGCAGGAACTGAGTGACCACGTTCTCTCCGCTACGCCGTTCAAACGCCGCATGCCCGGTCAACGCACAGAATAAAGTGGCGCCCAACCCATACACGTCCGCAGCCGGCGTGGGAGCCGCGCCTTCGAGTACCTCCGGGGCGGTGAACGCTGGGGAACCAGTCAGGGTGCCCGAAGTGGTCTGGAATCCGCCGGTGATGCGCGCGATTCCGAAGTCTGTCAGCGCGGGCTCGCCGTAATCGGTGAGGAGGATGTTGCCCGGTTTCACGTCTCGATGCAGGATGCCCAGGCGGTGCACGGTCTCCAGCGCCCCCGCGATCCTCACCCCGATCCACAACATGGTCTCCACCGGGAGTCGACCCTGCCTACGGATCCGGGCATCCAGGGAGCCCAACGGGTGATACGGCATCACCAGATACGGCCGTCCACTCGCGGTGGTGCCCGCCTGCAATATGGTGACGATGTTCGGATGACCAGTCAGCCGACCCATAGCCCGCTGCTCCCGGAAGAAACGCACCCGACCGGTGGTGTCCAGCTCGGCGGTCAGCACCTTCACTGCCACAGTCCGGTCGAGCTCGGTCTGGGTACAGCGGTAGACCACACCAAAACCGCCCCGCCCGATCTCCTCGGCATCCTCGAACCCGGCCGCGGCCAATTCCTCTGCGACCGGCACTGACACTTCACGGGCTGTGCGGAACGGATCCCGCTCATGCATCGGCTGCCCATATCCGCCGGTGTAGCCGGCACCTCGCAACATGCGTTAACTCTTTGGTAACGAACAGCGTATCCCCGCCGGACAACGGCGACCAGAAGTGATTGCAGCGACCAGCCCGGGCTGATCGTCTCGCCGGGCTCGAATGCCTCGAATGGGGTTGCCCTACTGGTTAATTGGCCGTGAGGGTGCGGATCAGGTCGCGGGTGAAGGAGTCGGTGACGGCTTGCAGGTCGATCGAGTCGGGGTCGAGTAGCCATTGGGTATTGACGCCCTCGATGAAGGCGACTATTTCGATCGCTTTGAGTGTGGGGTCGATGGTGGGAGAGAAGTCGCCGGTGTGCTGGCCCTGTTCGACGAGTGCGGCGACGACGGCGCGCAGGTTGCGGTAGCGCTGGACGAAGTGGTCGTGGGCCAGATCGCCGGGGTTGAGGTTCTCGGCGAGTAGGACCGCGAACAGGCGAGCGAGGTTGGGGTCGGCGATATTGCGGCGGGCGAAGTCGGGCAGTTTGTCCAGGGCGCGGACGCCGCCCAGGGCGGCGAGTTCCTCGGCGAATCGGAGGCTTTCGTCGTCGCGGGCGTCGATCACCGCGTGCAGCAGGCCGACCTTGCTGCCGAAGTAATAGAGCAGGGCCTGCTGGGTGACGCCGACTCGCATGGCCACGTCGGCGATGCTGGTGTCGCGGTAGCCGCGCTCGGCGAAAAGGGTGGCCGCGGCTTGGAGCAGCTCTTCACGGCGGGAACGGCCGTCGGCGCGCTCCTTGCGGCCTCGTCGGCGTGGCGCTGTCGGCTGCGGTTTCATGGGTTCTTCTTACAACACCATCTTGAGTTTTACCGAGTGGTAAGTAAAACTCTGAGTGTGGCGACCACGCGAGATACTTGGACCGGACAGTGGATCTGGTCCGATCGCCCGGCACTGGGCGGACCCAGTCAGGCGCAGCCGTACGGATCCCTGGACCCGAGTCGCTTCGACCAGCGAGTGCTGTTCCGGCGGGGCTTCGAGCTGGCGAGCGTGCCCGCCCGGGCCGCGGTGCGAATCACCGCCGATTCCCGGTATCGGTTGTACGTCAACGGAATCGACATCGGTGCGGGGCCGGTGCGGCACGGGCCGCGCCAGTTGTGCTTCGACGAGTACGACATTCGGCACACACTGCGCGAGGGCGGCAACACGGTCGCGGTACTCGCCCGTTTCTACGGTTATCCGGTGCCGTGGTGGGAGCCGTCGCCGCCGAGCTTCACCATCGGTGGCGGCGGCCTGGTGGCGGAGGTCCGGCTCGGCGAGGAGATCATCGGGACCGACCCGTCGTGGCGGTTCGCGACCGGCGACGCCTGGCGTCCCGGTCACCCGCCGGGCATGTTGCTGACCCAGCTGCCCGAGAACCTTGATGCCCGTCTACTGGAACCGCGTTGGACAGCAACGGATTTCGATGATTCTGCCTGGTCGTCTGCGCGTGTGCTGGCCGAGTCCTCGGTGGTCGGCCCGCGCGGTGGGACGCGGCCGCCCACCGAACCGTGGGGCGTCCTGCGGCCCAGGCCCATTCCGGCCCTGACCGGTGAAATCCACACCGCGACAGTCATGGACAAGAGGGCGGCCCCGCCTTCCGGCGATGATCCACGCGCCGCCCTGGCCGCCGCGCTGGGCGGGGCGGGCGGCGATCGCGAGCTGCTGATCGCCGATTTCGCGATGATCGTCAGCGGCAGGCTGGAACTGCATTTCGAGGCAGCCCGCGGTCAGGTCATCGACGGCGCTCTGGTCGAGGTGCCCACAGTGGCCGCGCTCGACAGTGCGCCGGTATTCCGGTACGTGGCCCGCGGCTCGGCTGACACCTATCTTTCGGCCGACTCGGTCGGCGGACGCTACCTCGTGCTCGCACTGGAGGACGCGACGACGCCGATCGCGCTCCGGATCCGTGAACAACTGCGCCCTCGGGACCCGGTCGCCCCGTTCGACTCCAGTGACCCACGCCTCGACGCCGTCTACCGCACGGGTCTGCGCACCGTGGACCTGACCTCCCACGATGCCTACATCGACTGCCCGACAAGGGAACAGCGATCCTGGACCGGGGACGCCGTGGTGCATCAGTCCGTCGATCTGATCGCAAACCAGGATTGGCGGCTGGCTCGGTGGAACCCGCAACTGGCGGCGCAGCCGCGCGCAGACGGTTTGCTGCCGATGGTGGTAGCCGGTGATTTCGCGACCACGCAGGTGCCGACGATTCCGGACTGGTCGCTGCACTGGATTCGCTCCGTGCACAACCTGTTCCGCTACACCGGCGATCGAGAACTGGTCGGCGGTCTGTTGCCTACCGCCGAAGGAATTCTGCGCTATTTCGAGCCCTATCGCGGTCCTGCCGGTCTCGTGGAGAAGGTGCCCGGGTGGGTCCTCGTCGACTGGTCGCCGGTGCAGGTATCCGGCGCGAGCGCGGCACTGAATGCCCTGCTGGCACGCGGATTACGGGATTTCGCCGAGATGGCGCGCTGGGTCGGTGATCATGGCCGGGCCACCTGGGCGGCCGCCTTTCACAATCACCTGCTCCGCGGGTTCGAGTCCTTCTGGGACCCGGGGCGGCACGCCTATCGCGACAATCTGGTCGATGGCCACCGTGGCACCTCGGTGAGCGAGCACGTCGCGGCGGCGGCGGTCTGCGCGGATCTCGTCCCGCCCGAACGCAAGCCGGAGATCCTGCGGCTGCTGCTGGATCGATCGGCCATGTTCACCGCCAGCCCACTGGCCGATCACGGCGGCGACGCACGGGGACCCAGCGCTGGTCAGCCGGTGTCCGTGCGACCCGAACCCGATTGGGACACCGAGCGTTCGGTGGTCGGGGCGCAGCCGTTCTTCCGCTATGTCGTGCACGACGCCATCGCACGATTGGGTGCGGCCGACCGGATCGCGGAACTGTGCCTGGACTGGGACCGCCTGCGCGCCGATGCCCCGACCGCGTTCCGGGAGTGCTGGGAAGGTGGATCCTACTGTCACGGCTGGTCGGCCACGCCCACCCGGGATCTGGTCTGCTACACCCTCGGCATCACCCCGGCCGAACCCGGATTCACGCGGGTCCGCATCGCGCCGCGTCCCGGCGTGCTGACCGCGGCAGCGGGCGCCGCGCCCACGCCGTACGGCGTCGTGTCGGTGGAGATCGACGGCAACCGTGTCGTGGTCGACTCGCCGGTTCCGGTGGAGATCGTCGACAGGTCGGGTACGGCGACCCCGCACGCTGCCGGAAAGTTCACCGCGCGCTTCTGAAATCGCATGGAGTATCCGATGAAACACGTGATCCGCATGATCACGGCGGCCGCGCTCGCGGTCGGCTCGGTATCGGGGATGGCCGTGGCCGCCCCACCCGACGCCACGACCGGGACGGTGTGGTTGTGCAGACCCGGCACGGCAGTCGATCCCTGCGATCAGGATGCCGACGGCAGGCCCGGGGCCCAGCCCCGGCTGGCACGGTATCCGGATGGCGGCCGAGCCGCACTGTCTGTCACCACCGTCGGTCACAGCGACCTCGATGACGAAACCGCCACCGCCTCAGCACCTCCGGGCGTGGACTGCTTCTACGTCTATCCCACGGTGGACCTGGTGCCCAACCCCGTGACCGGAGACCGGCCGCAGCCTCGGGCCGAGGAGCTCGCGGTGTTGCTCGCACAGGTGGGGCCGCTGCTCGATCGCTGCCGCATGTTCGCCCCGCTCTACCGCCAGGACACCCTGCCGCAGCTGGCTCAGCATGTGGTCACCGGCTCCGACGGCTACGCCGGACCAGGATTCGCCGACGTGCTCGCGGCGTGGGACGACTACTGGGCCCACGACAATGTCGGGCCGGGCGGCGACCGGCGCGGGGTGATCCTGCTCGGCCATTCGCAAGGCAGCGTGGCGCTGGAACAGTTGATTCGCGACCGGATCGACGGGCGGCCCGACACCACTGCACAACTGGTCAGCGCGGTGCTACTGGGCGGAAAGATGCAGGTGCCCGACGATCGTCCGACGGGCGGCGGCGCGGACCCGGACTCCACCTTCCAGCACCTGCCGCTGTGCGGCGCGAGCGCACCCGTTCCGGCCGGATGCGTCATCGCCTATTCCGCTTACGCTGCGGGGCACGAGCCGGGGTCGAAGAGCCTGGCCTGGAGCGCGGCCCCCGGCCATCGCATCGCCTGCGTCGATCCGGCCGCGCTGCGCCACACCGCAGATCCGGCCGCGCGCACCCCACTCGATACGGTCATGCCGACCCGGAATCTGCTGCAGGGCACCGATATCGCGCCCGCCGGGCACCTGACGGCGGTGCTCCGCGACTACCGGGTGCCGAGCACCGCAACGGGTTTCACCCGCTATCCCGGCCTGCTGACGTCCACCTGCCGCTACGGTCCAGGCAGTGACGGTTCAGTCGCGTGGCTGGAGATCGGCGGTGATCTCGATGCCGTTCTCGGCACTGTCGGCGACACACAACTCGGCCTGCACGTGGCCGATTACAGTGTCGCGCTGGGTGATCTGGCAGCCGTCCTGGATCGGCAGTCCGCTACCTGGCTCGCTCGCCGATGACCGCGACGACCGGTCACGTTGCCGTGGCGCGGCCCTGGTCGCTGGCGGCCTTGGCGGGCATGGCGTCCTATCTGGACGCCGGCACCATCATCGCCGTCTCCGCGGCGCTTTCGCATTGGCAGTCGAGCTTTCGAATGTCGGAGTGGCAGTTGGGCTTTCTTTCCGCCGCGCTGACCGTCTGTATCGGTCTCGGAGCCATCGCCGGTGGGCGGATCGGCGACCGTTACGGCCGCAAACGGGTCTACGCCGTGGACCTGTTGGTGTATATCGCCGGGCTGCTGTGGCTGGTGCTGGCCGTCCACCCGGTCATGTTGTTCGTCGGCGTGGTGATCGTGGGCCTGGCCATCGGCGCCGACGTGCCGGCGGCGCTGGCGCTGGTCGGTGAAAATGCTCCGGCGTCGGAGCGGGGGCGGCTGGTGACCTTCACCCAATTCCTTTGGGCACTGGGACCTTTGGCCGTGATCGGGCTGGAACTGTCCGGTTCCCGGCTCGGTGATCAGCTGCCGCGCGCGATCTTCGCGCACCTGCTGGCGCTCGCGCTGATCACTTGGCTGCTGCGGCGGCGCATGGTCGAATCCCTGCGTTGGCAGCCGTCGGACAGCAGCCCCCGGGAGCTGCTCGCGCCGAATCTGAGGCGCGGCAGTTTCTTTTTGCTCGTCTTCTATGTCAGCGTCACCCTCGGCACCAATTTCTACGGGTCCTTCGGCCTCTACGCACTCGAGACCGTGGGCCATCTCGACTCGTCCCGAGCGCTGGGGGCCTCGCTGCTGGTGGTCCCGCTCATCGCGGTCACGGTGCTGGCGATGATGCCGCTGATGGACACCCGGTCTCGGACAACGATTTTCGTCGCGGGCGCGGTCACGCAAACCTCGTCCTGGGCTGCGCTGCTCATGGTCGACACCAGCGCACCCATGCTCGTCGCCGCGTTCATCGCATACGGCATCGGCAACACTCTGGCCGGTGAGGTGCACTACAAGCTGTGGTGTCAGGAGAGTTTCCCGACGCGATTGCGCAGCACAGCGATCGGCCTCAGCTTCGGTCTCGCGCGCATCTCCTCCGCCGTGATGCTGGTCTTCGTGCCGACCCTGCTGCACCGCGGCTTCACGGTCCTGGTGGCCCTGATGGTCGTCGTCACCGCGATGTCCGGCCTCGTGGGTGTGACCTTCCGCCCGCGCGGCCGGGGCGAGAGCATCGAATCCATCGACGCCCGCCTGGAATCCGCCGCTCCGTAACCGAATCTCCCTCCGGGCTGGGCGGGATCGTCGCCACTGTCGGCTGTGCGGCAGTGTGGCTCGCAGCTCGTCGGGGTGGCCGGACGGGTACCTCGTGGCCCGGGGGAGCGACTTCGAGGCCGGCGCCGTCGAGCAAGTGTTCAGGCCGCTCCCGCGCAGCGTTCACCGGCCCTGAAGGACCTTGAATTTTACCTAGTGGTAAGTAAAACTCATGTGCGAGCGCAGGTTTCGTGACGGAGTCCGCGCGCGCTCATCCGAATCCACAATCAGTGAGCAAGAAGGCTTTTCATGACCAGTTCGTCCGATCATCACGCGCCGCAGGGCTATGGGCCTGCGACGCAGCAGCCCGTCACCGGCTATCCGTCCCCGTGGCCGCCGCAGCCACCCAGGCGACACCGGAGGTGGCTGGGTGGGATCGGCGGCCTGGTCGGCTTGGCGCTGTCGATTACCGTCGTGTACGGCTGGCAGCACGTCACCGATCATGGCCATGTCCGAGACAGTGGCCGTGATCCGCTGCGGAAGGTGTCCGCCGGTGACTGTGTGAAGGTCAGCGGCGGGCCCGCCATGGTCGACGTGACGACGGTGTCCTGTGACGACCCGACGACGATCTACCGCGTCGGCGTGGTGCTGAAGGATCCGGGTGGCGGCTCGTGTCCCGGTACCGATTACGACACCGTGCGCTCCATCGGCGGCATGCGCAACACCACTTTGTGCCTGGAATTGCAGGTGCGCGAGGGCGAATGCGTGGCCCAGAACAGCCTCGACAACTCGGCGCAGCCGGTCGACTGCGGCACTGCCGCGGCGCAGGGTGGGCACCAGGCGCAACTGACCTATTTCAAGATCGGCCGAATCATCAAGGGCTCCACCGACCCCACCGCGTGCGGCGACGCGACCGACGCCCACAACGCGGTCGTCTACCCGAAACCCGATCCGACGATTCTGTGCCTGGTCGATCCCGGCGAGTGAATCGCGGCAGCGACGGGCGCCCGGTACTGGAGTACCCGGGCGCCGGTGCCTCGGTTGGAAATCAGTGGGTCACCGCCGGTTTCATCGGTGTGCCGAGCAGGGCATCGCCTGCGCCATCGGTTGGGTGCAGGACGATGCTCTGCTCCTGTCCGCTGGGTGGCGTGCGGATCAGGGAATCAGTACTGATTGCTCGGATTGGGTGAACATGGTGACACCGCCGGTGGCGAAGTTCCGGACATCGCGGCCGGCGGCCTTCATTTCGGTTGAGGCCAATGCCTGATCGAGTGCCTCGGCCGTGGGGAAGTGCAGACTGGCAACCATGTAGTACGGCGGTTCGCCGCTACCGAGCGCGGAGCAGAGGCCCCAGGTGAATGCGGAGAGTCCGGGGATCTGCCGAGCCAGCGGGACATGGGTTTCGGCGTAGTACGCGTCGAAGGCCGCGGGATCCGCGGGGCGGCCGTAGCAGATGGCGATGCGGTAGGTCATGACTTCGCCACCAGGGTGAGCACGTCGTAGGTCGCGACTGGTTCGGCGTTCTGATTCGTCACCACGGTGTCCCAGCGGACTTCACCGTAGTCGGCGGTGGCCCGGGGCGTGATGGCCTTCGCGGTAAGTGTCACGGTGAGGATGTCGTCGACCTTGACGGGGGTGAGGAATCGGAGGTGGTCGACGCCGAAATTGGCGAGGACGGGGCCCGGGGCGGGGTCCACGAACAGCCCGGCCGCAAGCGATACAACCAGGTAGCCGTGGGCGACGATGCCGCCGAAGAGCGGATTGGCCGCCGCGGCAACGGGATCGGTGTGGGCGTAGAACGTGTCGCCGGTGAACTCCGCGAAGTGCGCGATGTCCTCGCCCGTGACCTGCCGCGGACCGCCAACGATGGTGTCACCGATAGCCAACTCCGCGAGGCTCTTCCGGAACGGATGCACCGCGCCGGCATGCCGGGCGGCGCCGCTGACCCACTGCCCGGTAATAGCGGAGAGCTTGTTCGGCGACGCCTGTACGGCCGTGCGCTGCATGTGATGGAGGACGCCGCGGATACCGCCGAGCTCTTCACCGCCCCCGGCCCGGCCGGGTCCTCCGTGCACGAGCACCGGCAGTGGGGAACCGTGGCCGGTCGACTCCTTCGCATCCTCGGTGTCGAGAACCAGGACACGGCCGTGGAATGGAGCCAGGCCCAGCACGATCTCCCGGGCGAGCGCCGCGTCGGCGGTGACCAGGGAGGCGACCAGACTGCCTTGCCCGCGGGCCGCCAGGTCGATCACCTCGGCGGCATCGCGATAGCCGATGATCGTCGCCACCGGACCGAACGGCTCGATCTCGTGTGGTTCGGCGGCCATATTGTCCGTGCAGCGCAACAGGATAGGCGACAGGAACGCGCCCGGTCCCTCCGGCGCCTGGGCTCGGCCGACCACGATATCGCTGCTGGCGGTGAGGGCCTGGACGGCCTTCAACACTTCATCGCGCTGCTGCACGCTGGCCAGCGCGCCCATGGTGACGCCCTCGTCGCCGGGTGCGCCCACCACAACCTTGCTCAACCGCTCCCGGGCCGCGTCGATCACCGCGTCGACCAGGTTCTCCGGAACGAACGCGCGCCGGATGGCCGTGCACTTCTGCCCCGCCTTCGCGGTCATCTCCGTAACCAATTGGCGCACATACAGATCGAATTCCGCAGTGCCGGGCTCCACGTCGGTGCCGAGGATCGAGGCGTTGAGCGAATCGGCCTCCGCGGTGAAACGGGTGCCGTGGTGCACGAGCGCCGGGTGCGTGCGCAGCAGCGCGGCGGTCTGCGCGGAACCGGTGAACAGCAGCGAGTCCTGGCCACCCAGCTGATCCAACAGGTCGCCGGTGCCACCGCACACCAGCTGCACCGAACCTTCCGGCAGCAGACCGGATTCGATGATGTGGCGGAAAACGGCCTCGGTCAGATACGCCGTCTGCGACGCGGGCTTCACAATGCTCGGCACACCCGCGATGAACGCCGGAGCCAGCTTCTCGAGGAAACCCCAGACCGGGAAATTGAAAGCATTGATCTGCACCGCCACGCCCGGGCGGGTGGTGTAGACATGCTGGGCGACGAAGGTTCCGCGCTTACCGAGCCGTTCCACCCCGCCGTCGAGATACACGGTGCCATTGGGCAATTCACGCTTGGCCCGGCTTGCATAGCTGAGCAGGGTGCCCGCGCCGCCATCGATGTCGATCGCCGAGTCCCGGTCGGTCGCGCCGGTCGCTCGCGACACCGTGTAGAACTCGTCCTTGCGCGCCAGGATGGACTGCCCGAGCGCCTTCAGCAGCCCCGCGCGCTCGTGGAAGGTCAGCCGCGCCAGCGCGGGCCCCCCGACCGAGTGCGCGTGATGCACCGCCGCGGCGAAGTCGACGCCGGTCGAGGAGACCCGCGCGATCTCGCTGCCGTCCACGGCGCTGAGGATCGACTGGCCCGCATCCGGCGGAGTGTGCCACCGCCCGCTCACATAGCTTTGCAACAACCTGCTCACAACAACTCCGATCTACCGTCCATTCGGTCGGTAATTACCATCGCGCGCGGCCCTTGCCCGTGTCAAGGAACCCGCGACCGGTCAGTGCGTGCGCAGGCCCTCGAACGTCATGTGGACCACGGCGTCGGCGAGTTGATCGATGGAGGTGCCCCCGCGCGGGCTGTACCACTCGATGAGGGAGTTGACCATGCCGAAAAGTAGGCGGCTGATCAGCGCGGGGTCGATGTCCGGGCGCAGATCGCCCTCCGAGACGGCCTCGCTGACCAGCCGCGCGACCACATCGTCGAATTCGCGGCGGCGGGCGAGGGCGCGGCGTTCGACGGGGCTGTTGCCACGCACCCGCAGCAGCAATGTCACATACGGCAGCTCGGTGGCCAGCACGTGGACGCTGCGGCGCACCAGGTGCTCGAGCCGGTCGATGTAGGGGCCCGAGGTGACCTCGGGTTCGGTGGTGACCGCGAACAGCCCGTTGAGCGCGCGCCCGAGCGCCAGTTCCAGCAGCTCTTCCTTGCCGGAGACATGGTGGTAGATGGACGATTTCGTGATTCCGAGCCGCTGCGCCAGGGTCTCCATGCTGGTGCCGTCGTAGCCCTTCTCGTTGAAGACCTTGACGGCGACCGACAGCAGGGAGTCGAGGTCGTAGCCGGGCCGGCCGGGGCCGGACCTGCGGGTGACGCGCGGAGAAGCCATCCGCCCATCTTCTCAGTGCCCGGCGTGCATTTCGCGCAGACCCGCGGCCGAGGCTTGATTACCGACCGAACATTCGGTAATTATGGAAACGAGGACAGGAGTGTGAGGATGCGCGAGGTCTTTCTGGTGGACGGGGCGCGAACGCCCCAGGGGCGCTACGGCGGCGCTCTGGCCGAAGTCCGGCCCGATGACATGGCGGCGCTGGTGGTCCGGGAAGCGGTGCGCCGGGCCGCGATCCCCGATGACGCGGTGGACGAGGTGATCCTGGGTGCGGCCAATCAGTCCGGCGAGGACAACCGCAATGTCGCCCGGATGGCGGCGCTGCTGGCCGGGCTGCCGGATTCGGTGCCAGGATTCACGGTCAACCGGTTGTGCGCGAGCGGATTGACAGCCGTCGCGACCGCCGCCGCCATGATTCGCGGCGGCGACGCCGATCTGATCGTGGCGGGCGGCGCCGAATCGATGACGCGAGCGCCGTGGGTGGTCGCCAAACCCGGTGTGGCATGGGCCAAGCCGGGGGAGCTGACCGACACCGCCCTCGGATGGCGTTTCACCAATGAGCGTTTCGCGCGAGCGGATGCGGCTGTGCTCGGCAGCGGCCCGGAGGTACGCAAGGTGACATTGGCGATGGGGGAGACCGCCGAAGAGGTGGCTGTCGCCGAGGGCATTTCCCGCACGGAGAGCGACGAATTCGCACTGCGCAGCCAGCGGCGCGCTGCTGCGGCCATCGACGCCGGACGTTTCGTGGCGGAGATCGTCCCCGTCCCGGTCCGCGGTGGCGAGGTGAGCACCGACGAGGTCCCGCGGCGCGACACGACCCTCGAAAAGCTCGTGGGCTTGCGTCCGGTGTTCCGTCCGGGGGGCATTGTCACCGCGGGGTCGTCGTCGCCATTGTCCGATGGGGCGGCCGCGCTGGTGGTGGCCAGTGCGGAGGCGGTACGTCGGCACGGTCTGAGGGTGCGTGCCCGGATCGTCGCCGCGGCGAATGCCGGTGTGCCGCCCAATGTCATGGGATTGGGTCCGGTGCCCGCCACCCGCAAAGTCCTCGGCCGCGCCGGGTGGGCGGTCGGTGATCTCGGTGCGGTCGAGCTGAACGAAGCGTTCGCCGCCCAGTCGCTGGGCGTGATGAGGCAGTTGAAGCTGGACGAGGAGATCGTCAACGCCGACGGCGGCGCGATCGCGCTGGGGCATCCGCTCGGATGCTCCGGTGCACGAATCCTGTTGACGCTATTGGGGCGTATGGAGCGCGAAGGCGCGCGCCGCGGACTCGCGACCCTCTGCGTGGGTGTCGGTCAGGGTGCGGCGATGCTGGTGGAGGTCCCGTGAGCCGCCTGTTCTCCACCCTCGAGGTCACCGAGTCCGACGACCGCACGGTGGTGGTCCTGGATCGGCCGGAACGACGCAATGCCATTGACGCCGCGATGATCTCCGAGCTGCACCGGGTCTGCGAGCGGCTGGAACATACGCCGAGACCATTGCTGCTCACCGGTCGTGGCGACCACTTCGCAGGTGGCGCCGATATCACCGAATTGCGTGACCGGGGACTGAACGAAGCGCTGGCCGGGATCAACCGCACCCTGTTCGACAGGGTGGCGCGGCTGCCGCTGCCGACGATCGCCGCGGTGAGCGGTTACGCCTTCGGCGGAGGCGCCGAATTGGCCTATGCCTGCGACATCCGGATCGCCACGCCGACGGCCGTTTTCGCGAATCCGGAACCAGGTCTGGGTATCACGGCCGCGGCGGGCGCCAGTTATCGGCTGCCGGAGCTCGTTGGCGCCTCGATCGCCAAGCAGGTCCTGCTCGGTGGTGCACGGCTGGATGCCGACCGCGCACTGCGGTGCGGGCTGGTGCTCGACGTCGTCCCGGAGGGGACACACGTCACCGCCGCACACGAACTCCTCGACCGCGTCGTGCGCCAGTCACCGCTGGCCTTGCGGCTGACCAAGCTGGTCGCCGACGGCTCCCGTGCCGATGACATCGCCCAAGCGGTGCTGTTCGACAGCGCCGAGAAGTACGAGCGGATGACCGCATTCCTGGAGAAGAGGACACGATGACCGACACTGCGATGGCCGTACGGATCGGGGTGATCGGCGGGGGACGGATGGGCGCGGGCATCGCCCAGTCCTTCGCCACCCTCGGCAGCGATGTCACCGTCGTCGAATCAGGCGACCTTGCGGCAGCACGGCAGCGTATTCGCAATGGCCTGTCTGCGGCAGCGGACCGAAATGCGCTGGGCGGCAGTGATGATATCGACACGATCATGGGGAGAATCACCCTGGCTGCGGCCATCGCCGAGCTGCCCGCCGATTCGGATCTGGTGATCGAAGCGGTGCCGGAGACCCCGCGACTCAAGGCCGAAGTGCTGACTGCCGCGGAGCGGGCGGTCGGGCCGGACACGGTGCTCGCCTCCAACACCAGTTCCCTGTCCATCACGGAACTGGGTGCGGTGCTGAAGGACCCGAGCCGCTTCCTCGGAATGCACTTCTTCAATCCCGTTCCCGCGTCGAAACTTGTCGAGGTGGTGCGCGCCCCCGCCACCGCCCCCGGCGTCACGGAGCGAGTGCGCGGCTGGGTCGCCGCGCTGGGCAAAGCCGAGGTCTTGGTGAACGACGCCCCGGGCTTCGCGACCAGCCGCCTCGGGGTGTGCCTCGGTCTGGAGGCCGTCCGCATGCTCGAGGACGGTGTCGCGGACGCCGAATCCATCGACCGGGCAATGGAACTGGGCTACCGGCATGCGATGGGCCCGTTGCGGTCGACCGATCTGGTCGGGCTCGACGTCCGGCTCGCGATCGCCGAACACCTCGCCGCCACCCTGGGACCCCGCTTCGAACCCCCACAGCTGCTGCGCGACAAGGTCGCCCGGGGTGAGCTGGGGCGCAAGACCGGACGCGGGTTCTACGACTGGAACGGCGGAACGAAAGGAACGACTCGATGACCACCGCCACCATGGAAATGAGTGATGGCCTGGCCGTCCTCACACTGGCGCGGCCCGCGGCATCCAACGCGCTGGACCGCGCCCTCAAAGAGGAACTGCTCGACGCCTTGCGATCCCTCGCTGCCGACGACAGCGTCCGGGCCGTCCTGCTGCGCGCGGAGGGCCGGAACTTCTGTGTCGGACAGGATCTCGCCGAGCACGTGACCGCGCTGGACGCCGACCCGGCCACCGCCATGGCGACCGTCCGGGAACACTACAACCCGCTGATCACCGCGTTGGCGGGGATCCAGGTACCGGTGGTCGTCGCGATACAGGGCGCCTGTGTCGGTGCCGGACTCGGCATCGCGCTCGCGGGCGATATCCGAATCAGCGGGCAGTCGTCGATCTTCGCCACCGCGTTCACCGGCATCGGCCTGGCCAGCGATTCGGGCCTGAGCCACAGCCTGGCACGTGCCCTCGGCACCGCGCGCGCCGCCGGGCTCATGCTGCTCGGCGATCGGATCGACGCCGCCCGGGCCCTGGAATGGGGACTGGTGCATCGGGTCGTCGACGACTCCGAATTGGACACCGCGGCACGCCAACTCGCGGCCCGCCTGGCCGCAGGACCGACCGCCGCCTACCGAGAGGTGAAGGCGCTGCTGGAGCGGTCGGACGCCGATCTGGCCGACACGCTGGAACACGAAGCCGACGCCCAGCAGCGGCTCGGCGCGAGCGCGGACCATCGCGCCGCGGTCACTGCCTTCCTGTCCAAGACAAACCCGGTCTTCACCGGTCACTGAAGGGTTCGGTCATGAACACCCCTGTCTCCGACGATCTGCAGGCGGGATTCGACGCCACACTCGACGCCGATCAGCGTATCGAGCCACGCGACTGGATGCCGGACGCCTACCGCGCCACCCTGATTCGCCAGATCGCCCAGCACGCCCACTCCGAGATCATCGGCATGCAGCCCGAAGGCAACTGGCTCACCCGCGCGCCCTCGCTGCGCCGCAAGGCGATCCTGCTGGCCAAGGTCCAGGACGAGGCCGGGCACGGTCTGTACCTGTACTCGGCGGCGGAAACCCTGGGCGCGGACCGCGGCGACCTCACCGGCAAACTGCTCTCCGGCCAGCAGAAGTACTCCTCGATCTTCAACTATCCGACCCTGACCTTCGCCGATGTCGGGGTCATCGGGTGGCTGGTGGACGGCGCGGCGATCTGCAACCAGGTTCCGCTGTGCCGCAGCTCGTTCGGTCCCTACGCACGCGCGATGATCCGGGTCTGCAAGGAGGAGTCGTTCCATCAGCGTCAGGGCTACGAGCTGCTCATGACCATGATGCGCGGCACCGACGCCCAGCGGGCCATGGTGCAGGAGTCCGTCGACCGGTGGTGGTGGCCGGCACTGATGATGTTCGGCCCGCCCGACGACGCCTCACCCAACACCGCGCAGTCCATGCGCTGGCGGATCAAACGCCACACCAATGACGAACTGCGGCAGCGATTCGTCGACATGACGGTTCCGCAGGCCGCGACGCTGGGTGTCACCCTGCCCGATCCGGAACTGGCATGGAACGCCGACCGCGGCGCCCACGACTTCGGCCGACCCGACTGGGACGAGTTCGCGCAGGTCGTGGCCGGCAACGGTGCGTGCAATGCGCAGCGGATCGGTGTCCGGCGATCCGCTCACGACGACGGGGCGTGGGTGCGCGAAGCAGCCGCGGCATTCGCCCACCGCAACGGAAACCAGGAGGCATGACCATGACCGGAACTCGTTCGGAATGGCCGCTGTATGAGGTGTTCGTGCGTGGCAAGCGCGGACTCAACCACGTCCACGTGGGTTCCCTGCACGCCGCCGACGACGAGATGGCACTGCGGCACGCCCGCGACGTCTACACCCGCCGCAACGAGGGCGTGAGCATCTGGGTGGTGCCCTCGCACACCATCGCCGCATCCAGCCCGGCCGAAAAGGATCCCTTCTTCGCGCCCAACCGCGACAAGGTCTACCGCCACCCGACCTTCTACGAGATCCCCGACACCGTCCCCCACATGTGAGGCGCCGCCATGATCGACCACGACAATCCCTTCGACGGTCTCGCCGCCGCCGATGACGACGGCCGCTGGGCCTTCGGGACAAGCTTCGACGATCCCCTGGCCGGGGTGGACACGAGCGTGCCTGGGGACGCGGACGCCTCGGCGCTGGCGCGGTACTGTCTCATGCTCGCCGACGATGCCCTGATCAGCGCCCAGAGGATGACCGAATTGGTCACGCACGCACCAGAATTGGAGGAGGAGGTAGCGCTGGCCAATATCGGCCTGGACCTGCTCGGGCAGGCGCGGCTGCTGCTGGCCCGTGCTGCGGCCGCGGATCCCGCCGTCGTGCCGTACCTCTCGGATACCTCACCCATTCCGCCCGAGGATGCGTTGGCGTTCTTCCGTACCGACGCAGAATTCCGCAATGTGCGCCTGTGTGAACTCGACAATGGCGACTTCGCGCAGGCGATCACCAGGCTGCTCGTCTTCTCGACCTGGCGGCTGGCGGTGTTCGCGCGTTTGCGGGACTCACGGGATCCGGTGCTGTCGGCAGTGGCGCACAAGGGGGTCAAGGAACTGACCTACCACCGTGATTACGCGGCCCGATGGGCGGTCGTGCTCGGCGCGGGGACCGACGAGTCGCACGGTCGGCTGGTCCGGGCGCTCGGCCAGGTCTGGCCCTTCGTTCCCGAATTGTTCAGCACCTCCTCGGACGAGACGGCGCTCGCGGCGGCCGGGGTGGCCGTGGACCCCGCGCAGGTGCGCACCGAGGTCGAGGAGACCCTCACCACGATTCTGCGGGCTGCGGAAACCACTGCACCCGAGCGGGCTTCGGCCGCCACTGTCGGCGGGCGCGCCGGACGCGACGGCCTGCACACCGAAGCGCTGGGGCTGATCCTGGCCGAGATGCAGAGCGTGGCCCGCGCCCATCCGGAAGCGTCATGGTGACCGCGGCCGCCACCGCCGGAGAAGATCGTGCCCGGGCGGTGGCCGCGGCGGTCGCGGACCCGGAGATGCCGATGCTCACCATTGCAGACCTCGGCGTCCTGCGCGACGTACGGGTCGAACCCGAGGGCGTGGTCGTCGTGACCATCACCCCCACCTACTCGGGGTGCCCGGCCATGGCGACCATTCGGGCCGACATCGAATACGACCTGCGCGCAAACGGTTTCGTGGCCGTGCGGGTGGACACCGTGCTGTCGCCGCCGTGGACCAGCGACTGGATCACCCCCGACGGGCGGCGCAAGCTGCGCGAACATGGGTACTCCCCGCCGGGCCCGGCGCCGGCGCGAACCGGCGGGCCCATCCCGCTCACCCTGACCGCGCCTTCGCGCTCCGTGCGCTGCCCGTACTGCGGCTCGGCCGCGACCGAACTCGTCTCGCCGTTCGCGGCCACCGCGTGCAAGGCGCTGTATCGCTGCCGCGACTGTCTCGAACCGTTCGATCATGTGAAGGAGATCTGAGGTGACCACGACCACGGCACCTACCATCGGCCGATCCCGCGCGTTCTACGCGCTCGAGGTCGCGGCCGTGCAGCGCCTGTGCGACGACGCCGTCGCGGTGACCTTCGCCGTACCGGATCGGCTTGCCGACGAATTCCATTTCCGGCCGGGCCAATTCCTCACACTGCGGCGGACGGTGGACGGCGTCGAGCAGCGGCGTTCGTATTCGATCTGCGCTGCTCAGGGCGCGGCGCCCCGGGTCGGAGTGCGGGAGGTATCCGGCGGCCTGTTCTCGAACTGGCTGGTCCACGAGGTCACGCCGGGCGATCGCGTAGAGGTGCAGCCCCCGTCCGGCAGCTTCGTCGCCGACACGTCGAGCGCCGGACGGCATCTGCTGGTGGGCGCCGGGTCCGGCATCACTCCGCTGCTGTCGATCGCCGCCTCGCTGCTCGCCAACCCCGACAGCCGGGTGACGCTGCTGTACGGCAACCGGCGCACCCGCTCGGTCATGTTCGCCGACGAGCTCGCCGACCTGAAAGACGCCTACGGCGAACGCTTCTCGCTCATCCACGTGCTCTCCCGAGAACCACGCGACGTCGAATTGTTCAGCGGCCGAATCGATGCCGACCGACTACGTGAAATCCTCACGGCGCTGGTCGATATCGACGGTATCGACCACGCGTGGATCTGCGGGCCGCATGGCATGGTGGACGACACCGTCACCGTGCTGGCCGACTTCGGGGTGGCCGCCGATCGCGTCCACCGCGAGCTGTTCTACGTCGGCGACACCCCACCACCGCCGGAGCCCCACCACGAACCGGGGACGACCGGGCCGAGCAGCCGGGTCACCATCACTCTCGACGGCCGCTCCACCACCGCCGACCTGCCACGGGACCGGACGATTCTGGATGCTGCCGAACAGGTGCGCTCGGATCTGCCCTTCGCGTGCAAGGGCGGAGTGTGCGGCACCTGCCGCGCCAAGATCACCGACGGGGCGGCGGACATGCGGCGCAACTACGCCCTCGAGGACAGCGAAATCGCGGCGGGCTTCGTGCTCACCTGCCAGAGCTACCCGATCACCGACGCCCTCACCGTCGACTTCGACGCCTGATCACCACACCGACAGGACATTCCCTTGAGCACCGTCGCTCCCATTCCCGCCACGGTTCCCGCCGACGATATCGAATTCGCCTCTCGCGACCGCATCGCCGCACTGCAACTCGAACGGCTGCGCTGGTCACTACAGCACGCCTACGAGCACGTTTCCCACTACCGCACCGCATTCGACGCGGTCGGTGTGCACCCGTCGGACCTGAGAGAACTGTCCGACCTCGCGAAATTCCCATTCACCACCAAGGCCGACCTGCGAGCCAACTATCCCTTCGGGATGTTCGCCGTTCCGCGCGAACAGGTGTCGCGCATCCACGCCTCCTCCGGCACCACCGGCCAGCCCACTGTCGTCGGCTATACCGCCGGCGATCTCGGACACTGGGCCGATCTCATCGCCCGCAGCCTGCGCGCCGCGGGCGTGCGCTCCACCGACGTCGTGCACATCGCCTACGGCTACGGGCTGTTCACCGGGGGACTCGGCGCCCACTACGGCGCGGAACGACTGGGCTGCACCGTGATTCCCATGTCGGGTGGCATGACCGAGCGCCAGGTGCGCCTGATCCAGGATTTCAAGCCCGACGCCATCATGGTGACGCCGTCCTACATGCTGACATTGCTCGACGCCATGACCCGCCAGGGCATCCACCCAGCATCGACGTCCCTGCGGATCGGCGTGTTCGGAGCCGAGCCGTGGACCGAGGCCATGCGCCGCGAACTCGAATCACAACTGGCCATCGACGCCCTCGACATCTACGGGCTGTCCGAGGTCATCGGCCCCGGCGTCGCCATGGAATGCGCGGAAACCAAAGACGGACCGCATATCTGGGAAGATCACTTCTACCCGGAAATCATCGATCCCGAGACCGGACAGGTGCTGCCCGACGGGGCCGAAGGCGAGCTCGTGTTCACCTCCCTGACCAAGGAGGCATTCCCCGTCATCCGCTACCGCACCCGCGATATCACCCGCCTGCTGCCCGGCACCGCACGCACCATGCGCAGAATGCAGAAGATCACCGGCCGCAGCGATGACATGATCATCCTGCGCGGCGTGAACCTGTTCCCCACCCAGATCGAGGAAATCGTCCTCACCGTGCCGACGCTGGCACCCCAATTCGAGTGCGTGCTGGACCGGCCCGGCCGGATGGATCGGCTGACGGTGCGAGTCGAAGCCCGCCCCGACGCCACCGCCGCGGAGCGAGAGGTGGCGGCCGCGACATTGATCCACCTGGTCAAGCAGCAGATCGGTATCACCGTGGGCGTCGAGGTACTCGCGCCCGAGACCCTCGAGCGATCGTCGGGCAAGGTACGCCGCCTGATCGACAACCGCCCCCACTGAACTCGTCCGAGGGAGTACCCGATGAACGAATACGTCGGCGAGGATTCCACCGGAATCAATTTCGCCCGTGCCATGCTCGACGCGGATCCCGCGTCGGCAGACTGCGGAATTCAGTTGCTGGCCAACGGACCCGGGTCCGCCACCCTCGCCATGAAGATCACCGACGACATGCTCAACGGCCACGCCATCACCCACGGCGGCTATGTCTTTCTCCTCGCCGACAGCGCCTTCGCGGTGGCGTGCAATGGTTACGGCCGTCCCACGGTGGCCGCTGGCGCGTCGATCACCTACCTGGAACCGACGACCGCCGGCGACGAGCTGGTCGCCGAAGCCGTCGAGCGGGCCCGCTACGGCCGCAACGGCATCTACGACGTCACCGTGCGTCGCGGCGAGATCGTCGTGGCCGAATTCCGAGGCACCAGCCGCGAGATCCGGACTCGCGCCTGACGCGCTCTCGGCCCTCGTCGGCGCCGGCACCCTTCCTATGCTCATAGTTTCCACAACGATCGGCCCGCGGTGACACTGTTCACCGCGGGCCGATCGTTGTTGCGCGATCAGGAGTGGCTGTGCAGTGGGCGGCCGGCCAGGGCGAGCATGGCTTCGCCGAGGGCTTCGTTCTGGGTGGGGTGGGCGTGGATGAAGGGCGCGATGTCGGTGGGGAGTGCCTCCCAGGCGACCGCCAGTTGGGCCTCCCCAATCGACTCACCGATTCGGTCGCCGACCATATGGACGCCGACCACCGGACCGGTTTCACCCGCGCGCACGACTTTCACACCTCCGGTGGTGCGGAGGATCTGGCTCTTGCCGTTGCCGGCGAGATCGTAAACCGTTGCGGTGCAAGCACCGTACTGTTCGCGGGCGGCGGTTTCGGTAAGGCCGACGGAGGCGAGTTCCGGGTGCGAGTACACCACGCGCGGAATGAGGTGGTCTGCGACCGGGACGGGCGAGAGGCCGGCGATCTCCTCGGCGACGAACAGGCCATGCTGGAATCCGCGGTGCGCCAGCTGGGGCCCGGCAACGAGGTCACCAACGGCGTACACCCCGGACACATTCGTAAGCAGTCGGTCGTCGGTGACCACGCAGCCGTTGTCGACAGCGATGCCCGCCGCCGCGAGGTCGGCGCTGCGCGGGGTACGGCCGACGGCGACGAGGAGGACGTCGGCCGCCAGCGTTTCGCCCCCGGCCAGCTCCACCGACACCCCGTTGTCGCCCTCCTTCGCTGCTGCCACACGGGTTTTCGTGCGCACAGTGATTCCGCGTCTGCGCAGTGCCCGCGTCAATTGCGTCGAGCTCCAGGGATCTTCGGCCATGAGCAGGTGGGGGAGGGCTTCGACAATCGTTACCTCGGCGCCGAAGGAACGCCAGAGACTGGCGAATTCGACGCCGATGACGCCACCGCCGAGCACGATCGCCGAGTGCGGGATGAAGTCCAGCTCCAGCGCTTGATCACTGGTGAGGATGCGGGCACCGGCTTCGATGCCGTCGAGCAGACGCGGTCGGGATCCGGTCGCCAGGACGACCGATTCGCCGGTGTAGCGCACGCCGTCGACGGTGACAGAGCGGTCCGGCGAGTACACCCCGGTACCCTCCACGATCCTGATCTTGCCGCCGGAGAGCAGCCCGCGCAGTCCTTTGTGCAAGCGTTGCACGACACCGTTCTTGTACGTGTGCAGCTCGTCGACGTCGATGCCGTGAAGCTCAGTCAGGACACCGAAAGAGGTTGCGGTGCGGGCTGTTTCGGCGATCTCGGCGGCACGCAGCAGCGCCTTGGTCGGGATGCAGCCGCGATGTAGACAGGTGCCGCCGACCTTGTCGGCCTCGACAAGGGTAACGGTCAGGCCCAGCTGGGCGGCGCGCAGGGCGCAGGCGTAGCCGCCCGAGCCGCCGCCCAGGATCAGGACATCACTATGGGTTTCGGTCATCACAGCCTCCCCAGCGCGGCGACGGGGTTTTCCAGGTAGTCGGCGAACAGTCGCAGGAATCCGCCGGCCGCTCCGCCGTCGCATACCCGATGGTCGAAGCTGAGCGAGACCTGGGTGAGCTTGCGGACGGTGAGCACACCGTCGACCACCCACGGCCGGTCGACAATGCGGCCGATTCCCAGGATCGCGGCTTCCGGGTGATTGATGATCGGGGTCGAGCCGTCGACACCGAAGACGCCATAGTTGTTGAGGGTGAAGGTGCCTCCGGTCAACCGGGCAGGCGGCAGCTTGCCCTCGCGCGCGGTCTCGACGGTGTCGCGCAGCGCATGGGCCAGCTCCACAGTGGTCATGGTGTCGGAGTGGTCGAGGACCGGAACGATCAGACCGCGCGGAGTTTGCGCGGCCACGCCGAGATTCACCTGGCCGTGACGGATGATCTCGCCGTGCTCGGTGTCCACCGACGCGTTGAGCTCCGGATACCTGGACAGTGCCGCGATGGTCAGGCGCGCCACCACCGCAAGCAGACTCACCTGGTCCTCGGGTGGCAGACCGTGATTGATGGCGGCGCGGGCCCGCAGCAGCTCGGTGGCATCGACATCGACCCAGGTGGTCGCGTCGGGAATCTCGCGGCGACTGGTGGACAACTTGTCGGCGACCGTCTTGCGCAGGCCCTTCAGCGGAATCCGCTCGAGATGGAAGCGGGCGGGGCCGGACACGGGAGCTGTGAGTACGGGCGGGCTCTCGACATCAGCGTGGCTTTCGACATCGGCGCGGACGATGATGCCCCCGGGCCCGGTTCCGGTCAGTGCGGAGAGGTCGATTCCCTTGCTCAGGGCCAGGTTTCGCACCAATGGCGAGATGACTCGAGGCGCGGACGGCGGGACCGGGGTACTGGTCGATCCCACTACGTCCGCTTGCTCATGTACCCCGGGGGCGGCGGTTGATCGGTCCACGGAGTGCACCCGCCGGCGTCGGCGCGGGGCATCGAAACCGGTGCCGTACCCGATGAGCACATTGCCCGATCCTGCGCGCTCCTCCTCCCGATACTGTTCATGACCTGCCGGTGCGGCCGGTGCCGGCCCGGCCGCGTCGGCGTTCGTGCCACGGATGGTGACCAGCGGGGTGCCGACCTTCAGCGTGTCGCCCGCGGCCCCGTGTAGTTCGATCACGGTGCCCTCGAACGGAACCGGCA